>JADJXH010000004.1:652217-978326 GCA_016715895.1 Flavobacteriales bacterium | reverse complement strand
GGGTGGATCTATGACTCCCTTTATTGGAGTTCAACCACTAACCTGTTGATTCTGGATGGCAGTGGTGGCTATGTCTCAGTTTCCCACATCGATGTGCCTGATAAGCTAACCTATAATGGACGCAGTCGATCAATGGTACAATTACCCGACGGTAAATTCGTGATCGGAGGAAATTCAGTGGACACGAGCTTGGTTGGTCTTCCATCCTTGTATTGGTTCAATGCGAGCGGCCTTGCAATTACATACGCGGAGATAGAGGCTTTACCACAATACATCGTAAGGCAGATGAACAAAGCCCATGACGATGGCTTCGTTCTGGTCGGTGATGCGCTCATTGGGAATGACATTCAGGCCTTTATCCTGAAGACCGACAGTGCCGGGCAACTGGAGTGGTCGCAACTCTTCGGAACCACTACCTACGACGACTATTTCTGGAGCGTCGAACCCGCACCGGAAGGCACCTATTACATCGGCGGCGTGAAAGGGGTGGGCAACAACTCGTGGGACCCCTGGTTGCTGCGGGTGGACAGCCTTGGGAATGAGATCTGGTCCTTTACCAATGGCACTCAGTATCAAGATCTGGGGCAGGCGCATCTATTCGCGCTTTCCGATGGCAGCTTCGTATATGGTAGTGGTAGACCAACTGGCAATGGCACCGATCAAAGGCCGCAACTCGTCAAGGTGGATTGCACCGGCAGCATACTCTGGTCCCAAGAATATGATGTGGCCACACATAGTGCGCTGATCTTGGATGTGCAGGAAATTGTACCGGGTGGAGATCTGATCGCCTGCGGTTATAGCACTCCCATCAACCCGTTCTTCGATGGTTTCCTGTGCCGCACCAATAGCCAAGGCGATAGCCTGTGGTTGCGGCATTATTGGTACACGGACAGCATAATGAACGACGGGATCGGGTACTTCAATGATGTCACCCCAACGTCAGATGGCGGTTTCGCCGCTGTTGGTGTCATGATCCAAAGCATGAGCGGCAATGACCCACCCGGTGCCTCGCAGGATGTCTGGGTCTTGAAGGTGGACAGCCTGGGCTGCGTGGAGCCGGGTTGCGACCTGGTCACCGGCATCACCGCACAGGTCACCAACCTGAAGGATGCCCTGCGCGTGTGGCCCAACCCGGTGGCCGGCGGTGGCAGCGTTACCGTAGTGATCGCCCTGCCGGAGGGCTTGCGCAAGGGAGCGCTGCGCCTCAGCCTCATCAGCGCCGATGGAAAGTTGGTCCGCGAAGAACAGCTCCCTGCATTTCTTTCCAGGTACAGCTTTCCAATTTCAGCTTACCACTCCGGCCTCTACATGCTCCACCTCAGCACACCGGATACTTGGTTGAGCGGGACTAAGTTGATGATAGAATGAGAACTGAAAAATTGCTCCTGTCTTCCGACGGCACGAAAATGTTCCTTGGCGGAAAGGGTGCAAGCAGCGCGACGTTGCCGGAACTATTGGGCGTGTATCCCAATCCGACAAAAGGGGAGGTATATGTGACCTACCAGCTTCCCGAAGGCGCAGAACAAGGCAGATTGGAACTGCGTGATCTATTAGGTAGGCCACTGCTCAACAAGTCACTCTCCGGCTCGGGTGGTATAGTGGATCTTTCCCAGGGACGCTTGTCGCCGGGAACGGTAGTACTGATGCTATACGCGGACGACATCTATGTGGCGCACACCAAGTTGGTAGTACTCCGGTAGAGCATGGCAATGAGCCGTTTCTTCCTGTTAATCTCAACGTTGGGGACCGCGATCTGGTGGTCCCCAGCCTTGGGACAGGGGTTCAACGTGCGCCATGATGCTTTCGGATGGCAATACGCACGCTTCGCATTTTCGGTGGAACAGAACCCTGATGAAGACATCCTGGTGTTCTCCAATGGAGAATACCTTGATACCACTACAAACCTCTACTGGAGTTCCATCGTGGGTATGGAGCGCTTTGGTGACACGGGTCAATTTTTGAGCGAAGACACTCTTTGGAAACCAGCCCGAGCAACCTATGTAGGCTGGTCCAACTGCTCTACGGTGCTTCAAGATGGAAGGATCGTGGTATCAGGCGGCACCTACCAAACGGGCGATACCAATCGTACCGCGTTGTACTGGTTCAGTGAGCAAGGCATGCTGTTGGACCATGTAGAGATCCTGCCGAACTCCCGCTCCTGGATCACTTACCAGCACAAGAACACGCCCGATGGCGGCTTCATCCTTACCGGAGTGACCAGTGCAACAGGCTTCCAGGACATCTTCCTGCTGAAGACCGACAGCCTGGGCAATGTGCAATGGTGGCAAACCTACGGCCACCCGACGCGCGCGGACTATGCCACTTCAGTGGACATACTTCCAGATGGTGGTTATTGCATCGGAGGTGAGTACCCACTGACATTGAACAATGTGGTTCAATGGGTGGTCCGGACCGATAGTCTAGGGAACTTGATCTGGCAGCAACCTCGAGGACTGCCTGTTGAGACCTCCTTTAACGCAGCGGTGCTTACTACCTCAGATGGCAACATCACGTACGCTGCAGGCAAGTACAGTGGTGGTAACGACCAGCAGCATTGGCCCAATCTGGTCAAGCTGGATACGGCAGGAAATGAGCTCTGGGACAAGACGTATGGTGAAGCGGAATTCGGGACAGGTTTTTTTTCGGTCGCCGAAGTACCTGGCTCTTTCGATCTGATCGCCTGCGGTCAGAAATGGTACATGACCATAGGAGGAATACCATACAGGGTCGGCCTGCTGCTGCGCACCAACAGCCAGGGCGACAGCCTGTGGATGCGTGAGTACTTCTACTACGACAGTCTGATGACCGATGGTGCAGGCACCCTGCGCGATGTGCAGCCCACCCCCGATGGCGGCTTCGTAGCCGTGGGTGCGGCCTATGGTAGCATCAGTGGCAACAACCCGCCGGGTCTTAGCCAGGATGTGTGGGTGGTGAACGTGGACAGCATGGGCTGCATAGAGCCGGGCTGCCACATCATCACGGGCATCACCACGCAGGTTACCAACCTGAAAGATGCGCTCAGCGTATGGCCCAACCCAACCAGAGACCGAGCCACGGTGAAGATCACCCTGCCACAAGGAGGCTCCTTACAGAAGGAATTGCGGCTACATATGGTGAGCACCCAAGGCCAGGAGGTGCTGGCCATCCCGGTGGTACCCGGCGAGAACGTGCTGGATGTGGGTCGCTTGGCCAGTGGACTGTACTACCTTCACTTGACCAATGGCAACACGTGGTTGAGCGGCACGAAACTGATCGTGGAATGAGCACCATGATGATCGACACACAGCGCTACCAAGCCGAGGAACAAGGCGCCATACCTGCCAGCGCATGGCTGGCCGCAGCGCAAAACCAGCGTCCAGCTGCCGAGATGATCCTGCCCGGCAACGGCACGCGCATGTTCATGGGTGGCCGTGCCGCCCTGGCCCCGATGCCACAGCAGTGGCTGGGTGTGTACCCCAACCCCAGCAAAGGGGAGGTATATGTGACCTATCAGCTTCCCGAAGGTGCGGAATCCGGTTGGTTGGAGGTGCGAGATGCCCTGGGCCGATTGATCCTCTCCGAAAGGCTCCAGCGAAGCGGAGGTATCGTGGAACTAAGAAAGGACCTGCTCCATGGCGGGCTATATGCGGTGACACTTCGTGCCGATGGCATATTGGTAAGCGGCGCCAGGTTCATCGCATTGCGCTAAGCGATGGACTACCGTTCCATCAGTGTGCTGCTTGTGGCAGTGTTGCACTGGAGCCTCGGCTCCAGTGCAGCAGCACAAACGCTCAATCGCCGGTATGACCCGATCGTTCCGGGCAACGCACAATTTGCTTGGGCGATCGAACAGAATGCCAGTGGCCAGTTCATTGCGGTCTGCAACTCTCCTTGGATCGATTCACTTTTCTATAGCTCGAAATTGATGACCGTGGTGATCGATGACAACGGGAACGAGTTCGCTTCCTACCGGTTGGACACACCACTGAAAGCAGGTTACCCCGGCTGGTCGAACTCTTCCATCGTTCTGCCCGATGGCCGCATAAGTGTTGTTGGAACTACAGTGGACCCCACGGATACAATGCGTACTGCCTTGTACTGGTTCAGTTCCAGTGGCGAGCCTTTGTCTTACATCGAGATCCTACCCAGTGCGATGGAATGGATCACTTACCAGCACAAGAACACGCCCGATGGCGGCTTCATACTCACAGGAGTGACCAGCGCCACCGGCTTCCAGGACATCTTCCTCCTGAAGACCGACAGCTTAGGCAACGTACAGTGGTGGCAAACCTACGGCCACCCGACCCGGTTGGATTATGCCACATCGGTGGACATCCTGGCTGATGGTGGTTATTGCATCGGTGGTGAGTATCCATTGACATTGAACAATGTGGTGCAGTGGGTGGTTCGGACCGATAGTGTAGGGAACTTGATCTGGCAGCAACCTCGAGGACTGCCTGTTGAGACCTCCTTTAACGCAGCGGTGCTTACTACCTCAGACGGCAACATCACGTACGCTGCAGGCAAGTATAGTGGTGGCAATGATCAACAGCATTGGCCGAACCTGGTCAAGCTTGATACGTCTGGGAACGAGCTATGGGACAAGACCTACGGCACCGCCTTTTTCGGCACCGGCTTCTTTGCATTGGCAGAAGTGCCCGGCAGCCATGACCTGATCGCTTGCGGGCAGCGCTACTACCAGACCATGGGCGGCATACCGCACAGCAAGGGCCTGCTGCTGCGCACCAACAGCCAGGGTGACAGCCTGTGGATGCGTGAGTACTTCTACTACGATAGCCTCATGGCCGACGGCGAGGGCACCCTGCGCGATGTGCAACCCACCCCCGATGGCGGCTTCGTGGCCGTGGGTGCGGCCTATGGTAGCGTCAGTGGCAACAACCCGCCCGGCCTCAGTCAAGATGTCTGGGTGCTCAAGGTGGACAGCCTGGGCTGCGTGGAGCCGGGTTGCGACCTGGTCACCGGCATCACCGCACAGGTCACCAACCTGAAGGATGCCCTGCGCGTGTGGCCCAACCCGGTGGCCGGCGGCGGCAGCGTTACCGTAGGGATCGCCCTGCCGGAGGGCTTGCGCAAGGGAGCGCTGCGCCTCAGCCTCATCAGCGCCGATGGCCGGCTGGTGATGGAGGAACCGCTCCCTGCATCGGCGTCCAGTTCCAGCTTTCCGATCTCCGCTCTTCCTGCGGGGCTCTATTTCCTGCACCTCAGCACCCCGGACACCTGGTTGAGTGGAACCAAATTGGTGGTGGAATGAGCTGGTGGGCCTGCCGTCATGCGTGACAGGCAAGGGAGGCCCAACAACACGAAGCCCCGCTCATCGCGGGGCTCCGGACTCAGCGTTGGCCGACCAGGGCTTCCCGCCCTCCGCGGCGCCAACACGCCCCACGCGGGATGAACTTCTCGCCCTGTCCGGCCCAACAACACGAAGCCCCGCTCATCGCGGGGCTCCGGACTCAGAGTTGGCCGACCAGGGCTCGAACCTGGACTCTTCTGAACCAAAATCAGACGTGTTGCCAGTTACACCATCGGCCATCGGTGCACCTGGGCTCCGGGGGTGGGGTTCCGCCAAAGCGCGGCAAAAGTAGGCATTGACGGCCAACCCCGCACAAGGGAACGGTCCGCGGCCCCGGTAGGGGGCCTCAGCGCCCATCCGCCCCACCGTCGCAGCACAACGCACGCCCCCCTCCGGCCACCTTTCGGTACTTTCGCCCTCGCCTTGCCGGAACCCCCTGATCCCGTGGGGGGTAGGCAGGCCAACATCCCCCGGACCTTTCCCCGCATGGACTTCAAGCGCCTCAACATCATCACCGGCTGGCTCATGTTCCTGGTGGCCGCCATCACCTACATCGCCACCATCGAGCCCACCAGCAGCTTCTGGGACTGCGGGGAGTTCATCGCCACGGCCTACAAGCTGGAGGTGGGCCACCCGCCCGGCGCACCCCTGTTCATGATCCTGGCCCGCGCCTTCAGCGCCTTCGTAAGCCCCGAGCAGGTGCCCGTGGCCATCAACGTGATCAGCGCCCTGGCCAGCGCCTTCACCATCCTGTTCCTGTTCTGGAGCATCACCCACATGGCCCACAAGCTGGCCACGCGCGACGGGGAGGCCCTCACCGCCGGACGCACCATCGCCATCCTGGGCAGCGGCCTGGTTGGCAGCCTGGCCTACACGTGGAGCGACAGCTTCTGGTTCAGCGCCGTGGAAGGCGAGGTGTACGCGCTCTCCAGCTTCTTCACCGCCATCGTGTTCTGGGCCATCCTGAAGTGGGAGAGCGAGGCCGACCAGCCCCACAACAAGCGCTGGCTCATCCTCATCGCCTACCTCATGGGCCTCAGCATCGGCGTGCACCTGCTCAACCTGCTGTGCATCCCGGCCATCGCCTTCGTGTACTACTTCAAGAAGCACAAGGTGACCCCGATGGGCGTGCTGTGGACCCTGGTGATCAGCGCGCTGATCCTGGGCGCCATCCAGGCGGTGATCATCCCCGGCCTGGTGAAGACGGCCGGCTGGTTCGAGCTGCGCTTCGTGAACGACATGAGCCTGCCCTTCAACACCGGCAACCTGGTGTACGGCCTGCTGCTGGTGGGCCTCATCGTGTGGGGCCTGCTCTGGAGCCAGCGCCAGGGCCGCGACATCCTCAACACCATCATCCTCGGGGTGTCCGTCATCATCGTGGGCTACAGCACCTATGCCCTCATCGTCATCCGCAGCACCGCCAACCCGCCCATCGACGAGAACAACCCGGAGAACGTCTTCAACCTGCTGAGCTACCTGAACCGCGAGCAGTACGGCGACCGCCCCCTGCTGCTGGGCCAGTTCTGGGACAGCGAGCTCAGCAACGAGCGTGAGGACGGCACCCCGGTGTACACCGCCACCTGGCAGGCCACCAAGGGCGGCCGCCCGGTGAAGCAGTTCTACGACCGCTGGACCGCCCAGCACTGGCTGGAGGCCAACCCCGGCCACGAGATCGACCACGCCTACGTGATCACCGACCCGCGCAAGGGCACCGAACCGGTGTACGACCCGCGCTTCACCATGCTCTTCCCCCGCATGTACAGCAACCAGCGCGGCCATGTGGAGGAGTACAAGTCCTGGAGCCGCTTCAAGGGCACCCCCATCCGCACCACCGACCGCGAAGGCAAGCCCACCATCATCAACAAGCCCACCTTCGGGGAGAACATGCGCTTCTTCGTGGACTACCAGCTCAATTGGATGTACTGGCGCTACTTCATGTGGAACTTCGCCGGCCGCCAGAACGACGTGCAGGGCCACGGCAACATCGTGGACGGCAACTGGCTCACCGGCATCGACCTGATCGACGAGCAGCGCCTGGGCAGCCAGAAGAACCTGCCCGGCAGCATGACCTGGAACAAGGCCTACAACAAGCTGTACCTGCTGCCCCTGCTGCTGGGAGTCATCGGCCTGGTGTACCAGCTGTTCCGCCACCTGCGCGACTGGTCGGTGGTGATGCTGCTGTTCTTCTTCACGGGCATCGCCATCGTGATCTACCTGAACCAGACGCCCCTGCAGCCCCGTGAGCGCGACTATGCCTACGTGGGCAGCTTCTACGCTTTCGCCATCTGGATCGGCCTGGGCGTGTACGCCCTGTTCGATGCGGCCCGCTCGCTCTCGCAGCGCGATCTGGTCTACGCCGTGGGCGGCGGCCTGGGTCTGGGCCTGTTGAAGTTCCTGGTGGAGACGATCAGCGGAGACGACCACGCCGTGAGCTTCTCCATCTTCTACCTCGCGGTGGCCGGTGGCGCTGCGCTCGCGCTCTTCCACCTGCTGGGCAAGGCCACGCGCGGCGAACGGGTGCCCGCCCTGCTGGCCTCGGCCCTGGGCCTGCTGGTGCCCCTGCACATGATGTCGGAGACCTGGGACGACCACGACCGCTCCATCCGCACACCGGCGCGCGACCTGGCCAGCGATTACCTGAACAGCTGCGCCCCCAACGCCATCCTCTTCACCAACGGCGACAACGACACCTTCCCCCTGTGGTACGCCCAGGAGGTGGAGGGCATCCGCACGGACATCCGCATCGTGAACCTGAGCCTGCTGAACACCGACTGGTACATCGATCAGATGCGCCGCCAGGCCTACGAGAGCGCCCCGGTGCCCTTCGGCCTGGCCCCCGAGAAGTACCGCCAGGGCACCCGCGACATCGTGGCGGTGATCCCCAGCCAGAACCAGAAGGGCGTGTACGTGGACGTGAAGGCCGCCATGGACTTCGTGGCCAACGACCGCAACATGCAACCCCTCTTCTCGCGCGGCACCAAGGACGCCTACTTCCCCACCAACAAGTTCCGCATCCCGGTGGACAGCGCCAAGGTGGTGCAGAACGGCACCGTGGCCCTGAAGGATACCGCGCTGATCGTGGACAACGTGGACTGGCAGATCAACAAGCAGGTGCTGCTGAAGAACCAGTTGATGGTGCTCGACCTGCTGGCCAACTTCAACTGGGACCGCCCCATCTACTTCGCCGTCACCACGGGCCCGGACAGCTACCTGAGCCTGCAGAACCACTTCCAGCTGGAGGGCCTCACCTACCGCCTGGTGCCCATCTTCACCAAGAACGACAACCCCAACCTGAGCGGCCGCGTGGGCACCGACGTGATGTTCGACAACGTGATGAACAAGTTCGTGTGGGGCAACATGGACAGCCAGGAGGACATCTACCTGGATGAGAACATCCTGCGCATGACCACCAACCTGCGCCTGCAGCTGAGCAGCCTGGCCGACGCGCTCACCGACGAGGGCCGCAAGGAGGACGCGCTGAAGGTGCTGAACCTCACCATGGAGAAGATGCCCGAGCGCAACGTGCCCTTCGACCGCATCATGCTGCCGGTGATCGAGTCCTTCTACAAGGCCGGCGGCACGGAGAAGGCGAACGAACTGGCCGAGCGGCTCTTCACCATCATGGAGGAGAACCTCGCCTGGTACACCAGCCTGGAGCCGCGCTTCGCCGAGAAGGTGAGCAACGAGATGGCCATCACCCACGCGGTGATGGACCGCATCGTCACCACCGCCAAGGTGATCCACAAGCAGCAGGAGCTGGCCGACCGCCTGCAGCAACGCATGGACGCCGCCGAGGAGGCCTACGAGCAGAAGCTGATGGAGCTGGAGAGCGCCGGGCGCAAGACCAGCAAGATGCGCTTCTGACCGCCGTGGTGACCGCCCGCCCGCCCTGGCCGCTGCGTGCGCTGATGCCGGGGGCGTTGTGGCGCATGCCGGCCCGTGACCGGGTGCTGTACCTCACCTTCGACGACGGGCCCGACCCGCAGCTGACCCCGTGGGTGCTGGACGAACTGGCGGCCGTGGATGCCCGCGCCACCTTCTTCTGCCGGGGCGATCGCGCCACCGCACGCCCGGACCTGGTGGAGCGCATGCGGACCGACGGTCATGCCGTGGGCGGTCACACCTGGGACCACCCCGACGGCTGGCGAACTCCGCAGAGGGCCTTTCTGCGCAACGTGCTGCGCGGCCAGCGCGTGGTGGGCGGCATGCTCTTCCGCCCCCCTTACGGCCGCCTCACACCGGCCCAGCTCCTCGCCCTGCGGCGCCGCCTCCGTGTGGTGATGTGGGATGTGCTCTCGCGCGACTATGACATCCGCTGCACCGCGCAGCAGTGCCTGGACCGTACGCTGCGACTGGCGCGCCCGGGCTCCATCGTCGTGTTCCACGATGCGCCGAAAGCGGCCGACCGGCTGCGCGTGGTGCTACCCGAAGCGCTGAAGCACTGGCGGGATGCGGGCTACCGCTTCGCGTCCCTGGCGTAGGGCACGGTGGGCATGCCCGCCTCCTTCCAGGCGCCCATGCCGCCCACCAGGTCGTACACCTCGGCGAAGCCGAGCTCCTTGAGTTGCTTGCTCGCGCGGTAGCTGCGACCTCCCGCCGCGCAGTAGACGAACACGGGCTTCGTCCTGTCCAGCATGGCCGCAGCGGCGGACTTGAAGCCGCCGGCGTTGAAGTCGATGAAGCGCGCTCCGGCGATCACCCCGGTGGCCCATTCCTCGGGCGTGCGCACATCAAGCACCTGGCCGGCCTTGTCGGCGATGACCTTGGCGAACCGCGCCGGGTCGCACTCCACGCCGGCCTCCTGCGCGTGCAGGGACACCGACATGGACAGGAGGAGCGGCGCGAACAGGAGGCGAATGGAGGTGTGCATGGTCAGGGTCGGATCTCGGTGACGGTGTATTCCACGCGACGGTTCTCGGCATGTTCAGCCTCGGTGCACTGCACCCCGGGCACGCAATGGTTCACCAGGCGCATGCCGCCGTATCCCTTGGCGGTGACGCGGTCCTTCGGAACGCCCTTGGTCACGAGCTGGTCCACGATGGCCTGCGCACGTTTCTGCGTGAGCCTGAGCTGCGCCTCGCCATCACCGCGCGCATCGCCGTGCACCGCCAGCTCCACATGCAGCGCGGGGTTCACCTTGAGCCGTTCGGCCAGCTGGTCCACCTCGGTGCGGGCCACAGGGTCCAGCGACAGGCTCTTGTCATCGGGCCACTTGATGTACTTGAGACGCACCGGTCGGCCCAGCTCCACGGGCTCGAAGCTGAGGTCGAAGGCCGCGTTGAGGTCGATGACGCTGTTGCGGATGCCGATGGAGGAGACCGACACGCTGCGGCTGTAATAGCCCGGCTTCTCGAAGAGCACCTCGAACTCCTCGTTGGCCTGCAGCCTGAAACTGAAGTCGCCCCCCTCGCCGGTCACCTGGCTCTCGGAATAGAAGCTGGTGAGGTTCACGACGCTCACCGTCATGCCCTCGATGAAGCCCAGCCGGTCCTTGTAGCGCACCGCGCCCCGCAACCATACCCCGGCATCGGGCACCAGGTGGATGTCCCGCGCCACGATCTGCTGGTTCTCGATCTGCTCGGTGCTGAGGTGCTGGCTGCCTTCGTAACGGCCCTTCATGCGGGCCACCACGCGGTACTCCTTGTCCTTCTGCACCCCGAACGAGTACTCGCCGCGTGCATCGGTGCTGGTGCTGGCCAGCACCGCGCCGCTCATGTCCTGCAGCTCCACGACCACATCGATCACCGGTGAGCCGCTCTCGTCGTCGATGACCACGCCGGTGCACAGGTAGCGCTGTTCCAGCGGGCTGTGCATCACGAAGGCGTAGATGTCATCGTCGCCCATGCCGCCCGGCCGGTTGCTGCTGAAGTACCCGTGCTTCCCCGTGGCGTCGATGATGAAGGCCAGGTCGTCCTTCGTGCCGTTCAGCGGTGCACCCACGTTGATGGCCGTGGTGAAGCGGTCCCCGTCCGCGGGCGGCGCGGCGAACACATCGAGGCCGCCCAGGCCCGGATGCCCATCGCTGCTGAAGTAGAGCGTGCCATCGGCGGCGATGAAGGGCGTCACCTCGTTGTACGGGGTGTTGATCACCGGGCCGAGGTTCTCCGGCTCGCCCCACTGGCCGCCCAGGTCGCGGCACACGTAGATGTCGCTGCCCCCGAGGCCACCCGGCATGTCGCTAACGAAATAGAGGCGCCGGCCATCGGGGCTCAACGCAGGGTGTCCCACCGAGCACTCGCTGTTGTTGTACAGGAAGGGGTCCACCCCGCCCCATTCGTTGCCCACGCGCCGCGCCCGGTAGATCCCCAGCCGGGTGATGCCGCTGCGGCTCCGCACGCTGCTGTTGCGGGTGAAGTACATGGTGCTGCCGTCGGTGCTGCACACTGCGGGGCCGTCATGCAGGGCACTGTTCACCTTGCCCTCCAGCAGCGTGGGGGGGCCCAGCGTCCCATCGGCCTGGCGGGCCGACCGGTACAGGTCCAGGAAGGGCTGGTCGTTCCAGGCCGCCCGGCGCTGGATGCCGACCTTCTCGTTGCGGCTGCTGGAGAAGATCACCTGGTCGGGGCCGCACCACGTGGCCGCCATGTCCGAGTATGGCGTGTTGATGTTCAACGTCGTGATGGTGAAGCGCTCCTGCTGGTCGGTGAACTTGCGGGCGAAGCTGGTGATGTTGCTGCGCTGGGCCCCGCCCTCCGGAGGGCGCGTGGCCAGGTAGCGGTCCATCCACTCCTCGGCCTGCTCGTACTTGCCATTGCTCTTCAGGGCCTGCGCATAGGCGTACAGATCGCGCGGCTCGCGGTTCAGGAACTTCACCACGATGGCGTACCATCGTTCGGCCTCCTCGGAGTTGCCGAGCTTCATGTTGCACTCGGCAAGGCGCTTGGCCACATGCTCGTTCACCGCGCCCAGGTCCGCAGCCGCGCGGTACTCCTTCTCGGCCAGCGCGTAGGCCAGCTGGGCGAAGTGCTGATCGCCCGCGCGGATGCGCGCGTCCGCGCCCCCTTGGGCCACGGCGCCGACCGGCGGCAGCAGCGGCAGCAGGAGCAGGAGGAGCAGGCGGAGCGGGCGCATCGATCAGAAGTAGCGTGGCGAGATCGTCCGCCCCTTGGTGAACTTCAGGTCGTAGCTCAGCATCACCTCGTGCGTGCCGGCGTTGTAGGCGCCCACGCGCGTGGTGGTGAGGTCGAAGGCGTAGCCCGCCCGGAACTGCTCGTTGAACTGGTATTGCGCCATCACGCCGAAGGCGTTGCCCACACGGTACATGCCGCCCAGCCAGATGCGCTCACGCAGCAGCAGGTTGAGATTCACATCCAGCGACAGCGGCGCACCGGCCACCGCGCGCAGCATCACCGAAGGCTTCAGCTTCAGGTCGCGACCCAGGTCGAACACCGCCCCGCCCAGCAGGAAATAGTGGCGGTCCTCCTGCGCGGTGGCGACCACCGCGCTCTGGGCCTCGGTCAACTGGTTCTCCAACAGCTTGGGGGCGGAAAGGCCCACGTACCACCGCGGCGCGTGCCAGAACAGCCCGAAGCCGAAGTTGGGCAGTGCCTTGCTGCTGATGCTCGCCGCAGACGGGTCCACCTCCACGGTGCTCAAGCCCGCGAGGTCGGCCTGGAAGAGGTTCACCCCGCCTTTCAGGCCGAAGGCCAGGCGCGAGCGCTCGCCGGTGCGGATGCGGTAGGCCACGTCCACGAAGGCGCCGGTCTGCCGCGCCGGACCCACACGATCGTGCAGGACCGTGCCGCCCAGGGACAGGCCGTTCACCGGAAGCGGCGAATGCAGCGTCAGGGTCTGCGTGCTGGGCGCCCCCTCGAAACCCACCCACTGGTGGCGCGTCAGGGCCATGATCGTGAACACGTCCGCACTGCCCGCATACCCCGGATTGAAGGCCAGCGTGTTGAACATGTACTGGCTGTACAGCGGGTCCTGCTGCGCACGCGCACGGGCGGACACCGCTCCCAGCAGGAACAGCACGAACAGGGCGCGGGTGATCGGGCGGCGTTTCATCGGTTCAGATAGACGTAGCCCTTCAGGGGTTCACGACCGCCGCCCAGCTCGATGACGTAGTAGTACGTGCCGCTCGGCAGCTGGCCGGAGAGCCCGGCCCGTTGCGAGGTGCCATCCCACACCACCGTCCTGTTGTCGTACCCGGCGGCGCTGTAAACCTCGTCGCCCCAGCGGTTGAAGATCGCGACCGTGTTCTCCGGCCAGCCCTCGATGCCCGGGAGCTGGAAGGTCTCGTTCACGCCGTCCCCGTTCGGGGAGAACAGCCCCGGCACGAACACATCGTCCTCGAAGGCGCAGGGGCTCACCCCCTCCAGCAGGCGCGGTGCACAGCCGTTGGCATCGGTCACCGTACAGGCGAAGCCCTGGCTCGTGAGGATGGGGGCGCTGGTGAACACGAAGGGCGCCGTGATGGACAATGTGCCATCGAGGCCGGTGATGCTGTAGCTGGCCGCATCGCCACCGCTGATGGTGAACTGCACGATGTAGGTGCGGTCCTCCTCATTGCAGATCCGCGTCAGGTCCGTCACGGTCACACCCTCCTGGAGCGTCACGGTGACCGTGGCCTGCGCCGCCGCGCAACCGGGCACCTGCACGGTGTACCGGAACCCGTAGGTGCCCGGGCCCAGCAGGGTGGTGTTCAGCGTGGCACCCGCCACCGCGCCGCTGGAATTGAGCTCCGTCCACGAACCGCCCACCAGCGGTTCGCCGGCCAGGGCCGCAAAGAGGTCGTAGGCATCATCCGTGTTGCACAGCGTGACGCTGCTGTCAGCCCCCGCGCTGGCAGGCTGGTTCACGGTGATGCTCACCGTGGCGGTGGCGTTGGTGCATGGTGCGATCCCCTGGACGGTGTACGTGTAGGTGCCCGGCACATCGGTCGCCGTCTCGAACGACCCGTCGTGCGCGGCTCCCAGGGGGTTGGTCCAGCTGCCGCCCGGCTCCGGCGTTCCGGTCAGGGCGTCGAACAGGTCCACCGTGCCGGCGTTCGCACAGGTCTGCACGGTGCCGTTGCCTCCTGCATCTGGGGCCGGCGCCACGTGGATGATGATGCCGACCGACACCAGGCCGCAGGCCACGGTCTGCACCTCGTAGGTAAAGGGATAATTGACCCCGGCGGGCAGCTGATCGGCGTTGAGCACCGACCCGTTGAGCTGGCCCGTACCCGAACCGTCCGTCCATGTCCCCGTCTGCACCGTGCCGACCGGCAAGGAGTTGAACAGGTCGTATGGCACGTTGCCGCAGATGGTATCGATGGTGCCCGTGCCGATGTCAATCCCCGCGGAGACCTCCACGGTGACCGTGGTCTGGTCGCTTGGGCAGGGGCTGATCCCCGGCACGGTGTACACGAAGGTGTAGGTGCCCAGACCCACCACGGTGGCGTCGAACAGGCTGTCCGTGAGAGCGCCCGTGCCGCCGGGATCGGACCATACGCCCCCGCTGTCATAGGGTCCTTGCAGGCCCTCGAACAGGTCCTGCGCTGTTTCTGTCACGCACACGGGCAAGGTGAGGCCGGTGCCCGCCTGTGGTTCGGGCACTTCGTTCACCACCAGGATGGCGGTGTCGCCCACACAAGCTCCTACACTATCCTTCACATACACATACGCACCAGGGTCATCTACAGCGGGGTCGTAGGTGCTCGATCCATGCGGCAACCCATCAGGATCCAACCAGGTCCCAAGAGGATCCGGGTTTCCGCCCAACTGTCCATTCATCACGAACGACGCCTGCGAGGAACAGATGGTGACGGCATTGTCAAATCCAGCGTTCACCGCCTGGTTCTCGGTGATGTTCACCGTGGCCTGATCGGGGAAGCAGAACAGCGAGCCCTGCACATTGTACACGTAAAGTCCAGCGTTATGGATGTTCGGGTTATACACTCCGCTGTAGGGCACATTACCCGGCGCCAGCCAGGCGCCATCCGTATCCGCACCCGGCAGCAGGGAGATGAGAGCCACCAGACCACCGTTGCTGCACACGCTGAGGCTGGTGTCGGGGCCGGCGTACGGCGCGGCCTCCACCACCATGGTCACCGTGGCCTGGGCCTGCGGACAGTTGCCGATCGCGGGCACCGTGTAGGTGTACACCCCGGAAGTGTCCACGGCGGGGTCGAACTGGCCGCTGTGCGCCTGGCCACCCGGGCCCGTCCAGGTGCCGTTCGCATCAGGGCTGCATCCGTTGCTGAGGAACTGGATCAACAGGAAGGGGTTGGCGTTGCTGCATACCGTCTGGCCGCTTGAGCAGCCCGCATTGGGGCCCTCCAACACGTTGACCACCAACCGGGCCGTATCCCCTTCGCACGCTGCGGAAGGGGCCAGGATGTAGTCGAACGGCCATTGGCCCACTCCGGCCAGCGACGCGTTGAACACCCCGTTGAGCATCGCTCCCGATCCGCCGACGTCCACCCACGTACCGCCTGACTGGGGTGTGCCTTGCAGGAGGTTGAAGAGCGGCACGAGGCTTTCGCTCTCGCACACATCGGCCGCGCTGTCGTCGCCGGCATCCAGGCCCTGTACCACCTGCGCGGTGACGGTGGCCGTGGCGGCCGTGCACGGACTTGTCCCGGCCACGGAATAGGTGAACTCGTAGTTGCCCGTAGGGACACCGGTGGCGTTCCACGTGCCGCCGGTGAGAACACCTTGACCGCTGATGTTGGTCCAGATACCACCGGGGTCCTCTCCGTTCAACGCGGTCGACAGGTCCACCGCGCTCGCCTCCACGCAGACGGCCAGCGAACCTGCCTGTCCCGCGTTCGGGGCGGGCACGAGGGTGATCTGCACCGTGGCGCTCACCGTGGCACAGGGCGCCGCGGCCGGAATGGTGTACACGTAAGCGCCAGGTGGATCGCTGGCCGGATCGAAGTTGCCCGTCGGTACCGGACCGTTCGGGCCGCTCCATGCACCACCTGTATCGGGCGTTCCGTTCAGCAGGGTGGACAAGGCCACCACCGGGCCGTTGCTGCACAGCGCACGCGCCGCGTCCACCCCGGGGAAGGGCTGCTCGCTCTCGAAGATGGTGACCTTGGCCGTGTCGTTCACGCACGGCGCATCACCGAAGAGGATGTAGCTGTAGGTGCCTTCGATGGAGATGCCGGGCACGTAGGTGCCGGAGAAGGGCCCGTTGTTGGGATCGCGCCAGGTGCCACCGGTCTCAGGCCCCCCTTGCAGGAGCGGGAACAGGGGGAAGGAGGGTTCGGTGCTGCACACTTCGTCCACGCCATCGATCCCGGCCCACGGCTGGTGGTTCTCGATCACGGTCACCGTGCTGGAATCATTGGGACAGGCCTGCACCCCACCGACGCGGTAGGTGTACACGCCCGGTGGGCTCGACCCCGGGAAATAGATGCCCACGACGGTGGCCCCGTTGGGATCGCGCCAGATGCCGTTGAGGTCCGGGCTACCCGTGAGCAGGCCGAGCAGACCGAAGGGATCCTCGTCGTCGCAGACGATCGTCACCCCGTTCCCGCCGGCATCAGGCGCGTCGTTCACCACCACCGTCACCCGTGCGGTGTCGTTCGCGCACGGCGACTGGGCGGTGCGGATGTACTTGTACACCCCCGCCACATCCAGGCTCGGCTGGAAAAGCCCGTTGTGCGGCTGGTCCAACGGGTTCAGCCAATTGCCGCCGGGCTGCGGATTGCCGGTGATCTGGTTGAACAGGTTGATCGTGGGGCCCGGTCGGCAGACCACGGTGGTCACATCATTGCCGGCGTTCACGCTGGCGCTCACCCCCACGGTGACCGTGGCGGAGATGGCCGGGCACGGTGGCGGGCCGCTTACGGTGTACACATACACCCCGGGCGGATCCTGACCGGGACAGAACACGCCATCGTCCACCCCGTTGGGGCCTGTCCACGTGCCGTTCGCGGCGGGTGTTCCGCCCAGCTGCGTGAACAGCGAGAAGCACGGTTGGGAGCTGCACACCGACCGGGTGACGCTCGTGCCCGGGCTCAGCGGAGCGCTCACGGAAACGATGACCACCGCCGAATCCGCCGGGCAGGGTGACACCCCGTTGACCTTGTACTTGTAGGCCCCGGGCGGGTCGTTCTGTGGATTGAAGACGCCCCCATGGAGCTGCCCGAGCGGGTTGGTCCACGTACCGGTGTTGTCCGCCCCGCCCAGCAAGGGGAACAGGTTCACCGAACCCCCGGTGGAACATGCGGTCGTGGAGGTGCTGTTGCCTGCGTTGGGGCGGGCGCTCACGAACACGCTGGCCACGGCACTGTCCGCTTCGCACGACCCACTGGCCGGCACCACGTAGGTGTAATCGCCCTCCGGGTCCACCTGCGGGTCGAAGAGCACATCGGTGGGCAGTCCGCCCGGATCGAGCCAGAAGCCGCTGCCATCCGGGGTTCCGGTCAACACCGTGCTCAGCAGGAAGGCCCCCGCATCATCGCACACCGTCACCTGGCCATCGCCACCCGCATCGGGCTCCAAGGTCTTGTTCACCGTCAGCACAGCGACGGCGTTGCTGCAAGGGAATGCCCCGGGTACCGTGTACACATAGGCCCCCGAAGGATCCACACCGGGGACGAACAGGTTCGCGTGCACCTGGTTGCCGGGGTCCGTCCATGTCCCCGTCAATTGCGGCGTCCCCCCCAGGCTGTCCGTCATCACGAACGGCGCATCGTTCTCGCACACGCTCACCGGGCGGCCCTGACCCGCGTTCGGCGGTGCCACCTCGTTCACCGTCACCGTGGCGATCGCGTCCAGGCAGGGCGGGTCGCCATCCACCCGGTACTCGTAGACCCCGGGCAGATCGACGACCGGGTTGTACGAGGGCGAGTGGGGCTGGCTGTTGTACGTCCAGGACCCGCCCGCGTCGGGCGTGCCGCCCAGTACACTGAACAACTGGAACGAACCGCCGTTCCCGCAGACCACCGTATCCGCGCTGATGCCCGCGTCCGGCGCACCCTCCACGTTCACCGTCATCACCGCTTGGTCGTCCGGGCAGAACCCACCGCCGTCCAGGAAATAGGTGAAGTCGTAGTTGCCCGGGGCTACCAGGGTGGCGTTGAACAGACCGTTGGTGAGCGCGTTCGTGTTGTCGTTGTCGATCCATACACCGCCGGGATCCGGCCCGCCGTTGAGGTGCGCGAAGAGGTCGTAGGCCGTCTCGTTGCCGCACACCTGCCGGAAGGTGTTGCTCCCGGCATCCAGCTGTGGCACGATGGTGATGGACACCTCGGCCGTATCGTTCGGGCACTGGCCCGAGCCTGGCACCACGTAGCGGAACAGGTAGACGTTGTTCGCAAGCCCGTTGGTCTGGAGCACACTGCCGGTCAACTGGCCCGTGGTGTTCACATCCAGCCAGTTCCCACCCGCACTATACGGTGGCTGCAGCAGCGTGAAGAGATCGATCGCACCGGAGTTCGTACAGACCGTCTCCGCGCCGTCGCCACCGGCGGTGGGGGCGTTGTTCACCACCACGGTGACGATCGCGGAGGCCGACGAACAGGGCGCGGTGCCCGCCACCGTGTATGTGTATTGGCCGGCGGGGCTGGTGCCCGGGGTGAAGGTGCCGTTCATCGCGCCTCCCGGCCCGCTCCAGGATCCGCCCGGTGCCGGCGTGCCGGTGAGCGAACCGAAGAGGTCGAAGGCAGGGGCGTTGCTGCAGACCGTGACCGTGTTATTGCCACCGGCGTTCGGCGGGGTCGCCTCCTGCACGATCACCGACGCGGCGGCGTTGGCGCAGGGCGGGACCCCAGCCACGGTGTAGGTATACACATCGGGCACATCCGTCACCGGGTCGTAGATGGGGCCGTGCGGATCGGTGCCGGGGCCGGTCCAGGTCCCGTTGGCATCAAAGGGCCCGACGAGCACCAGGCTCAGCGCGAAGGAGGATCCGTTCCCGCATACCAAAGTGTCCCCGTTGATCCCCGCATTGGGCGCCTGTTGCACGTTCACGGTGGCGAAGGCCGTGTCGTTCACGCACGGGGCCGTGCCGGTGACCACGTAGCGATACACACCCGGCGGGTTCTGGCCCGGCACGAAGTTGCCCGACGGCACCACCACCCCGTTCGGATCGGTCCAGGTGCCGGTGGTCATGGGCGCGCCGCCGAGCACCGAGATCAGCGGGAAGCTCCCCGTGTTCGAACACACGGTGGTACTGCCGTCATTACCAGCGTGAGGGGCGATCCGTCGGGTTATCTGTACCGTTGCGACCGCGTCCAGGCACGGCGGAGCGCCCGCCACCGTGTAGGTGTACGTGCCGCCGACATCGGTGGCCGGGTCGTACTGACCCGGGTGCGGCTGGCTCCCGGGATCGGTCCATGTTCCACCGGCATCCGCTCCGCCCAACAGGGCGAAGAGGTCCACGACCGGATCATCACTGCACACGGTGAGGGCCGCACTTGTCCCAGCGTTCGGCGCCGTGGTCTGGTCCACGTCCACCGTGGTGATGGCGTCGGCACAGGGAGCGATGCCGGTCACCGTGTAGGTGTAGAGTCCGGGTGGCGAGGTGCCGGGCACGTAGCTGCCGGAAGGCACGGCAGCGCTATTGGGGTCCGTCCAGCTACCGTTCACCGCCGGCGATCCGCCCAGGCTGTCGACCAGGTCGAAGGCCCCATCGGTGCTGCAGACCAAGGCGGAGCCTGAACTGCCTGCATTCGGAGCTGGGGTCACAGTGATGGTCACCGTGGAACTGGCATCCGCGCATGGCACCAGGCCCAGCACCGTGTAGGTGTAGATCCCGGGATCATCGGCGCCGGGGTCAAAGGTCCCCGAGAAGGGGTCCCCGTCGGGGTCCGTCCAGCTGCCCCCGGGATCGGGAGCGCCCCCCAGCTCACCGAAGAGCTGAACAACCGCGTCGGTGGAACAGAGCAGCAGGGTGGCATTGGTGCCCGCATCCGGTGCGATCACCAGTTGAACAGTGACCGTGGCCACGGCCGGGTCGCAGGGCGATTGGCCGGTCACCGTGTACGTGTAGGTGCCCGGGGGGCTCGTGCCCGGAATGAACGTGCCATTGAACGCCGCACTGTTCGGGTCGGTCCACGAACCGGTTAGGTCCGGCGATCCGCCCAAAGAGTCCACCAGGGCGAAGGAACCCCGCGTGCTGCACACCACGACCGTGCGGTCGGTGCCGGCGTCCGGAGCCTGCCGGATGGTGATGGTGAGCTGGGCCGAAGCGCTCGAGCACGGAGCGATGCCGGTCACCGTGTAGGTCCAAACCCCTGCCGGCCCCACGGCGGGATCGAACAGATCGCCGGGGATCGGACCACCCGGGCCCACCCACTGACCTCCGGGGTCCGGTGTTCCGTTCAGCTGTGCCGTGAGCCCGAAGGGGGCATCGTCGCTGCACACGGTGATGCTTCGGTCCCCGCCGGCATCCGGGGCGGTCTGTTCGCTCACCGTCACCGTCGCCGTCGCACCCACGCACGGAGGGATGCCCGGGATGGTGTAGGTGTAGACCCCGGCCTGGGACACGCCTGGGGTGTAGGTCGGCGGGTGCGGACCGCCCGGCCCGGCCCAACTGCCACCCGCGTCGGCGTCAGGTCCGAGCAGCGCGAACAAGCTGAACGGGGCATCATCGCTGCACACCCCAATGCTGGTGCTCGAACCAGCGTCCGGTTGCGTGTTCACCGTGACGGTCACCGTCGCGGTGGCCACCGGGCAGCCGCCACCCGCGTTCACCGTGTAGGTGTACGCCCCTGGTGCGTCCGTGCCGGGATCGAAGGTGGCTCCGTGTGGGGCGCTGCCCGGGTCCGTCCACGCGCCACCCGCATCCGGTGTGCCGCCTAAGGCGGCGAACAGGTCCAACGGGGCGTCCGTATCGCAGACGGTGCCCCCCGTGGACGTGCCCGCATCTGGAGCAGGCCCGATGGTGGCCGACCATCCCGGGAAGGTGTTGGCCGCGTCGCTCACCCACCGGAACGTCAGGCAGCCCGTCGGGCCGGTGGCCGTGATGGTCTGGCCATTGAGCGGGTTGGACCCATTGCCCGTGACCAACAGCGGATCGGCCGTGCTGGTGCCATCGTGGATGAAGAGCTGATCGGTGGCGCCGGGCTCGACCGCCCAGGCCGTGAAGGTCACCGAAACGTTGGAGCCCGCCCCCGCCCCGTTGGTGGGGCACAAGGTGGCCGTGAGGTCCTCGCTGTTCCCATAGGCCCCACCGGCACCGCCGCTATCCAGGAATTCCCCGCTGCAGGCCTGCCAGCTGGCATTGCCCATGATGAAGGTCTGGGCCGCCAATGGCGTAGCCGCGAGCATGGCCGCCACGAGGGCCGCTCCACACAAGCGGATCGGTCCGGGGACCGTGTCTGGGCTCACGTTCGGGCGCAAGGGGGTGCAAGGTAGCCAAAACAGCCCTTGGAACGCTAGTCCGGCGCGGGTTTTCGCCGGGCCGAAGCGCTTCACCGATGAGGGGTGAGGCGCCGTGGACGTGTCAGCGACCGACGACACGCATCAGGGCGTCGGTGCGGTCACGGAGGGCTCGTTGGTGGCCTTGGCCCGCGCGGCCGGTCTGTCCTTCCCGAAGGTGATGGCCAACATCACCTCATGCGTGCCTTGACTGTAACGGCTCAAGCCCGTGGTGGTCAGGTCGAACGAATACCCGAACTGGAACATCTTCTTCAGCCAGCAACCCACCATCAGGGGAATGGCGTCGTTGGACCGCCAGCCCCCTCCGATCCACAGGATGTCCTTGTAGTTCAGGGTGAGGTTCAGGTCCACCTTCGGCGGCACCGGGCTCACGTACTTCACCAGGAAGCTGGGCTCCAGGCGCAGGTCCTCGGAGAAGCGGATGCGGTATCCACCGGTGGCGAAGTAGTGCCGCTCCAATCGGCTCAGGGTCTCCTCCTGCTCATCGAAGAAGTAGATGCGGTTGTTGAACAGTTGCGGGGCCGTGGCGCCGAACCAGTAGTTGGGATGGTGCAACAGGAAGGCGAACGTGGCGTCCGGAACCACCTCGCCCCGCAGCTGATCGTCCATCACGGGATCGCTGCCGTCATGGAAGGTGATCTTGGATCCGTCGATGAGGAACTGCACCAGCCCGCCGCTCAGCGAAAGGCCCAGGCGCAGCTTCTCGGTGAGCTGGAGGTGGTAGGCATAGGTGAGCTGGAAGCCCGTGCGCCGCGTGGGGCCCACGTTGTCCGTGAACAGGAATCCGCCCAACCCCATCTTGCGGCCCACCGGCGTGGTGGCGCTCAGCATGAAGGTGCGCGGCGCATCCTGGACCCCGACCCATTGATAGCGGTGCGCACTGCGCAGCTCGAACCAGGGCCGCGAACCCGCCACGGACGGGTTGTACAGGTAGTCCTGGCTCACGTACTGGCTGAGCTGCGGCAGTTGTTGTGCGGCCGCCGTGCCGGCGACCATCAGCAGCGGAAGGACTTGGTGGCGCAGGTTCATGGCTTCAGCGGATGACGGTCAGCGGACCGGTATAGGGTTCGGGGAAATCCGGGTGGTTGAGGCGGATGGCGTAGTAGTAGGTGCCCACCGGCACCAGACCACCGCTGTACCGGCCGTCCCAGGGCTCCTTGTAGCCCACGCTCTGGAAGAGCAGCTCGCCCCACCGGCTGTACACCTCCACCTCACACTCGGGGAACATGTCGATCAGGTCGATCTGCCAGACATCGTTCCACCCGTCGCCGTTCGGCGTGAATCCGGAGGGGATCACCACCTCGGGCACCACGGTCACCAGCACCGAATCCACCGCGGAACAGCCATCCGGTGTGGTCACCGTAAGGACGAACCAGGTGGTCTCCAGCGGGGTGGCCAAGGGGTTGGCGGAGGTGGGATCGTCCAGCAGCGAATCCGGCTGCCAGCTGAAGGTGGAGCCTTGCGGGCCGCTGGGGTCGTCGCCCAGCTCGGTCTGCGCGTTCAGGAAGATGGTGCGGTCGGGACCGGCATCGGCGAACGGTGTGGCCCAGATCACCACGGTCACCTGGTCCTGCGCCGAGCACGGTCCGTCCGTCACGGTCAGCGTGTAGGTGAGGGTGTCGGGGCTCAGGCCCGTGAGCGTCAGCACCGGTTGTGTGCCGACGATAGTGCCCTGCCCATCGGTCCATTGCCAGCTCGATCCGCCTGTGCTCGCGCTGCCGTCCAGCACCACCACGGACCCGGAACAGAGCTGCTGATCGGCTCCCGCGTCGGCCGTCACCGTCACCAGCGCATCCACCTGAACGTTCGCGCTGGCGGTGCAGCCGTTGGCATCCGTCACCACCACGGTGTAGGGGCCGGGGAACAGTTGGTCGATGTCCTCCTGGATGCTGGAGAAGCCGCCTGGTCCGGCCCACAGCACGGTGTAGCCGCCCACCCCGCCGGCGATGGTGATATCAATGGACCCGTCGGAGGCCGTGTTGCAGCTGGCCGGTACGGTGGCATCCACCGTCACCTGCACCGGTGAGGGCTCCTGGATGGTGTATGTGACCGTGGTGTCGCAACCGATGCCGTCGGCGATCGTCACCGACCACGCGCCGGGACAGAGCCCGGTGGCCGCGGCACCGCCCTGGCCGTTCGGCGGCACGGGCGACCATGTGAACGTGTAGTTGCCGAAGCCGCCTGTCGGCGCCACGGTGATGGTGCCGTCGCAGACCCCATTGCACAGCACATCGGTCACCACCTCATTGGGTACGATGGGCGCAAAGGGCAGGATGGTGAACGCCACGGTGGTGTCGCAGCCCTGGCTGTCGGCGATCGTCACCGTCCAGTTGCCCGGGCAGAGGCCGGTGGCGTTCGGGGTGCCCTGACCGCCGCCCGGCTGCGGTTGCCAGAGGTAGGTGAACCCGCCTGTGCCGCCGGTCGGGCTTACGCTCGCCGTGCCATCGCAGGGCCCGAAGCAGGTCTCGTTCGTGAACAGCAGATCGGCATCAATGGCCGCACCCTGTCCGATCGTAAAGGGCAATGCGACGATACACCCGTTCGCATCCGTGGCCGTCAGCGTGTAGTCCCCCGCGCACAACCCGTCGATGAAGGTGGTGTCCTGCGCCAGGATCACCCCACCGGCATCGGTCCACGTCACGCTGTATGGCGGAACACCGCCGGTCAGTGCGGCGGTCGCCGTACCTGCACAGTCTCCGAAACAGAGGTTGTCCGTGATGCTGAGCTGTGCTTCGAAGAGCGGCGGATCCACCACCGTGAAGGTGAGCGTGGTATCGCAACCGTTCAGGTCGGTGATCAGCACGGCGTAACTGCCTGCACACAGTGAGAACGCCGCGTTGGTGCCGTCGCCGTTCGGCGGATCGGGCGTCCAATCAAAGGTGTAGCCCGGCGTGCCGCCCGCCACCGTGAGCACGATGCTGGCATCGCAGGCGCCGTTGCAGGTCACCGGTTCCTCAACCGCGGTGATCGTGAACGGCTGGGGCTCCAGGATGAGCACCGCCACGGAGATGCTGCAGCCGCTGGCATCGGTGATGGTGACGTCGTAGGTGCCCGCGCACAGGTCGGTCACTTGCGGCGTGCCGTCCCCATTGATCGGGTCGGGCGACCAATCGATGACGTACGGACCGACGCCCCCACTGATGCCCACGGTGGCCGTTCCGTCGCACAGGCCCGCACAGGTCACGGGCGTGGTGCTCAGCTGGGCCACGATGGGATCGGGTTCCGCCACCACGGCCGTGTCGATCGTGATGCAGCCCGAAGCGTTGGTGACCACGATGAAGTACGATCCCGCGCAAAGGCTGTCCAGGCTTATTCCCGGTTCGTTGAGGTCGTTGCCAAGAGCATCCGTCCACGCCGACGTGCACGGGGGATCGGCACAGACGAAGGAGGCCGACACCTCGCCATCGCATTCACCTGGACAACTGGTGATCCCGTCGGTGGTGGTCACCACCTCACCATTGCTGTCGGTGATGGGCACCAACAGGGCGGCCAGGCAGCCATTGGCATCCTGTACCGTGGCCGTGTACAGCCCCGCGCAGAGGTTCGTCACCACACTATCCGCACCCAGCGGGGCTCCATTGAGCGTCCACGCGATCGTGTACGACGGCGTTCCTCCCGCGACCTCCACCTCGGCCGCGCCGACGCAAAGACCGCACTCGCTCGGCGTCGCGTTCGCTGTCAGCACCAGCGGTGGCGGCTCGGCGATGGTGTACGTGACCAGCGTGTCACACCCGTTGGCATCGGTGATCAGCAGGTCGTAGCTGCCCGCGCACAGGCCGAAGGCGGCGTTGGTGCCGTCGCCGTTCGCGGGAACCGGGGTCCACTCATAGGTGTAGGCACCCGTTCCACCCTGCACGGTGACCACGATGCTTCCATTGCACTGGGCCTCGCAGGAGGCATCCTCGAGCACGGCCGAAACGGACAGCGGCTGCGGTTCCAGGATCAACACGTTCACGAGCGTATCGCAACCCGTTCCCTGATCCGTGATCTGGACGGTGTACACGCCGGCGCAGAGCCCGCTCGCCTGCGGGCCACCGTCACCCGTGATCGGATCGGGCGCCCAATCGAACGCATAAGGGCCGATGCCACCGGTGGGGCCCACCGTGGCCGTGCCATCGCAAGCCCCCGCGCAGCTCACCGGTGTGGTGGACAAGCCGGGGATCACGGCCGTGCCCGGCGCGACCAACGCCGTATCGATGCTGATGCAGCCCGCGCCGTTCTCCACCGCCACGAAATAGCTGCCGGTACAGAGGCCCGGGAGAACGTTGATGTTCTGGGCCAGCGTATCGCCCAGCGTGTTCGTCCACGTCACCGTGCACGGCGGCAATGAACAGGTGAACTGCACGCTCACTTCACCATCGCAGGTGTTGCCGCAGGTGGTGCTTCCGTCCACGACCGTGAGCACCTCGCCGTTGGCATCGGTGACCGGCACCACGAGGCTCGCGCTGCATCCTCCGGCATCCGTAACCGTCGCTGTATACAGACCGGCACAAAGGCCCGCCAGCACAGGCGCGCTGCCGACCGGCTGACCGTTGCCGTCCGTCCATTGTATGGTGTACCCCGGTGTTCCGCCCGCGATCACGACCTCCGCGGTGCCGTTGCACACCTGGCACTGGCTCGGCGTGCTGCTGCCGGTGAGCACCAGCGCAGGCGGTTCGACAATGGTGAACACCACCGTCGTATCGCAGCCGTTCGCGTCGGCGATGGTCACGGTCCAGTCACCGGGACAGAGTTCCAATGCGGAGGACGTACCCTGGCCGTTGGGCGGCGCCGGCTGCCACAGGTAGGTGTAGCCCGGTGTGCCTCCGGTCGGGCTCAGCACGATGCTCGCATCACAGCTGCCCGGACACCCTTCAGGGGTGACCACCGCCGCCGGATCGATCGGTGCGGGGGCCAGGATCAGCGCGCTCAGCTGCAGAGTGCATCCGCCCTGATCCGTGATCAACAGGTCATAGGCGCCTGCACAAAGGCCGGTCGCCTGCGGTCCGCCATCACCGCCGGGTGGGTCCGGTGTCCAATCGAACGTGTACGGAGGCTGACCACCCATGGGGCCCACGGTGGCGGTGCCATCGCAAGTGCCCGCGCAGGTCTCGGGCGTGGTGCTCAGGTTGGCCACGATCGGCGGCGGCGACGCCACCACGGCCGTGTCGATGCTGATGCAGCCCGAACCGTTGGTGACCTGAACGAGATAACTGCCCGCGCAGAGGTTGTTGGCGGTGTCCGTGGGTTGTCCGAGGTCCACGCCGAGCGCATCCGTCCACAGCACTGTGCAGGGCGGATCGCTGCACACGTATTGCACGCTCACCGACCCGTCACAACCGCCCGGGCAGCTGGTAAGCCCATCGGCGGTGGCCAGCACTTCGCCGTTGCTGTCGGTGATCGCCACCGGCAGGGAGAAGAGGCATCCGTTCGCGTCGCTCACCAGCACGGTGTAAAGCCCGGCGCACAGGTTCACCACGACGCTGTCCGTTCCGATGATCACCCCGCCCTGGCCCGTCCATTGGAAGCTGTACGGCGGTGTGCCACCCACGGGATCCACCTCGGCGGAGCCGATGCACTGCTGGCACTGGCTCGGCGTGGTGGTCAAGGTGGCGGTCAGCGGTAGCGGCTCATCCAGGATGAAGGTGGCCGTGGTGTCGCAGCCGTTGGCATCCGTTACCAGCACCGCATAACTGGCAGGGCAGAGGCCGAAGGCGCTGTTGGTGCCATCACCGTTCGGCGGGTCGGGCGTCCAGTCGAAGGAATAGCCCGGCGTACCGCCGCTCACGTTCAGCACGATGCTACCATCGCACTGGCCCGCACAGGTGATGGGCGAGACCGATGCGCCCAGGTCCAGGGCCTGCGGCCCGGTGATCAGCACCTGCACGGTGGTGTCGCAGTTGAAGAAATCGGCGATGGTCACCGTGTACACGCCCGCGCACAGCCCGGTGGCCTGCGGAGTACCCTGCCCTCCGCCCGGAGCGGGCGACCAGGTGTAGGTGTATGGCGCTTCACCGCCCGTGGGGCCCACCGTGGCCGAACCGTCGCAGATGCCCGCACAGCTCACCGGTGTGGTGCCCAGGTTGGGCACGATCGGCTGGAACGGAAGGATGGTATAGCTCTCGGTGGTGTCGCAGCCCAGCGCATCGGTGATGGTGAGGCTGTAGGTGACGCCCGCGCAGAGGCCAGTGGCGATGTTGGTGCCCTGACCACCGCCAGGCGCTGGTGTCCACAGGAAGGTGTACGGGGCCCCATTGCCGCCGGTGGGGAAGGCCGCCGCACTGCCGGTGCACGGGCCGTCACAGGTCTCATTGCCCCACTGCAGGCTCGACACGATGGGGGGCGGCTTCACCACGTTGAAGGTCACCGTGGTGTCGCATCCGTTCGCATCGGTCACCGTCAGGGCATACAGGCCATCGCACAAGCCTGTCACGCTGCCGGTACCCTGACCTGTACCAGGCGCGGGTGACCAGAAGAAGGTGTAGGGACCTGCTCCGCCGGTCGGTGTGGAGGTCGCCGACCCGCTGCAGGTCAGCGCACAAATGCCGTCCACCACCACCAGACCCACATCGATGGGTTGCTCCGGCAGGATGTCGAAGGTCAGGGTGGTGTCGCAGCCACCCGCATCGGTCACCGTCAGGGCATAGGTGCCCGCACAGAGACCTGTGGCGTTCGCGGTGCCCTGTCCACCGCCCGGTGCAGGGCTCCACACGTACTGATAGCCGGGCTGCCCGCCGCTCACGGACACGCTCGCCGTTCCATCGCACGGGCCATTGCAGGTCTCGTCGGTCACCGTGAGCTGAGCGTCCAACGCCGTGGGCGCAGGCACGTTGATCACCAGCACCGTGTCGCACTGCGCCTGATCACCGATCACCACGGTCCAGTCGCCAGGGCAGAGCCCGCTCACGTTCGCGGTCCCTGCACCCACCGGAGGGGCCGGTGTCCAGTCGAAGGTGTACGGCCCCACGCCACCGGTCACCGTGAGGTCGATGGCGCCATCGCACACGTCGGCACAGCTGGCCGGTGTCACCTGTGGGGTCGCCAGGATGCCGCTCGGTGTGCTGATCGTGAAATTGAGCGTGGTGTCGCAGCCGTTCGCATCGGCCACCACCAGCACGTAGGCACCGGGACAAAGCCCCGTCGCGTTCGGCGTGCCCTGACCGGCACCGGGCGCGGGTGTCCATACGTAGGAGTAGCCGGGGGTGCCACCGCCCGCCGTGGCCGTCGCCGTGCCGTCGCACGCACCACCGCAGCTCGCCGGTGTGGTCACCAGCTGCACATCCAGCGGAGCCGGCGCATCGATCGTGAACTGCAGGGTGGTGTCGCAACCCACCGCATCCGTCACCTGCAGCGTGTAGCTGCCCGCACAAAGTCCCGTGGCATCAGCGGTGCCCTGCCCACCGCCCGGCGCCGGTGTCCACAGGTAGGTGTAACCGGGAGTGCCCCCGCTCACCGCGGCCGTGGCGGATCCATCGCACTCATCGGCGCAACTGGCGTCCGTCGGTGTCAGTTGCACATCCAGCGACGGGGGGGCCTGCAGGTCGATCGTGAGCGTGGTATCACAGCCACCGGAGGTGATGGTGACGGTCCACACTCCTGCGCACAGGCCCGTGGCCTGCGGCTGTCCCTGCCCATTGGGCGGTTGCGGCGTCCACCCGTAGGTGTACACGCCAGTGCCTCCCGTGGGCGCGAGCGTGATGCTGCCATCGCAGGAACCCGCGCACACCGGCTCCACCACCACTTCGTTCGGAAGGATGGCCGAGGGCGCGTTCACCGTGAAAGCGATGGTGCTGTCGCAACCCAAGGCGTCGGTCACGGTCAACTGGTAGGGACCGGCGCACAGGCCGGTGACGTTCGGGCTGCCCTGGCCGGCACCGGGCGCCGGAGACCACAGGTAGGTGTACGTCGGGGTGCCGCCGGTGATGATCACCCCCACTTCACCATCGCATACACCCGGGCAGGACGCGTCCTGCACGTTGAGCGAGAACTGCAAGGGCACCGCATCAAGGATGGTGAACGGTACCGTGAACGTGCACCCGTTCGCATCGGTGATCAGCACGCTGTACGCGCCAGCGCACAGATCCGTCGCATCAGGAGTGCCCTGGCCTCCCCCGGGTGCGGGCGTCCACACATAGGTGTAGCCCGGTGTGCCACCGTTCACGGCCACGGAGGCCGTGCCATCGCACTGCCCGCCGCAGGTCACGTTCGTCTGCGCGGGTGTGGCATCCAGCGGCGGCGGTTCGGCGAGCACGAAGGCCAGCGTGGTGTCACAGCCGTTGGCGTCGGACACGGTCACGCTGTACGGGCCCGCGCACAAGGCCGTGATCCCAGGTCCGCCCTGTCCGTTGGACCAGGAGATGGTGTAACCGGGTGTGCCACCGCTCACCAGCACGGAGGCCTCCCCATCGCAGGCGCCCGAGCAGCTCACCGAGGTGGTGTCCAAGGACACGACAAGCGGCGGCGGCGCCGTGATGGCGAAGGCGATCAGGGTGTCGCAACCGGCCGCGTCCGCCACCAGCAGGGTGTAGTTGCCCGCACAGAGCCCGGTGACGTCCGGTGTGCCCTGGCCCGCGCCCGGGGCCGGGCTCCAGGTGTACGTGTAGCCGGGCGTGCCCCCGCTCACCACCACTCCGGCACTGCCGTCACAGGTGTTCGCACAGGTGGCGTTCACGGCGGACAATGTGGCCTGCAGCGGTGGCGGCGAAGCGATGAGGAAAGGCACAAGGGTGTCGCAGCCCGTTGTCTGATCGGTGATGAGCACCGTGCCGGGTCCGGCGCACAGGCCCGTGGCAGTTCCGGTGCCCTGCCCGCTTCCGGGTGCAGGCGTCCACAGGAAAGTGAACGGACCCGGCGCTCCGGATGGGGTGGCCGTGGCCGTTCCATCGCAGGCATCAGCGCAGGTGGCCGGCGTGATCACCAGGTTGGGCTCGATCGCCGGTGGCGCCACCAGGTCGAAGGTAATCAGCGTGTCGCAGCCGTTGGCATCCGCCACCAGCACGGTATAGGTGCCCGCACAAAGCCCGATCACCTGGGCGGTCCCGTCGCCCACCGGGCTGCCGGGCTGCCAGTCGTACGTGTAGCCCGGCGTGCCGCCCGTGACGGTGACCTCAGCGGTCCCGTCGCAGTCCCCGGCGCAGCTCGGCGGTGTGCTCTGCAGCGTGGCTTCGAGCGGAAGCAGGGTGATGGTGAAGGTGGTGTCGAAGACACAGCCGTTCGCATCGATGATCTCCAAGGAGTTGACGCCGGCGCAGAGCTGCGTCGGGTTCGGAACGGTCTCCGCTCCGTTGTTCCAGTCGTATTGGTAGCCGAAGCCGGTGCCACCACCGGGGAAGGTGATCGCGGTGCCGTTGCACACGTTCGCACAGGCCGGTGGGTTCAGGCCGAAGAAGACGACCCCCAGGGGCGGCGGAGGGGTCACCAGGACCGAGGCGAAGCAGCCCACGTTCTGGCCGAGGTCGGTGACGATCACGAGCTTGTTCCCGGCGCAGGTGTTCACCCACGGCAGCGCGGTGCCCGTGCCATTGGGGCCGCCCTGCCATTGGATGGCGAAAGGCCCGATGCCTCCCTGGATGGAGACGTTCACCGCCGCATCGCACACGCCATTGCAGCTCACCCCGAACCCGTTGAAGTCGCTGGTGACCACCGCGTTCACCTGGAAAGGGATCTGCCCGGTTCCGGTGCCACAGTTCACCGCCATCCGCATCAGGTCCTCCTGCCCCACGGCCGTACCGTCCCAGCGTCGGGCGGCACCGTTCACCAGCAGGGTGGTGGTGGGCTCCCAGGCCATCCGCCCCGCACCAGCACCCTCCAGCCGGTCCACAAGGACCATGGCGCCGGCGGCCTTCAACGCCCGCTCGGCGCGCGGCCCGACGACGAGCGCACCGGCGTTCAGCACCCCGCCGTTCAGCCGCAATTCGCCACGCTCCAACCGCACGGTATGCGCGGCATCGACCACCAGCGCGCTCAGCAGGTCCCAGCTGCCGGAACCGTCCAGCACCACATCGTTCGCCACCTCCACGCCGTGGAGATCAAGCACCGCATCACCGGCCCGGCCCGTGAGCCGCACACCGCCTTCCACGGCCATCCGCGCCTCTCCCGCCATCACCCAGCCGCCTGCGATCGTCACGCGTGCGCCCGGGCCTCCATGCACACGCACACGCGCGGCCCGCGCATCCACATGCAGCGAGCGGCAGGCCACCACCCCTTCCACACCCACCTCCACCTCCCCGTCCCCACCGATGCGCACCTCGGTGTCCTCATCCGGCACCCCCGCTCCACCCGCACCGTCCGGCGATGCGGACCACATGCGGGCATCGCTCCAGCGGCCCTCACCGCCGGTCCAATAGAGGACGTCCTGTGCACTGGCCACCGCCCCCATAAGAAGGAGCGTGAACAGCAGTGCCGGGCGGAAGAGCGTTCGGGGTCCGTGGTCCTTCATGGGGTCCTATTCGAAGATGGGGCAGCTGACGATGCGCTTGCTGGGATCGACCGGGATGCAGGGCGTGATGCCCAGGATCACCTCGTGCGTGTTGCTGCTGGCGGCCTTCAGCTTGGAGGTGGTGATGTCGTACGCGTAGCCCAGGGTGAAGAACTTGAGGAAGCCGAACTTCACCATGGCCACCACCGCGTCCTGGTTGCGGTAGCTAACCCCGATGCCCAGCACGCGGTTCCACTCCAGCATGGCGTTGATGTCCATGGCCATCGGCGAACCGCGCGAAAGCTTGATCAGGGCATTGGGCGTCACCGAGGTCTTTCGGCCGATGCGCCAGCGATAGCCTGCGCTCAGGAAATAGTGCGGGCTCAGCCGCGAATCGACCCCGATGCCGGGCACGCGGTTGTTCAGCAGCTGGTGCACGCTGAGGCCTGCCCAGTAGGTCTTGCTGTACAGCCAGATGCCGGGCGAGATGATGGGGAACACGAACGAGGAGCTCCTGCTGGCCAGCACCGGGTCGTTGAAGTCCGCCACCAGCGTCTGCCCCACATCGAACTTCTGCTGCTTCACCCCGAGGAAGGTGCCCATGGCCAGGTAATGGTCCTTGTTCATCCGCACATGGTAGGCGTAGGCCAGGTTGATCAGCGTGTAGCCCAGCGGACCGGTATCGTCGGCCTCCACATAACCACCGATGCCGTGCTTGCCCTTGAGGTAGGGCTTCTTCTTGTTGCGGATGGTGGCATGCACGCTGGCCCAGCCCGTGGTGGGCGCGTTCTCGAAGCCCACCCATTGCTTGCGGAAGCCCAGCCGCACATCGATGCAGTCCTTGCTGCCCGCCACCGCCGGGTTGATGTTGAAGTAGTTGAGCACGTTCTGCGAGTACTGCGGCACCTGCTGCGCCCGCAACAACGCGGCGAAGAGCACGGTCAGCAGCAGCAGGGTCGCCCTCATCGCACGATGGTGATGGACCCGGTGTAGGCCGCAGCGGACCCACCCTCCCGGGTGTTGAGCACGATGTGGTAGTAGTACGTGGCCATCGGCAATCCCGCCCCGCCGTTGGTGCCGTCCCAAGGCTCCGTGTAGCCCACATCGCGGAAGACACGCTGGCCCCAGCGGTCGTAGATGGTCACCTCGCAGGCCGGGTAGTCCGAGATGCCGAAGATGGTCCAGGTGTCGTTGTGCCCGTCGCCGTTGGGCGTGAAGGTGTTGGTGGGCTGGATGCGCCGGATCACCTCCACCAGCACCTCATCGCTGTACGTGCAGCCGTTCAGCTGCGTGGTCACCGTGTACGTGGTGGTCTCCGACGGGTTGGCCAGCGGATCGGGAATGGCGTCGTCGCTGAGCCCTGCGTTCGGCGTCCAGGTGTAGGTGGTGCCGCCCGTGGCCTCCAGTTCCGCGAACTCGCCCTCGCCGATCTCCACATCCTCGCCCGCGCTGAAGTCCACCCCCACGATGTCCGCACCCGGACCTCCAAGGGTGACCCCGAAGTCGCATTGTGCGCTGATCGTGGCCCCATTGTCGGCCACGCCGCTCACCAGCACCCAGTACTGGGTGTTGGGCGAAAGGCTGTCCGTGGTCATGGTGAAGTCCACCGAATCCTGCGTGCAGTTGCCCACCGCCGTGAAGCTGCCCGGCTGGCAGCTGCCGTCCCCGCTCAGCACGATCACGCTCAGCTCGTTGTCCATGCCGGCCACCACCGGACAGTCCAGGCCGTTGATGGTCACGTTCACCGCGCCGCCCTGCGAGTTGGTCGTGAAGGTGTACCACAGCACGCTGTTGGTGCCCGGGCAGAAGCCCGGGATGCCCACCGCGCCCGTGTTGTTGCCCGTGAGCGGCTGCTGGGCACAGAGCGTCAGTGCCGAGGCGCAATCATCGTTCACCGGTTGGGCCCACGCCATGGGCGCGCACGCCAGCAGGGGCGGCAACAACAGGATGGTTCGCAGCAAGGTGGGCACGGTCACGGCCGAACGCACGAGCGGCCGCGCCGAAAGTACCCGGAGGGCCTGCGGAGGCCTGTCGGGGACACCCCCAAGTTGCGCACACGCACGTGTTGACGGGCCGGTGTGTTCGACGCTGTTCCTCACCATGCGCTTCCGACCCGATCCAACGTCCTGGCCTGCCGTTTCCGCGCGGCGATCCGACGGAAGGCGGCCGGAAGCTGACGATCACGCCGACGCACCTGACCGAAGGCCGGTCGTCCGCAACACCCGGCGTTCGTGCCCCGCTGCCCATCTTTGCGCCCGCGACGCTGAAGGTTTCCAGAGCGTTCGCACCACCAGCATGAGCAACCAGGAAGACCGCCTCAAGACCCTCATCGGCCATGCCAAGGAGTATGGCTTCGTGTTCCCCAGCAGCGAGATCTACGACGGCCTAAGCGCCACGTACGACTACGGCCCCTATGGTGCCGAGCTGAAGAACAACATCCGCCGCTATTGGTGGGAGGCCATGACCAAGCTCAACGAGAACATCGTGGGCATCGACGCGGCCATCTTCATGCACCCCACCACCTGGAAGGCCAGCGGCCATGTGGACGCCTTCAACGATCCGCTCATCGACAACAAGGACAGCAAGAAGCGCTACCGCGCGGACGTGCTGCTCGAGGAGCACATGGCCAAGTACGCCGACAAGATCGAGAAGGAGGTGGAGAAGGGCCGCAGGAAGTTCGGCGAGGCCTTCGACGAGGCCCAGTTCCGCGCCACCAACCCCAACGTGAAGCGCAGCCAGGAGCGCATCGATGCCGTGGAGGGCCGCATGAAGGCCGCCCTGGAGGCCAACGATCTGGCCGCCCTGCGCCAGCTGATCATCGACGAGGAGATCAAATGCCCCATCAGCGGCACGGGCAACTGGACCGATGTGCGCCAGTTCAACCTGATGTTCGCCACCGAGCTGGGCAGCGTGAGCGGCGAGAGCAGCACCATTTACCTGCGCCCCGAGACCGCCCAGGGCATCTTCGTCAACTTCCTCAACGTGCAGAAGAGCGCGCGGATGAAGATCCCCTTCGGCATCGCGCAGACCGGCAAGGCCTTCCGCAACGAGATCGTGGCGCGCCAGTTCATCTTCCGCATGCGCGAGTTCGAGCAGATGGAGATGCAGTTCTTCATCAAGCCCGGCACCCAGCAGGAGTGGTACGAGCACTGGAAGGCCAAGCGCATGGCCTGGCACCGCGCGCTGGGCCTGCCGGCGGAGAACTACCGATACCACGACCACATCAAGCTGGCGCACTATGCCGACGCGGCCTGCGACATCGAGTTCAAGTTCCCCATGGGCTTCAAGGAGCTCGAGGGCATCCACAGCCGCACCGACTTCGACCTGGCCAACCACGAGAAGTTCAGCGGCCGCAAGCTCACCTACTTCGACCCCGAGGCCAACGAGAGCTACGTGCCCTACGTGGTGGAGACGAGCATCGGTCTGGACCGCATGTTCCTCGCCATCCTCAGCGCGGCCTACGATGAGGAGAAGCTCGACAACGGCGAGGAGCGCGTGGTGCTGCGCATCCCGGCCGCCCTTGCGCCCGTGAAGGTGGCCGTGCTGCCGCTGATCAAGAAGGACGGTCTGCCCGAGAAGGCCCGCGCCATCATGGACCGCCTGAAGCTGGACCACAACTGCCAGTACGACGAGAAGGACTCCATCGGCAAGCGCTACCGCCGCCAGGACGCCATCGGCACGCCCTACTGCATTACCGTGGACCACGAGACGCTCACCGACAACGCCGTCACCATCCGCGAGCGCGACAGCATGAAGCAGGAGCGCGTGCCCATCAGCGAGGTGGAGCGGATCGTGGGCGAGAAGGTGGACCTAAGGGGGCTGTTGAAGCAGCTCTGAGCTCGCGCCGGCATCCCTAGGTCCGGGCGGAGGAAAAGCCCATCGGTCGACCGTCCATGGTCAACCCTTCACCTCTTGACCCCAAGGTCCGTCAAGGTCGGGCGACGATGAAGCGCCGGCTGCTCACGGCCGACCCCGTGCGCACTTCCACCACGTAGGCCCCGGCTTCGAAAGCGCTGAGCGGGATCGACATCCGACCGGTCGGCGGATGCTCCATCCTCCACACCTCGGCACCCGTGGCGCCCATCACCCTCACATGCAGCGCACCGAGCGGTATCTCCAGAACAAGGAGATCACTCGCCGGGTTGGGATGGATCCGGGGGATGGTGGTTCCCGCGACGTGCGTTGGTATGGCCGTGGGTAGGGCACAGGCCTCCCCGTTCTCCGGAAAATAAGTGGTGTCGGCCACGCTGTAGCAGAAGCCCCAGTAGCTGCAATATCCGAGGTATGGGGGCTGTAAAAAGCCGAACCAATCGTACCCGTTCCCGCTCCAACCCACGCCCTCGATAAGGGAGAACTGGCCGGTCTGGAATCTCCTTCGGAACGAACCTTGAACAACAACGCTGTCGATGGAAAGCACGACAGCGCTGGGCCAGGGCCACATCACGGTCTGCACAACGGTGTCACCCACCTCCAGGTCCATATCGTACAACAAGTGCTCCACGCCATTCACCAGGCGATACATCGAGCCGAGGGTATCGCGGAGGAACAAGGATGGCACGCCGTGGTCGTCAACGATCACCGTACCTACGCAGGTACCCGGGGGTACACCGCAGTCCTTTTCTATGATCAAGCTGGACTGATAGACCTTTTTGTAGAGGTGCCCATTGATCAAGGTGTCTCCATCCACCACCCGTCGGTCCTTGACCATATCGCCGCATGTCGGTGTGCCCGGAGGACAGCACCAATACCCTTCCATCCAGACCGTGCCGTCGGCCAACCACACGTTGGACTGGGCCATCACGCTGGCGCTGAACGATCCGGCGACGAGGGTCGTGGCCAGGGATCGGAACAACCGACTGAACGTGTAGGACATGGGAGACCGTTATCGACGAACAAGATAGGCGAACAGCGCTTCTTCGCATGATGTTGGCCCCATCTGCTGGTCCCAAGCCATGGAACGGGTGATGGCCATCGGTCGGTGGACCCATCCTGTGCGCCAGGACCCTTGGACCGATGAAGCAGCTCCCAGCCGCTATCTTCGCGCTCCAATAAAGGGTCCCCCCACCCAGGTGGCGGAATCGGTAGACGCGCTGGTCTCAAACACCAGTGAAGCAATTCGTGCGGGTTCGAGTCCCGCCCTGGGTACCACCATCATGTGCCCATGTGCTCATGCGAGCATGTGGCCATGCCTGAGCCGGATCCCGTGGCGCGACGCGCACACAGGCACATGGCCACATGGGCACATGCGTTCCGGTCACATGCAGCAGGAAGCCCTCGTCTACGCCGACCCCCGGAAACAGGAACGCTACGACCGTGCCTACATGCGCATGGCCCAGGAATGGGCGAAGCTGAGCCACTGCACGCGCAAGAAGGTGGGCGCCCTCATCGTACGCGAAGGCATGATCATCAGCGACGGCTACAACGGCACCCCCACGGGCTTCCCCAACGACTGCGAGGATGAGAACGGCATGACGCTCTGGTACGTGCTGCACGCCGAGGCCAACGCCATCATGAAAGTGGCCCGAAGCACAAACAATGCGCGGGGAGCGACGTTGTACCTCACGCACTCGCCCTGCAAGGAATGCAGCAAGCTCATCCTGCAGGCCGGCATCAAGCGCCTGGTGTACCTCACCGCCTACAAGGACCCCTCCGGGCTTGACCTGCTGGCCCGCGGCGGAGTGGCCCTGCAGCAATTGGACCCCGACCCCGCATGAGGGACCCTCGCACGATCAACCCCGCCTTACCGCTCCTGCTCAGCCTGGCGCTGGTGGCCGGTCTGTTCATCGGCCACGGCATGCGCCGGGAACACATGCCCCTGCCCGCCCTCTTCGTGGCCCGCGGCACCAGCCCTTCGGACAAGGTGGACCAGGTGCTCGACCTCATCGACCGCCAGTACGTGGACACCGTGGCCAAGACGCAGCTCGTGGAGGAGGTGATCCAGGACCTGCTGCAACGCCTCGACCCGCACAGCTACTACATCAGCGCCGCCGAACTGCGCGCCGCCCAGGAACCCCTGGAGGGCAGCTTCGAGGGCATCGGGGTGGAGTTCGCCATCCAGCACGATACCGTGGTGGTGATCGCCCCGGTGGAAGGCGGGCCCAGCGCGGCACTGGGCATCCGGGCCGGCGACCGCATCGTCGCCGCCGACGGAGCAGCCATGACGGGCATGGACATCACCAACGAGCAGGTGATGGAGCGTTTGCGCGGCCCCGGCGGCAGCTCGGTCACCGTCTCCATAGTCCGCAAGGGCCAGGCACGTCCCTTCGAGGTCACCATCCACCGGGGAAAGATCCCCATCACCAGCGTGGCCGCCAGCCTGCTGCGCCCCGACGGCACCGGCTACATCAAGCTGGTGCGCTTCGCCCGGACCACGCATCAGGAGTTCGTGGACGCCGCCCGTTCCCTGCAGAAGGCGGGCATGAAGCGTCTGGTGCTCGACCTGCGCGGCAATGGCGGCGGCTACCTCAACGCGGCCATCGAGCTCGCCGACGAGTTCCTGCCAGAAGGCCGGATGATCGTGTACACGCAGGGCCGCTCCCACCCCCGGCAGGACTACCGCGCCACGCGGAACGGACTGTTGGAGACAATGCCGCTGGCCGTGCTCATCGACGAGGGCAGCGCCAGCGCCAGCGAGATCCTGGCCGGTGCGGTGCAGGACAACGACCGGGGGACCATCGTGGGCCGGCGGTCGTTCGGCAAGGGGCTGGTACAGGAACACCTCGACCTTCCCGACCACAGCGCCGTGCGGCTCACCACCGCACGCTACTACACCCCGAGCGGTCGCAGCATCCAACGGCCATATGGGGAGGGGATCGACTATGCCGACGACCTGGCCGAGCGCTTCGACCATGGCGAGATGCTGTACGCCGACAGCGCCCAGGTGGACTCCACGCAGGTGTTCCGCACCATGGGCGGCCGCATCGTATACGGCGGCGGTGGGATCACCCCGGACCTGTTCGTGGCCGCGGATACCGCCGGCACGACCCGCTTCCTGAACGAGCTCTTCTTCAGCGGCTCGTTGAACCAGTTCGCGTTCGACGTGGTGGACCGCGACCGGGCGCGGTTCGAGGCCTTCGGAGACCCGCTGGTGTTCCGCGACCGTTTCCGGATGGACGACCGGCTCTGGGCCGACCTCCTGGCCCATGCGGCCCGGGAGGGCATCGCCGACCGACCCGCAGAGCGTGTCCGCAGCGCACAGGCCATTGAGCAGCGGCTCAAGGCCGGGATCGCCCGGAACGTGTGGGGCAACGAAGGCTTCTACCGCATCCTGCTGGACAGCGACAGCATCTTCCTGAAGGCGGACGAGCAGTTGCGCACCGGCGGTTGAGGCCGGTACCGAAAAGAGAAAGGGGCCTCGCGGCCCCCTTCCAATGGATCTCGGTCCGGCTTAGTGGCCCACGGCCTTCTTGGCGGCGTCCGCGGCGCCCTCCACCATGGTGGCGGCGCTGTCCATCATGGCACCGGCAGTGCTGTCCACAGCAGCGGCAGCAGCAGCAGCAGCGGCGGCAGCCTCAGCGGCCTTGATGCTGTCCATACGGAGCACATTGGCGATGCTGTCAGCGGTGGCCTTGGCCTTCGCCTCCAGTTCCTCAGCGCTCGGACCGCCGCAGGCGACGAGCAGTGCGGCCATGGCGGCCAGCACAGCGAATTTCTTGGTCATTGACGTGGTGGTGTTTGGGTGAAAGTGGCGGCAAAAGTAATGGCTTTCAGCACATTCCAAACATCTTGCACCCTCCGTGGTGGCTATCTTTGACCACGACCTGTCGAAACGACCACTTAACTCACTGACAGCCATGCCCTTCCAACTTCCCGAGCTTCCCTACCCGCACGCCGCCCTGGAACCGGTGATCGACACCCTGACCATGCAGATCCACCACGGCAAGCACCACCAAGCCTACGTCACCAACCTGAACAAGGCCATCGAGGGCACCGCGCTGGACGGCAAGAGCATCGAGGACATCCTCAAGGGCCTGGACATGACCAACATGGCCGTGCGCAACAACGGCGGCGGTCATTACAACCACTCGCTCTTCTGGTCGGTCATGGGGCCCAATGCGGGCGGGGCACCGGGCGGTGCTCTGGCCGAGGCCATGAACAGGGCCTTCGGCTCGTTCGAGGCCTTCAAGGAGAAGTTCGCCCAAGCGGGCGCCACGCGCTTCGGCAGCGGCTGGGCCTGGCTTTGTGTGCAACCCGGCGGCAAGCTGGACATCTGCAGCACGCCCAACCAGGACAACCCGCTGATGCCGAACACCGGCTGCGGCGGCACCCCGATCCTCGGGCTCGACGTGTGGGAGCATGCCTACTACCTGCACTACCAGAACCGCCGGCCCGACTACATCAGCGCCTGGTGGAACGTGGTGAACTGGGCGGAGGTGGAACGCCGCTACACGGCGGGACAATAAGCCCATCGTTCGCCGTCCGGGTACCTTTCGCCGCATGGGCCGTCCCGCTGGCGTGCTGGTGACCATGCTGCTGCTGTGCAGCACTGCGCTCCTTGCGCGGGGCGCCGGTCCATGGTTCCCACCTTGCGCAGCGATGCCCGCTGCGGACAGCCTCCGACGCGAACCCGAGCGGTTGGTCGCGAGCGTCCTGGCCATCGGGCTGGGCACCTTCGGCGCGCACCGCATCTACCTCGGTACACGGCCCGGGGTGCCGATCATCTACGGCATCACGTTCGGGGGCTTCGGCGTGCTGCCCCTGCTGGACCTGGGGCACCTGTTGTTCACCAAGGACCTCGGCCCCTTCCGGAACAACCGGCAGGTCTTCATGTGGGCGACGCCCAGGAAGCCCAGTACGCCTCCGTGAAGGTGGCCCGACATCCCCTTCCGGGGAACACGGATGCCTGAGGACCGGTACAGCCGCTATTCGACGGTGACGCTCTTGGCCAGGTTGCGTGGCTGATCCACATTGCACCCCCGCATGACGGCGATGTGGTAGCTGATCAGCTGGAAGGGGATCACGCTCAGCAACGGCACGAAGGGATCGGGGATCTCAGGAATGGGGATCACGTGGTCCGCCAGACCCTTCACCACCGTGTCGCCCTCGGTGACGATGGCGATCACCTTGCCCTTGCGCGCCTTCACCTCCTGGATGTTGCTGACCACCTTCTCATAGCTCGCGCCCTTGGTGGCGATCACGAACACCGGCATCTCCTCATCGATGAGGGCGATGGGGCCGTGCTTCATCTCGGCGGCCGGATAGCCCTCCGCATGGATGTAGCTGATCTCCTTGAGCTTCAAGGCGCCTTCCAGGGCCACCGGGAAACTGTATCCACGCCCCAGGTACAGGGCGTTGGTGGCATCCTTGTAGATGTCGGCGATGTACTTGATCTGCGCTTCGGCCCCCAGCACCTTCTGCACCTTGTCCGGGATGGCGTCCAGCTCGTTGAGCAGGTGGTGGAATTTGCTGCCGCTGATCGTGCCGCGCTTCTGGCCGATCATCAGGGCCATCAGCGTCAGCACCGTCACCTGCGCGGTGAACGCCTTGGTGCTGGCCACACCGATCTCCGGTCCGGCGTGCGTGTACGACCCGGCGTGCGTCACCCGGGCGATGCTGCTTCCCACCACGTTGCAGATGCCGATGATGGTGGCCCCGCGCCCCTTGGCCAGCTCGATCGCCGCCATCGTATCCGCCGTCTCGCCGCTCTGGCTGATGGCGATCACGATGTCGTCCTCGTTGATGATCGGGTTGCGGTAACGGAACTCGCTCGCGTATTCCACCTCGACCGGGATGCGCGCCAGCTCCTCGAAGAGGTATTCGCCCACCAGGCCCGCATGCCAGCTGGTCCCGCAGCCCACGATCAGGATGCGCTTGGCCTGCACGAACTTCTGTTCGTAGTCCTTGATGCCGCCCAGCACCACTTCGCCCTTGGCCAGGTTGAGCCGCCCCCTAAGGCTGTCGCGGATGCTGCGCGGCTGCTCGTGGATCTCCTTGAGCATGAAGTGGTCATAGCCACCCTTCTCCAGCGCCTCCAGGTGCATCTCCAGCTCCTGGATGAACGGGGTCTTCACCTGGTTCTTGATGTTCCGGATCTTGAGGCCTTGGCGACGGTCGATCACGGCGATCTCACCGTCCTCCAGGTACACCACGTTCTTGGTGTGCTCCACGATCGGCGTGGCATCGCTGGCCACGAAGTGTTCGCCGTTCTCGCCGATCCCGATGACGAGGGGGGAGCTCTTGCGGGCGGCCACCATCACGTCCGGGTCCTTGCGGTCGAGCACCACGATGGCGTACGCACCCACCACGCTCTCCAAGGCCAGCCGCACGGCCTCCGCAAGATCCACCCCTTCGGTGCGCTGGATGTCGTCGATCAGGTGCACGAGCACCTCGGTGTCCGTATCGCTGCGGAACACATGCCCGCGGGTGAGCAGCTCCTCCTTGATCGGTGCGTAGTTCTCGATGATCCCGTTGTGGATCAGCGCCAGGTCGCCGCTGGTGCTCTGGTGCGGGTGCGCGTTGATGTCGTTGGGCGGCCCGTGGGTGGCCCAGCGGGTGTGGCCGATGCCCACGGTGCCGGCGTGCGGGCGACCGTCCACATGGGCCTCGAGGTCGCTCACCTTGCCCTGGCACTTGTGGATCGTGAGCTCATCCCCGTCCAGCAGGGCCACGCCCGCACTGTCGTAGCCCCGGTACTCCAGGCGCCGCAGGCCATTGATCAGGATGGGATAGGCCTGTTTGTCACCCAGGTAGGCTACGATACCGCACATGGCCGCTCAGTATGTGGTAAATGTAAGGATGAGCCGCATGGGGTCCTCGCCGTCGGCCGGACCCCGCAGTACCGTACGGTCCACGGCCACCCCCCCGTTGCCGGGAACGATGGAAAGGCCGCTGTTGCCATACTCCCCGTTGAGCAACCGCTGCATGTAGCGGGTGATGGCGAAGCGGTACACCCTCTCGTCCTCGTCCAGCTCGCCACCGATGGAAAGGCCGGAGGTCAATTGGTCGGGCAGCAGCAGGTCCTCCCCCTCGTCATTGCTCCGGAAAAGGAAGAGCGTCGCAGATGGCGGCAGCCCCTCCGGCCAGTCCCCTCGCACAGGCACCACCAGCTCGGCCTTGGCCAGGGCACGCAGCTCGCGCTCGGGGTAATCCAGCACGTGCGGAAGGGCGATGCGGGTGCGAAGGCCGCCGAGCGATTGCACGAAGCAGGTCCCGCCCAGGGTGCTGTCCGCCAGCGCTTCGGGAAGGCCGGGTTCCACCGCGGAGGCATGTCCATGCTCCATCAGGGTGTACCGCACGCTGTTCTCATTGATCAGCAGATCGAAGCTCAACGTGTCCTCCACGCCCGGCAGGGTGTTGCGGTAATAGAGCGTGAGCTTGCTTTCGGCCAGCAGCAGGTTGAGGTACAGGATGCCCCCCTGCCCGGGCAGCTGACCCGGGTTGTCCACTCCGATGAGCAGGCCCTTGAGGTAGTTGAGGAAGGCGGCGTTGTCCACCATGTCCGCCGTGCCGAAACGGCCCAGCAGCCGCTGACCAAAGGCCGGATCGAGCGGAATGCGCAGCTGGGGCCCCAGGGTATCCCCTCCCACCACGGGGCGCACCCCGGGCTGCGGAGTAATGAGGCCACCATGTGGCCGGACCAGGTCGAGCGGTATCGTCCCCGGTACATCGTCCACCCTGTAGGTGCTGTCCAAGGACAAGGCGTCGGTGATCTCGTGCACCGTGAACCGCTGTGCGCTCAGGTCCCCGTACACCGGACCGCTGTCCTCGAACCGCAGGGCCAGCACGGCCGAATCGATCACCAGGCCACTGTTATCCTGCCCGCTGCCCACGTTGTTGGTGCTCAGGCGCACCTGGGTGACGATGCGGGCGTGCACCGTGCCGAAACGTGGGTCCACGTAGCTGCCAAGCGCATTGCGGCTCAGCCCGTTGGTCTTCACCGGCTCCTCGCGGACCGCCCATGCCAGCAAGGTGGTGGTGTCGGACACCACGAGGCCCAACGTGTCGGCCGGATCGATCAGGTCGCGGCCCAACTCGTCCTCCGGACGCTTGCACGCGCCAAGCGCCAGCAGCACCCCGAAAAGAACGAGGCGCTCGGAACGGAACGGATGCGGGGCGGCCAAGGCGGTCACACCAAGGCTTCCTCCAGTACGCTCTGGTAGAACTCGGCGTGCGCCGTGATCAGGTCGGCCGGCGAGGGACAGGCCAGAACCGGCTTCTCACTGGCCTTGATGGCGCTCTCCAATCCCTTGCTGAGCTTCGAACTGCCCTTCACCACGGCATCGCTCATCTCGATGCCGAACTTGTAGAGCTCATCGGTGGTGGGCTTGGCCAGACCCTTGAACAGGTCCTTCGAGAAGCCCTCCAGCTCCAGCTTGCGCGCCAGGCCCTTGTCGAGGGGCTCCGCCTTCTCATCGTACACACTGAACACCAGCTTGGCGTTCTCAAAATGCGGGTCGTCGCTGAAGTGGTGCTTCACATAAAGGGGCACGAAGGCCGTCATCCAGCCATGGCAGTGGATGATGTCCGGCACCCAGCCCAGCTTGCGCACCGTCTCCAGCACCCCGCGGCTGAAGAACAGCGCCCGCTCGTCGTTATCGGCATGGAAAGCACCTTCCTTGTCGTTCCAGGTACACTTGCGCTTAAAGTACTCCTCATTGTCGATGAAGTACACCTGCATGCGGGCGCTGGGTACGCTGGCCACCTTGATCAACAGGGCGTGGTCCGTGTCGTTGATGATCAGGTTCATCCCGCTGAGCCGGATCACCTCGTGCAGCTGGTGACGCCGCTCATTGATGCACCCGAACTTGGGCATGAAGACCCGGATCTCGTTACCGCACTCCAGGATGCCTTGAGGCAGCTGGCGCGTGGCCTGGGCCATCTCGTGCTCCTCCAGGAAGGGGTGGATCGACTGGGCGATGGTCAGGACTTTCGCGTTCTTCAGGCTCATCGGAAGGGGTGGGGGGAAAACGGGTACAAAAATATAGACTTTCCGGCGGACCTTCAACCGCATGACCTAGCTTGGCGCCCGGCCGAACAGACGTTTCTCCCTGCCGGTCAAGGACTTCCGCCCACATGGACCACCTGACCATTCCCTCTGAAGCGGCCGCATGGAGCGCCGCACAGCGCCGGCCGGGGGCCCGGATCGGGTTCGTGCCCACCATGGGGGCCTTGCACGCCGGACACCTGGCCTTGGTGGTGCAGGCCCGGCAGCAGTGCGATCGGGTGGTGGCCAGCATCTTCGTCAACCCCCTGCAGTTCAACAACCCCGAGGACCTGGCCCGCTACCCTCGGCAACCTGAGGCTGATGCCCGTCTTCTGCAGGAGGCCGGGTGCGACCTCCTCTTCCTGCCGGATGCGGAAGGCCTCTACCATGGATCCCCTCCCCTGCGTTACGACCTTGGTGGTCTTGATCGGTATTGGGAAGGTCCCAGCCGCCCCGGTCACTTCCAAGGCGTGGTGAACGTGGTGGAACGTCTCTTCCATTATGTGCGGCCTGACATGGCCTTCTTCGGGGAGAAGGACCGCCAGCAGCTCACCATCATCCGCCATGTGGCCCGCACCCTGCACTGGCCCACGATGATCGTGCCCTGCCCCACCCTGCGCGAGGCCGATGGCCTGGCCATGAGCAGCCGCAACCAGCGCCTGGGCCCTGCCGACCGCGCACGCGCACCACGTCTGCACCAGGCCCTGCAGGCCGTTGCACGCACGGCCTTCCAAGGCAGCGTGGACCGGGCCCGCCAGGCCGGGCTGGAGGTGCTCGCCGCGGACCCCGAGATCCGGCTCGACCATCTTGGCATCGCCCACCCGGACACCCTGGCTCCCCTCGAGGCGTGGGACGGGCTCGACCGGGCGGTGGCCCTGATCGCCGCCGAGGTGGGCCCCGTGCGCCTCATCGACAACCTGGAACTGCGCCGCGGTTGAATCCGAGGGCGATACCTTTGCGGCCCGTATCCGCGGACCGCCCATGACCATCGAAGTCCTCCGTGCCAAGATCCACCGCGTCCGTGTTACCGAGGCCGACATCAACTACATCGGCAGCATCACCCTGGACGAGGACCTGATCGATGCCGCCGGCCTGGTGGAAGGCGAGAAGGTTCAGGTGCTGAACGTCAACAATGGAGATCGCCTCTACACTTACGTCATCAAGGGACAGCGTGGCTCAGGGGTGGTCTGCCTCAACGGCCCGGCAGCCCGCCGCGTGAGCGTGGGCGACATCGTGATCGTGGTGGCCTATGCGCACATGACCCTCGAGGAGGCCCGCGCCTACCGCCCCACCATCATCTTCCCCGACGAGCACACCAATTCGCTCAAGCCGTAGGCCCATGCAGAAGACGGTCCTGGGCACCCTGAAGGTGGCGGTGCCCGTGGCCTTGGGCATCTGGCTGGTGCTGCATTTCTACCGCCAGCTGGACACGGACCAGCGCACGGCCCTGTTCGAGGCGTTCGGTCGCGCATCGGTGCCCTGGTTGGTGCTGAGCAACCTGCTGGGCTGGCTGAGCCACGTGAGCCGCGGTTGGCGCTGGCGCTACCTGCTGCGACACCTGGGCCACAAGCCCGGCTTCTGGCCCTGCTACCACGCCGTGATGGGCGGCTATTTCATGAACATGCTGCTGCCCCGGGCCGGTGAGGCCAGCCGGGCCGCCATGCTCTACCGCGCGGAGGGCGTGCCCTTCGAGAAGGGCTTCGGCACCATCCTCGCCGAACGGGCCGTCGACATGGTGATGCTGCTGGGCATCGCCGGCCTTACGCTCCTGCTCCAGGCCGAGAAGCTCGACCTCTTCCGGACACGCATCGCCGCCTTCCGCGCGCAACAGGACCCCTCCTCAGAAGGCGGCGGCCTGGGTTGGTGGCTGCTCGGTCTGGTCGTCATCGGTGGGCTCGCGGCCGCCTACCTGGTGTTCACCCGTCCGGCGCTCCGGGCCCGCCTGATGGACGGCGTGCGTGGCTTCGTGGAGGGCGTGCGTTCCATCCTGCGCACCCCCGACAAAGGCCCCTACCTCTTCCACACCGTGCTGATCTGGGCGCTGTACGTGGCCATGTTCTGGGTGGGCTTCATGGCCCTTCCCGAGACCAGGCACGTGCCCGCTGCCGGTGTGATGGCCGGGTTCATCGCCGGCTCGGTGGGCATCGTGCTGGTGCAGGGTGGCATCGGCGCCTACCCGGCCTTTGTGGCCCTCATCGTCAGCATATACATGCCCGACGGCGACGGTGGGATCATCCGCCCGGAGGCCCTGGCCATGGGCTGGCTGCTCTGGGTGGCCCAAACCCTCATGATCATCGCCCTCGGAGGCCTCTCGCTACTTTTGGTCGCCCGCAAGCGCCGCACCCCATGACCACCGACATCGCACCCGCCAGCGTTCACCCCCACGTGACCGACCGCGTCGGAGCCGTGCGTCTGGCCCATGTCTGGCGGGTGAAGGGGGACCGCATCGTGTTCACCAATGGCTGCTTCGACATCCTGCACCGCGGCCACGTGGGCTACCTGGAGGAAGCCGCACTGCTGGGCGATCGCCTGGTGGTGGGCATCAACAGTGACGCCAGTGTGCGCCGATTGGGGAAGGGCGCTGACCGTCCCCTCAACGATGAGTTGAGCCGTGCACTCGTGGTGGCCGCCCTGCGCTGCGTGGACGCCGTGGTGATCTTCGACGAGGACACCCCGCTGGAGCTGATCACCGCCATCCAACCCGATGTGCTGGCCAAGGGCGGCGACTGGAAGCCCGAGCAGATCGTGGGCGCCGACGTGGTGAAGGCCCGCGGCGGCAGCGTGCACAGCCTGAAGCTCGTGGACGGCTTCTCCACCACCGCATTGGTCGAGCGGATCCGCCGTGGCTAAGGTCCGCTCCCAGTACGTCTGCCAGAGCTGCGGCTCCGCGTTCCCCCAGTGGCTCGGGCAATGCCCCAGCTGCAAGCAGTGGAACACGCTGGTGGAGGAGGTGCGCGACCGCGTGGAGGAGAAGCGCGGCACCCCGGCCAGCGTGAAGGGCCGCACACCGAAGCCCGTGGCCATCGGCGATATCCCCGCGCAGGACGGTCCGCGGATCCCCCTGAGCGACGGTGAGCTTGCACGTGTGATGGGTGGCGGCCTTGTGCCCGGCAGCATTACGCTCATCGGCGGTGAGCCCGGCATCGGCAAGAGCACGCTGCTGCTGCAGACCGCCTTGCGCAATCCGCACTTGAGAACGCTTTACGTCTCCGGTGAGGAGAGCGAGCACCAGGTGAAGATGCGGGCGGAGCGGCTGCAAGTGGCGAGTGGCGAGTACCGAGTAGCGAGTGAACCCACTCGTCACTCGTCACTCGCCACTCGCCACCCCGAGAGCTGTTACGTCTTGACGGAAACGAACACCCAGAACATCTTCAAGCACATCGAGGCGCTGGAGCCGGGGCTGGTGGTGATCGACAGCGTGCAGACGCTCCACACCGCCACGCTCGATGCGAGCCCGGGCAGCGTGGGCCAGGTGCGTGAGTGCACCGCCGAGATCATGCGCTTCGCCAAGGCCACCGACGTGCCCTTCGTGCTCATCGGGCACATCACCAAGGACGGCTTCATCGCCGGACCAAAGGTGCTGGAGCACATGGTGGACTGCGTGCTGCAGTTCGAGGGCGACCGCGATCATGCGTACCGCCTGCTGCGGCCCTTGAAGAACCGATTCGGCAGCACCAACGAGCTGGGCATCTATGAGATGCACGGCACGGGCCTCGCTGCGGTGGAGGACCCCAGCCAGGTGCTGCTCGGCGACCGGCGCGAGCGCCCGAGCGGTGTGGCCGTGAGCGCAACGCTCGAAGGGCAGCGTCCGCTGTTGATCGAAGTGCAGGCCCTGGTGAGCAGCGCGGTGTATGGCACGCCGCAGCGCAGCGCCACCGGCTTCGACCTGCGCCGCATGAACATGCTGCTCGCCGTGCTGGAGAAACGCTGCGGCTTCCGCCTGGGGCAGAAGGACGTGTTCCTGAACCTCGCCGGTGGCTTCCGCGTGGAGGAGCCCGCGATCGACCTGGCCGTGGTGTGCGCCGTGCTCAGCAGCAACGCCGACATCGCCATCCCCATGGACACCGCGTTCTGCGGCGAAGTGGGCCTCACCGGCGAGATCCGCCCCGTGACGCGCACCGAGCAGCGCATCGCCGAAGCACAAAAGCTTGGCTTCGCCCGTGTGTTCGTGCCCAAGGGCACCAAGGGCATCGGTCCGGTGAAGGGCATCGAACTGGTGCAGGTGGCGCAGGTGAACGAGGTGCTCTCGCACCTGTTCGGGTAAGCCCTCCTCGGATCAGGACGCCTGCAACGCTGCGGTGTATACTGCCGCACGCTCCTCGGAGTAATGATCCACCACAAGCCCCGTGGCGGCGAACACGAGCAGCCCGACGGCGATGCCGGACGTGGTGGCATTGCGCCAGAAGAGCATGAGGCCGAACGCGGCCAGCATGGCGGCGGCATAGAGGTAGCGGTAGGTGGCGTAATTGCGGTTCACCACGGCCATGCGCGCGCCCTCGTCCGCGCGCACACCGGCCTCCTCCCCTTGCGCGAGGCGAACCCGCAGCTTCTCCGCATGCGGACCATCACGCAGCAGAAGCGGGATCGCCGTGCTGCAGGCGATCACAGCGCACAACCCGAGCACCAAAGCCAGTGAGCGCGCAAAGCGGTCGCTCGTCGTCCAGAGCAGCCCGGCCGCCAGTACGAGCACGCCGGCGAAGACCAGGAAGGCGATCATCTCCGCGCGCTCTCCCCGGAAGTAGAGGTCCATGGCGGTGCGAAGAGAACCGGTCATGCGGTGAAGCTAGGACCCTGCCTGATCCGATGCCTCGGACCACCCGGGAACGGGCGTGGTGATCGATCGTTATTTCTTGTGAATGAGGGAGTAAGCCAAAAATCAGTATGCGTGCATACGATTACCTTCGCGGGCATGAACGAACATCCTTCCCTGATCGACACGGCGACAGCCACCGTGGAGCGGGTCTCCGCAGAGCTGATCGAAGTGCGCTTCAAGCCGGATGTGAAGTTGGACGTGGAGGGGATCGGCGAGGTCGTGAACGCAAAACGCACCCTATGCGGTGCGGACAGCCCCGATGTGCTGGCGGTGATGCCACCGGAGGTGGACTTCGAACTGAACGTGCTGAACGTGGACCACAGCAAGGCCAATGGCGGCTGTCCCACTCGGCGGCTGGCCTTCGCCGGCCAGAGCCCGTTGAACGAGCGGCTGGCCCACCTCTACTTCAGCTACTTCCCGCGCCACAGCGAAACGCGGGTGTTCCACGATGAGCGCGAGGCCCGGTCGTGGCTCGATCAGCGCGCCGAGGTGGTCGTTCCCTGAGCAGGAACCTGCCAGGAAAGGGCCACCTTGCCCACGGTGCGGCCTGAACCCAGCTCCCGCAGTGCCGCAGGTAGCTGCGTTGCCGGCAGCGTGGCATGCACGTGCGGCCTCAGCGCACCGCGGGCCGCCTCACGCACCACCGCCTGAAGGCATTCGGCGACGAGCCCGGGTCGGTGGTCGCCGAGCTTCAGCATGTTGATGCCGACGATGCTCTTGCTGCGCATCATCAGGAAGATGGGCACCACCAGACCCATGTCCCACACAAAGCGCAGGGTGGCGAAGGGACCGGAGCCGCTGCCGCGTTGGGCCCCCCCGAAGAGCACGACCGTGCCGCCGCTGCCGATCAGGCCCATGTCCGTGCGGAAGGTGCGCCCGGCCACGGCGTTGAAGCTCACATCGAGGCGCGCTCCGGCGAGCGCGGTCCGCACAGCGACCTCATAGGGCCCGGCCTTGCGGTCGATCACGTGTTGCACGCCGATGGCTCGCAAGTGGGCCATCTTCTCCGCGCCTCCGGCCACGGCGAAGACGGTGCATCCGCTCTGCAGGGCCAGCTGCACCAGCAATTGACCCACCCCGCCGGCGGCGCTGTGCACCAGGACCCGCATGCCGGCCCGGAGCGGAACGGCGATGCGCGCGGCGTACCAGGCGGTGCAGCCCTGCGTGGCCAGTGCTGCGGCCACGCCCGCCGGCAGGTCGTCCGGGATGGGTGCGCAGGCCCGTGCATCGGCCAGGGCCAGCTCCGCGTAACCGCCGAACCGCGTCAACGCCACCACCCGCCGGCCGTGAAGTGCGGCGGAGGTGCCCGGACCGCATTCCACCACCCGGCCCACCACCTCGTAGCCCAGCACGCTGGGCAGTGGCGGCGCCTCGCGATAGAGGCCTCGCACGGCCATCACATCGGCGTAGTTGAGGCCGAAACCCTCGCAGTGGATCAGGATCTGGCCGGGTCCGGGCCGCGGATCGGCAAGCTCCACCAGCCGCAGACCGCGTTCGGGATCACCGTGCCGATGAAGTTGCCAGGCGCGCATTCGTGGTCGGACAGGCGGTGAAGGTCGCTCGCGGCTACTCCCCCTCCAACATCACCTCGAAATCCACCACGCATTGGCGCGTGCGATCCAGATCGTCCGCATCACCAATGCAGGTGTAAAGCGGCGCGTACTGCGGATGCGCCGCGCGGAACCGTCCGCTGGCCGAGCGCTCGTCACCTTCGCGGAACACCGCCGGCACGATCGGTCCCTCCAGGTCCTTGCTCACGTATGACCGGTGGCCCTGGCCCTCTGCGAACATCACCTGCTCGAGCCGCTCGTGCTGCATGCGCAGGTGAGCGTGGCCGTTCTCGTAGTAGCAGAGTCCGCCCTGGGTCCATAAACGCACCGGGGCATGGCGCTCATCGGGGTTGATCCGGTAGACCACATCGCCGTAGCTGAACCCCCATAGGGTGGAGCAGGGGACCTCGCGGCGTGTACCGTCCTTGTCCACCGCGAGGATGTGATCACGCCGCACGGCGCGGAGCTCCACGAAGGCGCCCACCTCCTCTCCCTTGTGCGTGCGGTACGCCTCCACCGTGGAATAAAGGACCACCTGCGCTCCTGCCGCACCGGGCAGGAGCATCGGGCCGATCATCAGCAGGACGGGCAGGCACCACGCGTGCAGTGACATCCACGGCTTCACCGGGGAAAGGTACCAGCCCGGGGTGCGCCCGGAATGCGATCCCTTGCGGATGCATCAACAGGTGGTGGTGGGCAGGGACATCATGGGGCGCCACCCACGCACACCACGAACTCACCGCGCGGTGCGTGCGCGGCGAAGTGCACCCGCAGTTCGGCGATGCTGCCTCGGACATGTTCCTCGTGCAGTTTGCTGATCTCGCGGCTCGCGCAGGCGGGCCGGTCCGCACCCATCACCCCGGCCAGTTCGTCGAGCAATCGTTGAAGGCGGTGCGGGCTCTCGTAGAGCACGATGGTGCGGGGTTCGTCGCGCAAGGCCTCCAGGCGGGTTCGGCGGCCCTTCTTCTGGGGGAGAAAGCCCTCGAACACGAAGCGGTCGCACGGCAGGCCGCTGCACACCAGCGCGGGCACGAAGGCCGTGGGGCCGGGCAGGCACTCCACATCGATGCCGGCCCTCACGGCGGCGCGCACCAGGAGGAATCCCGGATCGCTGATGCCCGGGGTGCCCGCATCGCTCACCAGTGCCAGGCGTTCGCCCCGGGCCAGCCGGGCGATGAGCTGCTCCACCACCCGGTGCTCGTTCACGGTGTGGAAACTGACGAGCGGCCTGGCGATGCCCAGATGCTGAAGCAGGCGGCCGCTCACCCGCGTGTCCTCGGCCACCACGGCGTCCGCTTCCGCCAATACGCGTTGTGCACGGATGGTGATGTCCTCCAGGTTGCCGATCGGGGTCGGCACCACGATCAGGCGCCCGCTCACTTCAGCCCGTTGATCAGGTCCACCAAGGAGAGATACACGTCGTGGTAGTCGGTGAGCGGCAGCGTCTCCGCGCGGTCGAACACGTCGTGGTAGGCCGCAATGCCGCCCAATGTGTAGATGAAGATGGCCGGTACGCCACGCTTCACGAAGGGGCAGTGGTCGCTGTTGCACGCCGGCCCCCGCGGCTTCACCTGCGCCAGCCGGCCCGTGGCCGCGTTGCCCGCCACCATGGCATCGAAGACCTCCTGCTGGGCCGTGGCGTTCACCACCGTGATCCCCTCGTCACCGGTGCCCATCAGGTCCAGGTTGATCAGCAGCTTCACGGCACCGAGGTCGAACGCCCGGTCCACCGCGCACCATTCGCTCCCCACCAGGCCGGCCTCCTCGCCGGCGAACGCGATGAAGAGCATGTCGTACTGCGGCTTCGCCCGGGCATAGTGGGTGGCGAGGTTCACCAGCATGCTCACGCCGCTGGCGTTGTCGTTGGCCCCGGGAAAGAGCACATCCGGCCCCATGCGGCCCAGATGGTCGTAGTGGGCGGTCACCACCACCAGATTCCTGCTGCTGCGCCCCTTCACCAGGCCCCACACGTTGCGCGCGTGGTGCGTGCGCATCCGGTTGGTCACACGCAGGTCGATCACCGCGGCACTGTCGTTCCACGCCTCTGCGGCGAGCTCCAGCAGGGGGTATCGCGCGGCCTGCTGGGATACACCCCAGGTGAGCTTGCCGGCCGCCTTGCGCAGCACCGGTCCGTAGTGGAGCAGGTCGGCCTGTACGCTGCGCACCAGCTCCAATGAATCGGCACTGCGCACCACCGGCAGGTGCAAGGCGATGGCCCTGCCGGTGACCACGCCCATGGTCATGGCGCGTCGTTCCGGGGTGGCCAGGTCGTTGAGCGTGAGGTGAACCACGTCGTAGCGGCCCGTCGCACTTCCCGATCCGGGGTCGACGAGGAAGTCGATCCCGGGCCGGAGCGGTGCATCGTCCACGGTGAGCTTCACACTATCCGGGAAGGTGTTCACCGGAAAGCTGAAGGGCTCGAACCGGCTCTCGCGGACCCGGTGCAGGCCCAGGCGGTCGAACTCGGCGGCGATGAGCTCGGCGGCGAGGCTGTCACCTCCGTTCACATAACCGCGGCCATGCAGCGCAGGCGAGGCGAGGGTGTCCACCCAACGGCGGGCGTTGGCCAGCACGGCGGCGGCGTCCTGTGCGGTGGCGGGCATGGCCACGAGCGCCAGGAGAGGAAGGTGGAGGATGCGCATCAGCGGTGACGACGTTCCACGAGTTCCAGAAAGGCTTGAAGTGCCTCGGGGTCCGGGGCCTTCTTCAGCCTTCCGAGCTGCTCCTTCACCAAGCGGCGTGCCTCGTCGCCATCCGCGGCGGTGTTGATGGCCTCCACACCCTGCTCGAAGGCCACGCGGTCCCCTCCGAAGAGTTCGGCCACGAACCAGAACTTCTGGCTGAGCGCGATGGCCTTGGACAGGTCGGGGATGGGCGCCTCGCCCAACTTGTCGGCCACGCTCTTGGGCCGATCGCCCGCCCCTGATGCGGGCTTCCCGGCACGCGGCCGCACAGGGGCGGATTCCGTCTCGGCGATGGCGTCGATCAAGGAGGTCTGCCGGATCTCAGCGCGGGTGTCCAGCCGGATCACGGGAGCAACGGGCGGAACCGGTGTTCTCGGAGGACCGTTCTCCTTGGGTTCCGCCGCGGGTGGTCCAGCGGGCGGTTCGGCCGCCAGGGCCAGCGCTGCGGCAGGCGGGTGCGGTCGCTCACCTTCGCGGGCCTTGTGGCGCAGCACCACGAGGCGCTCGTACAGTTCCCGCGCATCATCGCAGGCCTGCTCGAGGCCCGCCACGTTCAAGTTCCCCTTCTCCAGTGCCCGTTCGGCCTCGATCAAGGCCTTCACGAGGTCCTGGATCCTCTTGTACCGCTTGTCATCCACCTTCTGCATGGCCCAAGGTCCAACGCGAAGATGCCTATTTTCGTGCCGGGGCGCAAACCCATGTGCGCCCCGTCCCCCTAGGCCCCGCCGCAATGTTCCTGGAGCGCGTCCGCAGCCAAGCCCCCGGCAAGGGCTGGATCGAAGTGATCTGCGGCTCCATGTTCAGCGGCAAGACCGAAGAGCTGATCCGCCGGCTGCGCCGCGCGGAGTTCGCCCGTCAGAAGGTGGAGATCTTCAAGCCGAGCGTGGACACCCGCTACGCGGACACCGAGGTGGTGAGCCATGACGCCACCAGCATCCGAAGCACCCCCGTGCCCAACAGCAGCAACCTGCTTCTGCTGGCCGCCGACATCGACGTGGTGGGCATCGACGAGGCCCAGTTCTTCGACGAGGGTCTCCCGCAGGTCTGCGCCCAGCTCGCCAACAGCGGGGTGCGGGTGATCGCCGCCGGATTGGACATGGACTTCCAAGGCCGGCCCTTCGGCCCCATGCCGCACCTGATGGCCATCGCCGAACACGTTTCGAAGGTGCACGCCATCTGCGTGCATTGCGGACAGCTGGCCACGTTCAGCCATCGCACCCACGCGAGCACCGACCTCATCCACCTGGGGGAGACCGATAGCTACGTGCCCTTGTGCCGCGGCTGCTTCGAGGCGGCCCGCCAGGACCAGGACGCACCGGCCCGACAGGTGGCCGTCCGCCGATGATGGGGCCGCACCTGTTGAGCCGCATCGCCGAGGCCGTGGGCGGTGTGTTGCACGCACCGTTGGGCGATGCCCCTGTCACCGACCTTGTCCTGGACTCACGCCGGCCGCACCTGTCGCCCGACGCCCTGTTCGTGGCCCTCCGGGGCGAGCGCCACGACGGACACCGCTATCTGCCCGACCTGGTGGCGCGTGGAGTGCGCAACGCCCTGGTGAGCACCGCCCCACCTGCGGAGCTGCGTGAGCAGCTCAACACCATCAACGTGCGGGACACCCTGGATGCGCTGCAGCGGCTGGCGGCCTGGCATCGCGGTCACTTCCACGGGCCCGTGGTGGGCATCACGGGCAGCAACGGCAAGACCGTGGTGAAGGAGTGGCTGGCCCGATCACTGGGCCGCGAGGAGCACATCGCGCGGAGCCCGGGCAGCTGGAACAGCCAGGTCGGCGTGCCGTTGAGCGTGTGGGGGCTGCGCGAGGGCCATACCCTCGGCCTGTTCGAGGCGGGCATCAGCCGACCCGGGGAGATGGCCCGGCTGCGCCCCATCATCCGCCCCACCATCGGGGTGTTCACCAGCCTTGGCCCGGCCCACGGCGAGAACTTCACCACCGATCGCGCGAAGGCGCTGGAGAAGCTGGAGCTCTTCCGCGAGGCGCAGGTGCTGGTGTATCCGCAGGACATCGCCACGCTGCACGCCGCGGTGAAGGAGCTGCACCTCGACCAGCATCTGCTGACCCGCACGTGGTCGCGGGAGGGTTCGGCCTACGTGCATCTGCTCCGCGAGGAGCGTGTGGAGGGCGGGCTGCGGCTCACCGTGGCGCACGACGCGGACGTGTTCGCCGTGCATCTGCCTTTCGACGACCATGCGAGCGTGGCCAACGCGCTGACCTGCATGACACTGTTGCTGCATCTGGGCCGCACGCCAGGCTGGCTGCAGGAACACATTCCCCAATTGCATCCGGTGGCCATGCGCCTGGAGCTGCTGGACGGGGTGAACGGCAGCCTGCTGATCAACGACGCGTACAGCAACGACACCGCCTCACTGGCGATCGCACTGGACCATCTGTCCGCACACGCCGCCGACCGGGAGCGGATCGTGGTGCTGGGCGACATCCATGAGAGCGGCGAAGCTCAGGACGGGCTGTATGACCGGGTGGCAGGCCTGTTGCACCGCGCCCGGGTGGAACGGCTGCTGGGGGTGGGGCCGCAGCTCACCGCCCAAGCCGCGCGGTTCGGTCCGCATGCACGCTTCTTCCCGGATGCGGACGCCCTGCTGCACGAGGTGCCCACGGATGCGCTGCGCGATGCCGCGGTGCTGGTGAAAGGGGCCCGCAGCCTGGGCCTTGAGCGTGTGGTGGAACGCTGGCAGCGACAGGTGCACGGCACCGTGCTGGAGATCGACCTGGAGGCCGTGCGCCACAACCTGAACCACTTCCGCGGACTGCTGCGGCCCGGCACCGGGGTGCTGGCCATGGTGAAGGCCTTCGGCTACGGCAGTGGCGCCACCGAGTTGGCGCGGCTTTTCGCCTACGAGCGGGTGGACATGCTGGGCGTGGCCTACGCGGACGAAGGCATCGCCCTGCGCCAGGAAGGCATCACCCTGCCCATCCTGGTGATGAACCCCGAACCCGTGCCCCACGAGGTGATGCATCGCTTCCGCCTGGAACCGGTGGTGTACGATCTGCGTTCGCTGCACGCCGCCATCGACCATGGCCGGTCGCATGCCGACGCGCCGGCGGTGCACCTGAAGATCGACACCGGCATGCATCGACTGGGGTTCGACCCCGACCACCTGGGAGCGGCGATCGAGGCGCTGCGGCACGCCCCCTTCCTGCGGGTGGCCACCCTGTTCAGCCATTTCGCCGCCAGCGAGGATCCCGCCCACGATGCCTTCACCCGCGACCAGCTGGCCCGGTTCACCGCCGCCGCCGACCGTGTGGAGGCCGTGCTGACGCACCGACCGAAGCGCCACATCGCCAATTCGGCCGGCATCAGCCGCTTCCCTGAGGCGCACCTGGACCTGGTGCGGCCCGGCATCGGCCTGCATGGCGTGGGCTTCGATGCCACCGAGAGCGCCAAGCTGCGGCCCGCAGCCCGGCTCCTCACCACCATCGCCCAGGTGAAGGAGGTGCGCGCAGGGGACAGCGTGGGGTACGGGCGCCGCCATCGCGCGAACGCACCCCAGCGCATCGCCGTGCTGCCGATCGGCTACGCCGACGGCCTGTTCAGGAGCCTGGGCCACGGCGTGGGACATGTGCGCATCCACGGCCGATCCGCAGCCTTCGTGGGCGGCATCTGCATGGACATGTGCATGGTGGATGTCACGGAGATCTCCTGCCAGGCGGGCGACCCGGTGGTCGTGTTCGGCCCCGATCGCCCATTGCAGGACCATGCCCGGGACATGGGCACCATTCCCTACGAAGCCTTGACCGCCGTGAGCCAGCGGGTGAAACGGGTCTTCGTGCAGGGCTAGCGACAGCCTTCCAAGCTCCGGGGGCAGGGCGTCCGATCCACGGGCAGCCCTCGGGTGTTGTTCAGGCGTCCTTCGGGTACATTCGCGCCCCGGAACCACGTCCCTGTCATGAAGAACCTGCTACTCTCCTTCGCCACGGCCCTGTTGATCCCTGCGTTGTTGCAGGCCCAGGCCCAACAACCGGCCTATCTCCCCGGCGATGTGCTCGTCATGCTGCAGCCCGGCGCCGATGTCGCCGCCATCGCCGAGGACCTGCGTGTGGTGGACGGGCTTCCCACCACCCTCCGCGTGGTGAGGCAGGTGAGCGCTCCCCTGCGCTCCTGGCTGCTCCACTATGACCAACCCGCCCTGCCCCAGCAGGTGATGCTGCGCGCCGTGCAGCGCCACCGTGCCACCCTCCAGGCCCAGAACAACCATGTGGTGACCGAGCGTGTGGTGCCCAACGACCCGCAGTTCGGCCAGCAATGGCATCATGTGAACCCCAACGATGCCGACATCGACAGCGACCTGGCCTGGGACATCACCACCGGCGGGGTGACCGCGGCGGGCGATACCATCGTGGTGTGCATCATCGAGAACGCCGACCTGCCCCACCCCGACCTGATCGGCAACGCGTGGTTCAATTTCCAGGAGATCCCCAACGATGGGATCGACAACGATGCGAACGGCTATGTCGACGACCGCCGTGGCTGGAACCCTGCGGGCAACAACGACAACGTGTACGGAGGCGGACATGGCACCCAGGTGGCCGGCATGATCGGCGCCAAGGGCAACAACGGCACGGCGGTGAGCGGCGCCAACTGGAACGTGAAGATGATGGTCGTGGACTACGCCGGCGTGGCCGAGAGCGATGTGCTGGCTGCCTACACCTATCCCCTGGTGATGCGGCGCCTGTACAACCAGACCGGCGGGAACAAGGGCGCCTTCGTGGTGGCCACCAATGCCAGCTGGGGCATCAATTACGGCGACCCGGCCGACTCGCCGCTGTGGTGCGCGATGTATGATACCCTGGGAACGGCCGGCGTGCTGAACTGCGGGGCCACCGCCAACCTGAACATCAACATCGATGTGGAAGGCGACCTGCCCACCGCCTGCCCCAGCCCCTTCATGGTGAGCGTGACGGCCACGAACAACAACGACCAGCGCACCTTCAGCGGTTACGGCGCCACCACCATCGACGTGGGCGCACCGGGCGAGGACGTGGTGACCACCAGCATCGGCGGGGGCACGGGCAGCACCAGCGGCACCAGCTTCGCCAGCCCGCTCACCGCCGGGGTCATCGGCCTGCTGTACAGCGCCCCGTGCGCCACCCTGGGCGCCCTGGCCCAGGCCGACCCGGAGGCTGCCGCCCTGTATGTGCGCGACAAGCTCTTCGAAGGCGTGGACCAAGTGGGCAACCTGCCCGGCAACACCGTCACCGGTGGCCGCATCAACGCCTTCAACAGCCTGCAGGCCATCATGGCCGGCTGCGGTCCCTGCCCGCCACCCTATGACCTCAACGCGGAGAACGTGGCCATCGGCGATGTGATGTTCTCCTGGGGCAGCACGGCCACAGGCCCCTTCACGGTGCAATACCGACCGGTGGGCAGCAGCACCTGGACCACCCAGGCCGGTCTGATCAACCTGGCCTTCATGGCCTCCGGCCTCACCCCGTGCACACCCTACGAGTTCCAGGTGATCGCCGAATGCGACACCCTCACCAGCGACCCCAGCGCCCTGTTCACCTGGACCACCGAGGGATGCTGCGCACCCCCGGACGGCCTGAGCGCGGGCTTCGCAGGGGACAACATCGCCAATGTGCTCTGGACCGCGGTGCTCGCCGCCTCCTCCTACGAGGTGGAAGTGAGCCCTGCCGGTGCCGGGAACTGGACCAGCTATCCGGGGATCATCAACACCAGCTTCGAGATCCCCGGCCTTGCCCCCTGCTCCGCCTATGACGTTCGGGTGCGCTCGGTCTGCAATGGGAACCCGACCGCATGGAGCTCGACCATCACCGTGCAGACCACGGGTTGTGGTGCCTGCGTGGACAACACCTACTGCCCCTCGGAGAGCGCGGATGCCAGCGAGGAGTGGATCGCGAACGTCTCCCTCGGCACCATCAACAACACCACCGGTTCGGACGCCGGGTACGGGGACTACACCACACAATCCACCTCGCTCAGCCTTGGCGGAAGCCATCCCATCTCCCTCACCCCGGGCTATGATGGATTCGCCTACGATGAGTATTTCACCGTGTGGATCGACCTGGACCAGGACGGCGCCTTCACCACCACGGGCGAGCTCGTGTACAGCTCACCGGTGGCCAACGGCACGGTGAGCGGCAACATCACCATCCCGGCCTGGGCCACCCCCGGCAGCACCCGCATGCGGTTGATCATGGTCTATGACGCGGCCGCCACCTCGGGTTGTGAGGACGGGTATGACTTCGGCGAGACGGAGGACTATTGCGTGACCCTCGTGGATCCCAACACCGGCATCGCCGAGCTTTCCGCGGGCGTGATGGTGCAGCACTTCCCGGACCCTGCCGACCGCGATGTCTTCTTCAACGTGTACGGCGTGACCGGACAAGGACCAGTGACGATCGAACTGCTGGACAACGCCGGACAGGTCGTCGAACGCCGCAGCTCCGCCAACGGACGGATCACGCTCACCACCGCCTGGTTGGCCGATGGCCTGTACTTCTACCGTGCCGTGCAGAATGGTCGTGAGCTGGGCCGGGGCAAGTTGATGGTCGCCCACTGAGCGTCGCGCTGCCCGGACGGTCGGCTAACTTCCGCCCGATGGGCATCTCGGCGGTCATCATCACGCGCAACGAGGAGGCCAACATCGCCCGCTGTCTCACCGGCCTTGCCGGCCTTGTGCAGGAGGTGGTGGTGGTGGACGCCGATAGCACCGATGGGACACGGCGCATCGCCGAGGCCCATGGCGCGCGCGTAGTGACGCGCACGTGGACCAACTACAGCGACCAGAAGAACTTCGCCAACGGCCTGGCCGCGAACGCCTACATCCTGAGCGTGGATGCGGACGAGGTGCCCTCGCCCGAACTGGCCCAATCCATCGTTGAAGCCACCGGCAGGGGCCTGCATGGCGCCTACCGGATGAACCGGCTCACGAACTACTGCGGGACCTGGGTGCGGCATGGGGGCTGGTACCCGGATACCAAGACCAGGCTCTTCCCGAAGGGCGGCGCGCGCTGGACGGGCGACCATGTGCATGAGGTCCTCGAGCTCGATCCCGGAACGCCGGAACGGCTTCTGACGGGCGACCTGCTGCACTACAGCTACTCCTCCCTGGACGCGCACCGCGCACGCATCGAACGGTACAGCGACCTGCACGCACAAGCCCTGTATAAAGCCGGGAAGCGGGCCGGACCGGTGAAGCGATGGCTCTCGCCCGCCGCCAAGTTCCTCCAGGGCTATCTGCTCCAGGCGGGCTTCCTGGACGGTGCGGCCGGATGGCACATCGCCACCCTGAGCGCCCGCGCGGTGTGGTTGAAATACGCCAAGCTCCACGCCCTGCACCATGCCGACCCCGCCTGAGCACATCATCCTCAGCCGGCCGGACAGCATCGGCGATGTGATGCTCAGCCTGCCCCTGGCTGGACTGCTCAAGGAGCGGTATCCGGGCGTTCGCATCACCTTCATCTGCCGCGCATACACCGCGCCCGTGCTCCGCTGCTGCCGTCACGTGGACCGCGTGCTCACGCTGGAGGAGCTGGCAGGCGGTGATGCCGTTCACGCACTGCGGGCCGTGAACGCCGATGTGCTGGTGCATGTGTTCCCGCACCGCACCGTGGCCCGATGGGCGAAGGCCGCAAGGATCCCCATGCGCATCGGCACCTCGCATCGCTGGTGGCATTGGACGACCTGCACCCACCGGGTGGCCTTCAGCCGGCGCAGGAGCGGGCTGCACGAGGCCCAGCTGAACACCATGCTCCTGCGCCCGCTCGGGATGATGGGCACGCCCGACCTGGACCGCCTGGCCGAACACACCGGCTTCACGCCCCCGCCGCCCACCCTGCTTCCGGCCGACCTGACCCCGATCGCCGCCCGCACGGTGATCCTCCATCCCGGTTCACAGGGCAGTGCGGTGGAGTGGGGACTTGACAACTTTGCGGCGCTGATGCACCGGCTCCATTCCATCGGCATCCGCACCGTGGTGACCGGCACGGCCACCGAGGCCGAACGCTACCGGCCACAGCTTCCCTGGAACGATCCCCTGGCCGTGGACGCCGGTGGCCGGCTGAGCCTCGAGCAGCTGGTGGCCCTGATCGGCAGCGCGGACGGCCTGGTGGCAGCGAGCACAGGACCATTGCACATCGCTGCGGCCTGCGGCATCCGGGCCGTGGGTCTGTTCGCGCCGCGACGCCCCATCCACCCGGGCCGATGGGCCCCGATCGGACGCGACGCCCATGCCCTGGTGTTCGATCCCGCCTGCCCGACCTGCCGGGCGGGTCGCGCATGCGACTGCATCACACGGATCGCTCCGGAACGCGTGGCGGTGCTGCTTGAAGCCCTGCCTGCGCGTTGAGCCAGCGCCCGCCGAACACGAACAGTGCGGCGTACAACGCGAAGAAGGTCGCCCCGGTCTGGGTCTCCAGCGTATCCTCCGTGAGGCAGGACACGAGGAAGATCGCGGACCAGGCGATGAAGACCGGATGGCGCCAGGCGCGGTACGCCACCACCGGCGCAGTCCAGCACGCCAGGATGAACAGCAGGCCCGGCAGACCGAAGGTGATGAGCAAGGTGAGGTATTCGTTGTGCGCACGGTTCCTCCAAGCCCTGTCCAACGGACTGCGTACCTCGTCGTACGCCTGGGCGAACGCCGGCCGTGTATCCCCCGTGCCCACACCCGTCCACAGATGCCCGTGTGCGATCCGCCAGCCGGTGCGCCAATAGACCAGCCTCATGGTGAGGCTGTGCCCATTGGGATCGCCCGTGGCCCTGAACCGGTCAAGCTCCATGCGCAGCTGCTCCACCCGGGCCACCAGCAAGGGCCGTCTGCCCGTGCGCACATTGGGGAGGCCCTGCTCGATCCGTCGCACGTCCTCATCGCTCAGGGCGAGCAAGGCCACGGAATCCTTGCGCAGCCCCATGCTGGCGAGGTAGCGCACCAGCGTGCCGCGCAGCAGCTGGCCCCGCTCGTCCTTGCCATACAGACCAAGCCTGCTGCGCCTCGCCCAGCCCCGTTCGAGCTCCTCCTTGGCCACATACACCCAGACCGGGTTGCCGTTCTCCCATTGCGGGTCGGCGACATCGTGGTAGTAGGGCTCACCACCGGCGCTCCGGACCTCCAGGTCCTGCAGATGAAGGGTGGGTTGCGGTCGCGGCCACAACAGACCGAGCATCGCCAGCAGCGCCGCTGTGGGGAGCAGCACAAGAAGGACCCGGACCGGCCTGCGCACCAGCGGTCGTGCACCGTCCACACGGCGCCAGGCCAACGCCACCAGCGCGGCGGACAAGGCGCCCAGCCCGCTGAGGCTGCCGATGCCCATGAGGAACCCCACGGCCCACAGCGCGGCAGCCACATGCATCGCCCGCATCCACCGCTGGGCCGGTCGGTCCAGAATGAACACACAGGCCGCGAGCGCGAGGAGCAGCCCCAACCGGACGTGGCTGATGAAGATGCTGACCGCCCGATGATCGCCGCTCTGGAGATGCCCGCCGGCCACGATCAGACACACCACCGTGCTGGCCACCACGCTCCAGGCCCCGGTGCGCAGCACATCGCGGATGGCCCGCCCGCCCATGGGCGGCGAGGTGGACAGCACCACCCCGAACACGAGCACCGGGAGCAGGATCCGCGTGAGGTCCATCGCCCATGCACGGTCCTCGGACCACAGGATGCCCGCCGCGTGAAGCAGAAAGGGGGCGATGAACGCCAAGGACCACCGGTCGGTGAAGGCCTGCCTGAACCGTCGGCCCAGATCGCCGGAGGCCAGGCCCTCGCCCAGCCAGCCCAGCACCATCAGGATCTGCGCATTGCTGAGCAGCACATTGTTCCACGGCAGGGCGGCCGCTGCGATGAACAGGCCGGCCATGCGCACCAGGCCGAAGCGCCGCACCCAGGGTCCCGCAGGAACGCCCGCGGCCATCCGCATCCGCTCAGGGCTTGGTGCCGGCCAGGATGCCGGTGTATCCACCGTCGGTAAGGACCTTCACGGCGGCCTGCACATATGGATCGGTGACGAGCGCCGCCTTGGCCCGGCCGGTCTGCAGATCGTACCGCGACACGATCTCGTTCCGCAGCATCTCCTCCACATCCGTGCGGAACAGATCGAGCTCTTCGGCCGGATCGGGCGCCAGCTCCTTCTTCAGCTCCTCAAAGGCCTTCTGGGCATGGCCGTAGTACCGCTCCTTGCGCGCCACCTCCTCCAGCTTGGCGTAGGCCTGCATGCTCTCCGTGTCGTAGGTGAAGCTGCGTGACCGGGCGAACTCCGTGAAGCGGTGGTACAGCTCATCGTCGATCGCGAAGCGCTCGGGCGGACCGATGCTGTCATGCGTGCGTCGGTAGTCGGTGGCGAAATCGAACAGGATGTCCTCGGCATAGAGACCGCCCACCACTTTGGCCAGCTCGGGTTCGGTGACGGCCACATCCGGCAGGATGCCCCGCCCATCGTACACCGTGCGACCGTTCCGGGTCTGGAAGGCCACCAGGTTCGTATCCGTGCGCACGGTGGCCTTCCCGCTGCTGTCCCGGTGGGCGTAGTCCAACTTCTGGATGCAGCGGCCGCTGGGGATGTAGTACTTGGCCACGGTGACCTTCAGCTTGCTGTTGTAGAACAGGTCGCGCGTCTGCTGCACGAGGCCCTTGCCGAAGGTGCGCTCACCGACCACCACCGCGCGGTCGAGGTCCTGAAGGGCCCCGCTGACGATCTCGCTGGCGCTCGCCGAACCACCGTCCACCAGCACCACCAGCGGAACGGTCGCGTCCTCCGGCTCACTGAGCGTGCGGTAGCTCTTGTCCCACTCGGCGATGCGCCCCTTGGTCTCCACCACGGGTTCGTTCTTGGGCACGAAGAGGTTGACGATGTTCACCGCCTCGCGCAGCAGGCCGCCACCATTGCCACGCAGGTCGAGGATGAGGTGGCGCGCACCGTCCTGCTTGAGCTGTTTCATGGCGCTGCGCACATCGGCGCTGGCGGTCTGTGTGAAGCTGTTGAGCTTGATGTAGCCCACCATGTGCGTGGCATCCACGATGCCCTTGTAGGGCACGTCGGGGATCTTGATCTCCTCGCGGGTGAGGACCTTCTCCACGGGCTCGGCTTCGCCGCGCTTGAGCAGCACGCGCACCGGGGTGCCGGCCTGGCCCTTCAACAGCTTGCTCACGTCCTCGGTATCCAATCCGCGGATCTTGCGCCCGTCCACCTCCACGATCTCATCACCGGCCCAGATGCCCGCCTTGGCCGCCGGGAAACCCTCATAGGGTTCGCTGATCACCATGCCATCGCCCTGGCGCTTGATGAGCGCGCCGATCCCCCCGTACTGGCCCGTCGTCTGGAACCGGTACTCCTCGATATCGCTCTCCGGGATGTACTGCGTGTACGGGTCCAGCGAGGAGAGCATGGCGTCGATGCCCGTCTTCATCAGGGTGCCCGGCTTGGTGTCCTCCACGTAGTACACGTTCAGCTCCTTGTAGAGCTCGGTGAAGATCTCCAGGTTCTTGGAGATCTCGAAGTAGTTGTCGCCCGCGGCGATGGTGAGGGCGCCGGAGGCGGCGAGGGCGCCGCCGATGATCCACGTGCGTAGGCGGGGGGTGCGGGGTACGTTCATGGAAGGGATGAGGCTTCAGGGGACGGGGTCGTGGCCATGGCCGCCCCAGGGATGACAAGATAGGAAGCGCTTGAGGGTGAGCCAGCCACCACGGAAGGGGCCATGGCGGCGCAAGGCCTCCACGCCATACGCGCTGCAGCTGGGCGTGTACCGGCAGGCGCCGGGCAGCAGCGGCGAGAGGGCGGACTGGTAGAACCGGATGAGGCCGATCATGGCGGCGGTGAGCAGCCTACGCATGTTCCTTGAACCAACGGTCCAACGCGCGGATCATTTTGCCCTCCACCTCGGCATAGGCGGGCACGGTGCGCCCCTGAAGCACGAAGAGCCAGGCGCACGAGCGGCCGAGCTGCTGCAACCGGTCGTGGTAGGCCTGCTTGTGCAGCCGGTAGGCTTCGCGCATGCGGCGGCGCGCCTTGTTTCGGTCCACGGCGCGGGGGAGGTTGCGCTTGGGCACGGCGAAGGCCACCTGGGCGGGAACGGGGGCGTCGAGCTCCATGAACAGGCCGGTGAGGCGGAAGGGCGGCACGTGCACCGAGCGCCCCTCGGCGATCAGCCGCTGGAGGCGGGGACGGCCACGAAGGCGCTCCTGCTTGGGGAAGGTATAACGCTCCATGCCGGACGGATCGGCCCGAAAGGCCGGGACGTTGGCCCCGTGACGTCCGGGGCCTATTTCTTCTTCCCGAGCCGCTTGATGTACAGCTCGATGGCGCCGGTCATGCTCGGGGCCTCGGGCAGCGGGGCCTCGATGTCGAGCCGCAGACCGGCATCGCGCACCGCCTTGCTGGTCGTGGGACCGAACGCCGCGATGATGGTCCCGTTCTGATCGAACTTCGGGAAGTTCTTGAACAGGCTTTCGATCCCCGCCGGGCTGAAGAACACCAGCATGTCGTATTTCAGGTTCTTCAGGTCGCTAAGGTCGCTGGCCACCGTACGGTAGAACACCGCGTTGGTGTACTTCACCCCCGCCTTGTCGAGCAGCGCGGGGATCTCCTGCTTCTGGATGTCGCTGCACGGCACCAGGTACACCTCGTCCTTGTGCTTCCGGATCACGTCCAGCAGGTCCTGGAAGGTGTTCTTGCCGATGAAGACCTTCCGCTTGCGGTAGACGATGTACTTCTGCACGTAGTAGGCGACGCTCTCACTGACGCAGAAGTACTTCATGCCCTCCGGCACGTTGAGCCGGAGCTCCTTGCACATGCGGAAGAAGTGGTCAACCGCGTTGCGGCTGGTGAGCACGATCGCGGTGTGGTCCAGGATGTTGATGCGCTCCTGGCGGAAGTCCTGCGCCGGAACCGCCTCCACCTTGATGAACGGCTTGAAGTCGATCTTCAGGCCGTACTTCCTGCCGAGCTCGTGGTACGGGGACTTGACGTCCGTGGGTTCCGGCTGCGAAACGAGGATGGTCTTGATCTTCAAGGCCGCTCGATTAGGGGAGTTGGAACGCGGATGGGCCGGAACGCTGAAGGGTCTGGAGAACGAGGAACACAGGCAGGATCTCGGCGGCGCAAAGGTACAGGAAAATGTGCCTGAGCGGGACCCCTGCGGATCGCCCGATGAGCACCGCTCGGCCCCATCGCAGCAGCACGATCACCGCAGCGACCACCCCTCCCACCGGCAGGAGCACGGCCCTCATCTCCGGCCGAAAGGCCACCAGCACCGCCACGGGCAGCAGGGCCGCCCCCAGCACCAGGTGGTTGAGCACCATGGCATGGGTGTACTCCTCCAGGCCCCCATCCCCTTGGAAGAGCCAGCTCAAGGCCCGGAGGACGAACACCTGCGCGAACACCAGCACGATCAGCAGGGCCACCACCCCGCCATAGCCCAGCGGCCCCGCACCCACGATGCCGCGCATCACCAGGGCCTGCTGAACGAACAACGCGAGCCCGGCAAGCAGCGCCGCCAACAGCCCCAGCATCGAGCGGTCCTGCAGATCGATGTCCTCCCTCAGGCTGCGCCGACTGATCCGCGCGCGGAACGCCCCGTCCAGGATGAGGCCCCATTTCCGGGGGGAAACGACGTTCGTCCAGGCCAGCTGAACGGCCACGGCCAGCAGGACCAGCACCACCCAATCGGCGCTCAAGGGGTCGTGTGTCCGCGGTTCGCCCATGGCCGGCGGGCAAAGGTATCCGGCGGCGCGGGGGTGGGCGTGCTACTTTTGCAGCCCGGTGCGCGGCCTCCCCGCCACCGCGAACCCCCCTTCGCATGTCCACCACTTCCGCCAACGGCACCACGGCCAAGGCCGCCACCGACCTGTTCCAGAGCCACGACCACTACCTGGTGGACGAGCTGCTCACCGAGGAGCAGAAGCTGATCCGCGACACCGCGCGCAAGCACGTGAGCAAGCACCTCAAGCCGATCATCGAGGAGCGCTTCGAGCAGGCCACCTTCAGCAAGGACATCATCCCCGGCCTGGCCGACATCGGGGCCTTCGGCCCGTTCGTTCCGGCGGAATACGGCGGCCCCGGGCTGGACCAGATCAGCTACGGCCTCATCATGCAGGAGATCGAGCGCTGCGACAGTGGCCTGCGCAGCCTGTGCAGCGTGCAGGGCTCTTTGGCCATGTATCCCATCTGGAAGTACGGCAGCGAGGAGCAGAAGAAGAAGTGGCTGCCCGACATGGTGCAGGGGAGGAAGATCGGTTGCTTCGGCCTCACCGAGCCCGATTTCGGCAGCAACCCCGGCGGCATGGTCACCACCTTCAAGGACATGGGCGACCACTACCTGCTGAACGGCGCCAAGATGTGGATCAGCAACGCGCCCTTCGCCGACCTGGCCATCGTGTGGGCCAAGGCCGAGAACACCGAGGGCCGCATCCATGGCCTCATCGTCGAGCGCGGCATGGAGGGCTTCACCACGCCCACCACGCACGGCAAGCTCAGCCTGCGCGCCAGCCCCACGGGTGAGCTCGTGTTCGACAACGTGAAGGTGCCCAAGGGCAACCTGCTCCCGAACAAGAGCGGACTGGGCGCCCCCATGGGCTGCCTGGACAGCGCGCGCTACGGCATCGCCTGGGGCACGCTGGGCGTGGCCATGGAGTGCTATGATGTGGCGCTGCGCTACAGCAAACAGCGCATCCAGTTCGGCAAGCCCATCGGAGCCTTCCAGCTCACGCAGAAGAAACTGGCCGAGATGATCTCCGAGATCACCAAGGCCCAGTTGCTCACCTGGCGCCTGGGCGTGCTGCGCAGCGAAGGCCGCGCCACCACCCAGCAGATCAGCATGGCCAAGCGCAACAACGTGCACCTCGCGCTCACCGTGGCGCGTGAGGCCCGCCAGATCCTCGGCGGGATGGGCATCACCAACGAGTATCCCATCATGCGCCACATGATGAACCTGGAGAGCGTGGTGACCTACGAGGGCACGCACGACATCCACCTGCTGATCACCGGCGCCGAGGTCACCGGCATTCCGGCGTTCAAGTAAGGGCGCACAGGCATCCTGCCTGTGCCATACGACACTCGCTCGCAGGGCATCCCAAGGGATGCCCTGCGCCCGTTCAGATCACACATCGACCTGTTCACGCGCGCATCGCGCGTTCGCCTCCACGACCCATCGGCCCGGGTAGCTTCACCGTATGAAGCGGTTCCGAAGCCTTGCGGTGCTCCTGGTCCTCGCCCTGTTCATGGGCGGCGCGACCGCACAGACCACGCTCACCACCTACTACGTCATCCCGCCCACCAACGGGTGCGATGGCGTGTGGGCCTTCGGACCGTACTCGGCCTTGTGGAGCACCTGTTCAGGTCCCTACACATGGTTCTTCGATCCGCCCGGTTGTGTGGATGGCTCGCAGTGGGGACAGCCCATTCCGTTGAACGTGGTCGGCGACACCATCCTCATGGACCTCTGCTCGCAGCCGTGTGACTTTCTCTTCTACGCGGACACGGGTTTGTGCGTGGTATGCATCTGCGGTCCGCTCATTCCCACGACCGTCGCTGACGCGGATCCGGGAATCGACCTCTCCATCGGCCCGAACCCTGTCCCGGCAAGCGCGCCCACGCTTCAGCTCCGCACCACTTGGAGCGGACCGCTGTTCGTGCAGGTGCTCGATCTTGCCGGGCTGTCGCTCGTGCAGGTCACTGTGCAAGATGGGCCGGCGGAACTTGACCTGAGCAGCATCCCTGCGGGCGCCTACCTGCTGCTGGTCAGGGACGAGCGCGGGCGCATGCGCACGCACAGGTTCGGGATCGAGTGACCAGCGGGCTGGCGGCGGGATGCCTCGACCACGACCGGACCCGCGATCGCCGACCCGTTCCGATCAGGCGCGGCCCAGCAGCTTCTGCAGCCGCCCGATGAACTTCGCCTCGCTGGCGTTCACCCCGGCGGAGGCTTGGGCGATGGCGTCAGCGGTGCGCAGGATGAGGTCCCTGGTCCACGCATCATAGCGTTCGGGTTCGCGCAACAGGTCGGCCTCGAAGGTGGCGAAGGCCTCCTCCGCACCCATGCCGCTGCGATGCGCTTCATCAAAGGCGATGTCCATGTAGCGCACACTGGCCACACCTGCTTCGTCCAACGTGGGGTCGGTCGCCATCCAATGCTGCATCATCATGTCCTGGAACGCCTTGAGCTCGACCTGCACCACCGTTCGATCGCTGGCCGCGATGCCGTAGAACAGAACACCCAGGCTTGAGTAGCGGTCCTCGTAGGTGATCTGATGGGATCCGTGCGGTTCGGTGAGCTCCGTGTTCATGGTGTGGGGTGTAGGCAAGCGCCAAGATACCGCTGAACGCACCAGGCCCGCACGATCGCCCGTCGGTCGACACGTCGGACAGGAGCCGGCCCTCCGGTGCAGCGGCCGGCCATCAACCCTCCTCCTGGATCACCTCGGCCAACTGCTGCAGCAACCACCCGCGCGCTTCGGCCTCCTCATTGAACACCTGCGTGCGGAACACCGTGGGGAAGTAGGTGAAGAACAGCTTGGTGACCATTTCCGCCATGCTGTCGTGCACCACCACCGCCAGGGCGCGCAGGGTGTCCTGTCCACGCTCCGGACCGAAGTGGTCCACCCCGGTGACCTCCATGTCGAAGTCCATGTCCCGGGGGATGATGCTGAGCATGACACACGGCTTTCCCCCGGCCAGCTCAAGCCGTGCACGCTTGTTCTCCGCGAAGCCGGGCAGGTCGATCCGTTCACCGGGGCGGTAGCGCTGCTCGATGAAGCCCGGGCGCACCAGGGTGATGGTGGCGATGCGTGTCTCGATGCTGCGTGGTTCGAAACGCATGGCCTTCGAAAGATAACGCTCCCGTTCCGGGCATCGACAGGTAGCTTTGGCACTGCGTCCGGTGGTCCGCTTCCCCCGGAACCCGCGACCCCACCGGCCCGTACAAGCCGTTCCCCGCGCCTCCCGCATGCTCTTCAACTCGATCGACTTCGCGGTCTTCCTCCCGATCGTGTTCCTCCTGTACTGGGGTGTGTTCCGGCGTTCGGTGCCCTGGCGCAACGCCTTCCTCATCCTGGCCGGCTGCGTGTTCTACGGCTGGTGGGACTGGCGATTCCTGGGGCTGTGGCTGTTCACCGCGGGGGTGGACTACCTGGTGGCGCTGGCCCTGGCGCGCACCGAGGCTCCCTCGCGGCGCACGCTCCTGATGGGGCTGAGCCTGACGGCCAACCTGGGGCTCCTGGGCTTCTTCAAGTACTACGACTTCTTCCTGCAGAGCTTCGTGGACGCGTTCACGCTGCTGGGGCGGCCCATCGATGCACGACCGCTCGGGCTGGTGCTGCCCGTGGGCATCAGCTTCTACACCTTCCAGAGCCTGAGCTACACCTTCGACGTGTACCGCAGGCAGCTGCCCGCCGTGCGCGAGGCCACCACCTTCTTCGCCTTCGTGAGCTTCTTCCCCCAGCTGCTGGCCGGTCCCATCGAGCGCGCCCGGCACATGCTGCCGCAGTTCGGCACCGAGCGCCGCTTCAACGAGGCGTCCGCCTACGACGGCGTGCGCCAGATGCTCTGGGGCCTCTTCAAGAAGGTGGTGGTGGCCGACAACTGCGCCGCGTTCGTGAACCCCGTGTTCGGCGCGCACGAGGCGCACGATGGCAGCACCCTTGCCCTGGCGGTGGTGCTGTTCGCCTTCCAGATCTATGGTGACTTCAGCGGCTACAGCGACATCGCCATCGGCTGCGCGCGCCTCTTCGGCTTCGAGCTGATGCGCAACTTCGCCTACCCCTACTTCAGCCGCGACATCGCCGAGTTCTGGCGCCGCTGGCACATCAGCCTCAGCACCTGGTTCCGCGACTACCTCTACATCCCCCTGGGCGGAAGCCGCGGTGGCAAGGCCCGCACCGTGCGCAATGTGCTCATCATCTTCCTGGTGAGCGGCTTCTGGCACGGCGCCAATTGGACCTTCGTGGCCTGGGGCGCGGTGAACGGCCTGCTCTTCCTGCCCCTGCTGCTGCGCGACACGCACCACGCCATGAGCGATACGGTGGCCGCTGGTCGCGTGCTGCCCAGCGCCCGCGAAGCGCTGCAACTGCTCGCCACCTTCCTGCTGGCCTGCTTCGCCTGGACCTTCTTCCGCGCGGAGAGCATGGCCCAGGCCTTCGACATCCTGGGGGCCATCGCCTCGCCCACGCTGCTGCACGCACCGGCCCTGGCCGACAAGAAGATCCTGGCCTTCGCCCTGCTCGGCATCGGCATCACGCTCGCGCTGGAATGGCTGGCCCGTGAACGGCAGTACGGGCTGCAGCTCGACGGGCTGCTCCCCGTTCCCGTACGCCGGCTGGTGTACTATGGCCTCATCGCCGTGCTCACCCTCACCGCTCCGCTCGGCGGCGGCGAGTTCATCTACTTCCAGTTCTGATGGTGGGCCGCTTCATCCTCCGCTGCGTGCTGCTGGGCCTGCCCGCCCTGGCGATCCCCCTCGCCTACCTGCTGCTGCTGCGCGACACCGTGCCGGCACCCCGCATCACCAACAACATCGCCCTCAACGAGAAGCTCGCCTTCGTGCGCGAGCACTTCGCCGACGGGGTGGACGTGCTGGCCGTGGGCTCCTCCATGACGCTGAACAATCTGGCCAGCGCCGGCGTCGTGGCCCATTTCGGCACGGAACGCTATGTGAACGCCGCGGCCTGGGGCCTTGGCGCGGCCGAGCTCCCGGTGCTGGGCACCCTGCTCACCGACCACCTGCGCCCGCACACCGTGCTGGTGGCCACCAACCTGATGGACTTCCGCAGTGCCGGGCGCCAGCTGGGCACCGACAGCGCGGCCATGGCGCACTTCATGGATGGGGAACCCCTGTGGATGAGCTACCTGCGGTATTGGGACGCGCCCTACCTGCTGCGCCAGGCGGAGGCCAACCGGATCCGTTTCCACGACCCCGGCAACTACGAATACCTGGGCTTCGACGCCCACGGCGGCGCCACACTGGACGTGCCTGCCGACCGCATCGACCGCACGCGCTTCAACGAAACACCGCCGGGCGCCGGCCAGCTGGATGACGCCCGCTACGCGGCCCTCGCCCACTTCGCCGGCTGGCTGAAGCAACGCGGTGTGAGGCTGGTGGTGGTGCAATGCGCCTACCGCGACGGCCTGCGCACCCCGGCGCTCGATACCCTTCAGCGGACCCATGTCGACCGCCTGCGCACCATGCTGGAGCCCTTGGGGCACACCGTGATCGACGGCAACGCCCACCGCTGGCCGGATGCGCTGTACGTGGATGGCAGCCACCTGGGCCGTGCCGGTGCGGCGCAGTTCACCGACATTTGCCTCCCGCCGCGCGGCGCGGGGGGCCGATGATCTTCAACTCGATCGCCTTCCTGGTCTTCTTCGTGGTGGTGACCACCACGTACCATCTGCTGCCGCACCGCTGGCGCTGGCCGATGCTGCTGGCGGCCAGCTGCTGGTTCTACATGGCCTTCGTGCCGGTGTACATCCTCATCCTGGCCTTCACCATCGCGGTGGACTTCGGGGCCGGGCTGTTGATCGAACGCAGCGAGGGTGTGGTGCGCAGGCGCTGGCTCATCGCCAGCATCGTGGCCAACGTGGGCGTGCTCGCCATCTTCAAGTACTACGGCTTCCTCACGGAGAACATCGAGGCCATGGTGCAGGCCGCGGGCTGGGCAGGCTACAGCATCCCCGACCTGGGCATCATCCTGCCCATCGGCCTCAGCTTCCACACCTTCCAGAGCCTGAGCTACACCATCGAGGTGTACTACGGCCGCCAGCGCGCCGAACGCCACCTGGGGATCTTCAGCCTGTATGTGATGTTCTATCCCCAGCTCGTGGCCGGCCCCATCGAGCGCCCGGGCAACCTGCTGCGGCAGCTGCATCTGCCCATGGCCTTCGATCCCGGCCTGCTGGCCAGCGGGCTCCGTCTCATGGCCTGGGGGTTCTTCAAGAAGATCATGATCGCCGACCGCGTGGGGGCCATGGTGGACCACGTGTACGACGCACCGTACAGCCACGACGGCCCGGCGCTCATCCTGGCCTCACTGCTCTTCGCGGTGCAGATCTACTGCGACTTCAGCGGCTACAGCGACATCGCCCTCGGCGCCGCGCGCTGCCTGGGCATCGACCTGATGCGCAACTTCCGCACGCCATACGCCAGCACCAGCATCAGCGAGTTCTGGCGCCGCTGGCACATCAGCCTCAGCACCTGGTTCCGCGATTACGTGTACATCCCGCTGGGGGGCAACCGTGTGCTGACCTGGCGCCGCTATTACAACCTGCTCATCACCTTCCTGCTGAGCGGCCTGTGGCACGGCGCGGCCTGGACCTACATCATCTGGGGCGGCCTGCATGGCCTGTTCCTCATCGGGGCCATCGTCTCCGAAGGCGGAAGGACGCGCCTGGGGCAGCTGCTCGGACTGCCCCGCTGGCCCCGCCTGCAGATGGCCCAACAGGTGATCACCACCTTCCTGCTGGTGGACCTGGCCTGGATCTTCTTCCGCGCCAACAGCGTGCAGGACGCCTTCCACATCGTGGGCCACCTCTTCACGGGTCTGGACGGGTTCCTCACGGCCGATGCCTTCAGCCTGTGGGCACCGCTCGTGGGCGCCGGGCGCGGTGAGATGCTGCTCGCCGCGGCGGCGATCGCGGCCATGGAAGGGGTGCAATGGCTGGACCGCCGGAAGGGCGCCACCGTCTGGCTGGCCGAACGCAGCGCCTGGCAGCGCTGGGCCCTGTACACCGGCCTCATCGGCAGCATCATCTTCCTGGGCAGCTACTACCACACCTCGCCCTTCATCTACTTCCAGTTCTAGATGAGCACCCGCCGCCTCTTCCGTTGGATCGCCGCGCTGGCCATGCCCTTCGCGCTGGTCTTCGGCACCGTGCTGGTGGTGGACCCCTACACCTACTTCGACCGTTCGCACCTCATCCCCGAGGCGCTCAAGCGCAAGAACCTCTACCATGACGGGCGCACCATGCCCTTCAGCAACCTGCTGTGGAAGCTGATCGAGCTGCGGCGCGCTCCGCAGGACAGGATCCTGCTCGGCGATTCGCGCCTCTCGCACTTCGACCTGGACCACTTGCAGACGGTCTGCGGCCACCGCTACTACAACCTCGGCGTACCCGGCGGCAACACACGCACCCTGGCCGACCTGTTCACCTTCGCCGCCCGGGCACCGCTGAAAGAGGTGGTGGTCCAGGTGTCGTTCCGCGGCATGAACCGCGGCATGGACTGGGACCTGTACAGCGAGCCCCGGCTGCTGCTGGACCAGCCCTTCCTGTACCTGAGCAACCGCCGCGTGCTGGAGGCCACCCTGCTGAACCTGCGCAGCGCCTTGCTGCCCTCCACCGTGCAGTACGATGCCCTGCCGCCCGACCATTGGCAGCGCGTGCTGGAGATGGAGCGCACGAACGCGAACGGCTTCTCGCTGGACAGCGCCGCGTTCGGGCGCTTGGAACGCATCGCCGCACGGTGCGCCGCGATGGGCTGCTCCCTCCGGTTCGTGGAGTATCCCACCCATCCGGAGGTGCAGCGCATCTATGCCGAGGCCGGCCTTGAGCCGCTGCGCGCGACCTACCTGGAGCGCCTCCGCGAACTGGCGCCGGTGATCGACCTGGACCGTCCCGGCCTCTTCCCGATGGACAAGGCCCTGTGGCGCGACCCCCTGCACCTCACCACCGAGGCGCAGCGTGCCGTGATCGATACGGTGTGGAGCGGAGGCGCCCACTGATCGCGCCCCTCCGACCCTCTCCGTTCACTCGCAGAGCTGATCGTGAATGAAGACGTGCTCGGCGAAATCCTCGAGGCGCATCTTGTCGCCGCTGTAGAACTCCACCATCACCTTGCAGTCGCCGAAGACGGTGGTGAGCGCCTCCTTCTTGTACATGTTCTTCTTCACCTTGATGGCCTCCCCGCTGCCGGCCTTCACCACGAAGTAGGACTTGTCGTCCCCGCCGCCGGTCTGTTGGGCCATCGGGTCCTGGAACACCTTCATCTTCTTGTCGAAGCCCGGGTTGAGCAGCTGCATCATCACCTTCTTGTCCTTGCCGGGCGGCGAGGTCTGCACATAGAACACCCACTCGCGGTTGAGCACCTCCCCGAAGTCCTGCTTGAGGAACTTGCTCATGTTGGGCTGCGAGAGCATCGTGGTCACGTTCATGAACTTCGAGGGCTTCACGCGCACCTCGGAGAGCTCCTCCGCTTTGAACTTGTGCTTCTCACCGGCCGCATCCTTGATGGTGATGCTCTGCAACTGGCCCATGTTCAACATGCACGAAGGCACGGTGCCCGCGACATCACGGCCGTCCAAGGTGATGGCGTGCACCTCCTTGGACATCATGATGCCCGAGGCATCCATGGGTGTGATGAACTGTTGTGCCGAGGTTGAGGCTGCGGCCAGCAGGGCGACAGCACAGAGATGGATCGAGGTCCGCATGTCCGGTAGGGTTTTGGTGCAGCGAAGCTCCGGGAACCGGACATTCGGCGTGTCATTGGAACCAATGAACCACCGGCCACCCCATCGACCAGGCCGGTCCGCATCACAGGGAGGGTGATCCGCCCCTTTTACGCCGTGCTTGGTCCAGCAACGTGCTCATCCCATTCGCGTGCGCAGGACCTTCGGAGCACACGCACCGCATCCCCATGGCCCACATCACCCTGCGCAACGAGGAACTGCCCGGCATCGTCGGGCTCATGCACTTCCGGCCCGAGACCGCCGAGCCCTTGAACGCCCTGGTGGAGGTGCTGCTGCGGGGCCCCTCCACCCTGACCAGTGGCGAGCGCGAGCTCATCGCCTCCTCGGTGAGCTGGTGGAACAACTGTCACTTCTGCCACCACTGCCATGGAGCGGCCGCCGCCGCGCACCTTCAGCGCGGGCCCGAGTTCATCGACGCCATCAAGGCCGGCCTGCCCGACGAGCCGCTGAGCCCCAAGATGCGCGCCCTGCTGGCCATCGCCAGGCACGTGCAGGAGGGCGGGCTGAAGGTGACCGAGGCCGACATCGCCACGGCGCGCACCGCCGGGGCCACGGATGTGGAGATCCACGACACGGCGCTGATCGCCGCCGCCTTCTGCATGTACAACCGGTATGTGGACGGCCTCGCCACCTGGCGCCCCGAACCCAAGGAGGCGTACATGGACATGGGCGAACGGCTCGCGCACCAAGGCTACCTGAACTCGATCCCGGCCTGAGGGCTGGTTCACTTCAACCGCCGCGCGATCCACGCCGCGCCGAAGGCCTCCACCAGGCTCCACGGCACGGCCACCGGCAGGATGTCCATGGGCAGCACACCGAGGTTTCCGATCACCACCCACATGAGCAGGAAGCCCACCCACCACGCGGTGAGCCCCACGGCCCAGAGCGCGTAGCGCTGCGCCAGCCACACCACCACCACAGCGAAGAGCAGGGCCCAGAGACCCCACACGGCCCCATTGAGCGGAGCGGCCGGGAAGGTGAGGCCCAACTCGGCATAGTGTGAGGTCCAGTGCTCGGCCAGTACGACCTGGTTCCGCACGAACTCGTTGATCGAGACCCAGATGGTGATCGCCAGCACGGCCACCACGGTGCGAAGTGCATCCCAGCGCATGGCCGAAATGTAGCAGGCACGACCGCAACCCGGGCATCAACGCCCACCAGTGCGATCCGATCAACGCACCATGAACGGTGCGACACGCAGGCCTTGGGGGTCCGCGACCCGCAGGATGTAATGGCCCGCGGTCAGGTCCCGTACATCGAGGTCATGGCCACCGTCGCTCCTCACCACGGCCTGAACACAGCGCCTGCCCGCGACATCCACGACCTCCAGTTCCGAGTTGCCCGGTATCAGTCCGTCCACCCGGATGACCTCCGTCGCGGGAACGGGCGCGAGGTGCAGCGCCGAACGTTCGCGGTGCGGAACGCCGGTGGAGATGTCGGGGGACCATCCCAGGACGAAGCCCGGGCCCGGAACGCTCTCCCGACCGGCCAGGAACAGGCGGTCGCCCGAACTGACCACATCCTCCAGCGGATGCGGCCAGGTGCCCGTGAACGCGATGGTGCCGGTGCTGTCCGTGCCCTCCAGCCGTCCCGTGGCCCCGGCGAGACTCACCCACGTGGAAGCGTTGTCGTCCACCGCCAGGCCGGTGAGGGCCCACCCCGCACCGAGGTTGATCGTCCGGTTCCAGCGCAGCGTGCCGGTCGTATCCACCTGACCCATGTCCAACACACCGCCCAACTTCATCACCGCGTAATGCAGTACACCGCCCAGCAGTTCAAGTCGTTCGTTCAGGACCTGCCCCGAGCTCGGGATCGGCAGGAAGACCGGGTTCGAAAGCGTGTCCCGTGCATACACCCGGACATGCGGCGGGCTCAGCACGAAGATGCGCTCAGCTGTAACGGCCATGCTCGCGCCGATCTGAAAGGTGTACAGCACGGTGTCCTTCGGCCACAGTGCGGTGGTGTAGGTGCGCAGGCTGCCCTGATCCAGAAGAACATGACCATGCTCATCCCAGTGCGCATCGTAAATGGTCCGCTTCGTCCCCAGCATCCTCTGTTCCATGGTGGCGACATCCAGTGTACGAAACGTGGAATTGCGGATGTGTGCCGGCCCTGTGGTCCGCGTGACCAGCACCATCGAATCATTGCGGACACGAAGGCGGTCAAGGTATGATGCCGAGTTCAGTGGATCGTCGATCGGAGGAACGCGGTGTTGCGGCACCGTGGATCCATGGGGAAGCCCGTCGGCCTGCAGCGCCTCGAACTCGTAGTAGTAAGGCCAGAACGAGAACAGGTAACTGGCCAGCAACCTGTTCATCCCCTGATCCCAAGCCAGGCGCGTGGGGGCATTGGAGCTCGGCAGGGTCACCGTCCAGATGGGCAGCAGAGGTGCCTGGCCTGACAGCCTCATGACGAGCAGGAGCCCGGCGAGCGCGTGCAACAGGCGGATCATGGGGTCGGGTTGACGTGCATGACGAAGCTGGCCCCATTGGAGGCACCGAACAGCAGAAGATCATCTGCCCAGCCACGAAGGTCCTTGAACTCGCTTCCATAGGAGGCGTTGTTCCACGATCCGGTGGACCGATCCAGCCAGATCAGGCGATCGTTCACCGCGGTCCATAAACGCCCGTGTAGGTCGGCGAACAAGCCCACGGGATGGTTCGGCAACGGGATCGTGGTGGTCCAACTCGCTCCCTGGCCCAGGCGATAGGCCCCCACCTGCAGTTGCGCTCCGCCGAACTGAGCGACCCAGAACAACGTGTCGTGGGCGAGGGCGGTCTTCAAACCAAGCCCCGGCCCGCCCGAGAACACGACCTCCGCTCCGAGGACCACGCCGGTCCCGGCATCCACCCGGGTCATGCTCCCCAGAACGCTCATCGCCAGGACCGTATCGCCGAACAGCTCGAGCTGAGAGAATGGCGGAATGCAGTTGCACCATATCATCTGAGCACCATCCAAGCGGTACAGCCTCGATCCGCATAACGGATACTCGGACCTCCCGCTGTACACCGTGCCATCCACACCCAAGGCCGCGATATGAAAAGGTGTCGTCCCAACGAGCGGCTCACACGCGTAGGCGAGCGGATTCCCGAACAGGGGGCTTCCGCCCAGATAGGCGCCACCCAGGTGCTCGAACGTGTACCAATGGGAACCGGCCGACGGCGCCGTGACAACTTCGATCGGATCCAGGGTTTGACCGATGCAGTAGGACGTTGGTGGGTACTCCATGATCCCCTGATCGTCAAACCGAAGGGCCTGCCAGTAGTTGATGCAGGTCGGATCGATGAGCATCAACTCCGCGCTCGATGCCTGTGACGCATAGGAGACCAACCCCACACCGTCACTGAGGATCTGGTCATGCACCCACTGCACATCCAGTGGCGGTTGCGCGCACGCCAGACCCATGACGACCCCGCCGGCCCAGCAGCCCGCCAGTACCGACGCGCGCAGACGGTTCCGCATCATGCCAGCAAGACGCGTAGTAGGAAACGGGGTTGCCCGAGGAGGTGGAACCGCCATGGCCGGTCGGGTCGAAGGCCACCGTGCCGAACTCGGAGGTCCCCGCCACCATTTCTCTGCCCATCGGACCCGGTCCCGTCCCTGGCCCAACCGTTCAACTAATATTTTCGTCCTACGACTAATTCCTTCGTTATCCTTGCGGCGATGGAACGACTGACCCGTGCCGAAGAGGAAGTGATGCAGGTGCTGTGGCGCATCGGACCCGCCTTCGTGAAGGACATCCGACAGGCGATGCCGAAGCCGCGGCCGGCCATCACCACGGTGAGCACCATCGTGCGCATCCTGGAGGCCAAGGGCTTCGTGGACCATGAGGTGCTGGGCCGCAGCCACCGCTACAGCGCCCGGGTCCTGAAGGCCGAATACGCCCACCGCAGCGCGCGCCGCCTGCTGAAGGACTACTTCGCCGGTTCGCCCCAGGCCCTGGTGTCCAGCTTCATCGAGCGGGCCGACATCGATGCACGCGAGCTGGAGGCGCTCATCGCCCTGTTGAAGCAACAACGCAAGCGCTGATATGGACCTCCTCCCCCTCTACCTCCAGGTGAATCTGGCGTTCGCGGTGCTGCTGGCCGGGTACGCGCTGGGCCTGCGGCACAGCCCCCTGCTGGATGCGCGCCGTGCGTTCCTGCTGCTCGCTCCGGTCCTGGCCCTCTTCCTTCCGCACATGCCCAGCATGGCGGTGACGGCCGCGCTCGCTCCCATCGCCCTACCGGCCATCACCGTGCTTCCGACCCCTGAAGTCGCTGAGGGTCCGGCGCGCACCCTCTGGGTCATGCACGGCGCGGTGAGCCTGCTGCTGCTGGGGCGGCTGCTTTGGCGCATCGTCGCGGCATGGCGGATCGTGCACAGGGGCGGTCCCCACCCGGTGGCCTTCCTGGGACGGGTGCATCTGCCGGCGCATCTGGCCGGAGCGGAACGCGAGGCCATCCGCCAGCACGAACTCGCGCATGTGCGCCTCGGCCATTCCTACGACCTCATCGCCTTCGAAGTGCTGGCGGCGCTGTGCTGGACGAACCCGCTCTGGTGGCTGGCCCTGCGCGAACTGCGCCTGGTGCACGAGCTGCAGGCCGATCGCATCGCGGACCGTTCCACACCCGACTACGGACGCACCCTGCTGGCGCACGCCCTGGGCTCCGATCCGCGGCATCTGCTCCATCCCTTCACCAACACATCCCTGAAAACCCGATTGACCATGCTGAACACACCCCGCTCCCCCCGCCGTGCGCTGCTGCGCCTGCTGCCCGCCGCCGCCCTCACCCTGTGCGGCCTGGTCTGGCTCGCCGCCACACCGCTGCATGCGCCCGCCTCGAAGGCCGTGGTGCTCCCCGGCACTGATCGCGCCGCCGAATATCCCGGCGGCATGGAGGCCCTCGCCGCCTACCTCGGCAAGGCCGTCACCTATCCGGCCGGGGCCCGTGCCGACGGCGTGGAAGGCACCGTGTTCGTCGCCTTCACCGTGCAGGCCGATGGCCGCGTGACGGATGCATCCCTGAAGCGCGGCGTGCGCAGCGACCTCGATCAGGAAGCCCTGCGCGTGGTGAGCGCCATGCCCGCCTGGACACCCGCGGCAAAGGACGGCAAGCCGGTGGCCTCGCAGATGACGCTGCCGATCGCCTTCAAGCTGGGCGAATAGGACAGCGCGTGTGATCGCGCTATCCTGCGAAGGCCTGCTCCAACTTGGCAATGGCCCAGCCAAATGGGCATCCCGGCCGAGGCTCATGGGAGCTAGCCATGAAGGACTGTGGCTCACTCGATAACCAATCGACCGTGTGTTACATCACCGTCCCCCATCACGCGCAGGCAGTAGGCACCGGAGGTCAACCCGGCTACCTGTAGAACAGACAGCCCTCCACCAACAAGCGCTTCCGATAGAACAGTTCTTCCGCTGGCATCAATGATCGCTACCTGCATCTGACCTGGCCGATCACTGAGATCAACCTGCACCAGATCACTTGCCGGGTTCGGGAACACAGCGATCTGGGAACCATGATCGAACTGCGGAATTCCGGTGGTTATCCAATAGCCCAACAGAATGAGCTGCCCTCCATTCGTACTGTTCCTGGACGCCCCGACGTAGAAGAAGTTCCCGCCATCCCAGCGGATCTCCCCTGGATAGTGGTAGTCAAACAGTGCCGTTGAGAATGGCGAGTACCAGAGCTGGGTTCCGTTCAGATCGAACTTGACTGTATGGACCACGCTAATGCCCTCAGGTGCTCCTTCGCTCCGTCCGGTCACATACACGCTGCCTTGGGCATCAACGAACATGGAACGTGCATCATCCCATCCCGTTCCGGCTCCGTAGTGCTGACCCCATACAACATCTCCATTGGGGTCCAACTTCACGATCATGTAATCATCCCGAGACCCATTCGTGGCGAATTCCGTCCCTGTGAAATAGACGTTCCCGAGGTCGTCGATCTGAAGGTCTTCCAGCGTCTCACGGCCATTGTACCACGGCGGGTTGAAGAATGGAGGTGCATTGTAAACGGTGGTCCAGAGGTGGCTGCCCGCAGTGTCGTAACACGCCACGAGCACATCACTGCTGTCGAGGTCATTATGTGTGAAATGTCCACCGACATACACCCGATCGTCCTTGACACGGATCACTCGACCGAATGAAAAATGGGACCCACCCTCGCGTCTGATCCAAAGCTGCGTTCCGTCCGGTGCATACTTGATCGTCGCGAAATCCCCGTTGATCGTGTCATGGCTTAGTCCGGTAACGTAGATATTATCGGCTGCATCTATGGCGATATCAACACCCCCGTATGTGCCTCCAAAATCAGTAGGTGGTGAGTGCTGTGCAACCCAAAGTTGGTTGCCGTTCCCATCGTACTTCACTGTGAACCAATCAAACTTGTAGTCCGGACGATCGCCGAACCCCGTGATCATCACGTTTCCCTGTCCATCCACACAAAGGGCGGAAGCCCTGTCGAGGTTGTTCGGTCCTATGCCGGAGTAGGTGGCCGACCATTCTACCATCCCGCTCGGGGAGATCTTCTTGGTCAGGTAGTTGGACCCGGTCGAGCCGATCGTATCATAGTCCGTCGTGCCAACATAGACGTAGTTGGAGTCATCAATATCGATGTCCGTCAATTGCCCGTAATCGAGGAATTCAACGGCCCAGTCTTGAACAAAACCCTGTCCAGAGTACTTCACCACCATTCCCATGCGCCATCCGATGGTATCCGTGGCCACACCGTACATCCAGATATCGCCTTCCGAATTCACCTCCATGTCATTCAGGTAGTGGTGCTTGTTCGGCGCCTGCTGATATATGTTCGACCAGAAAGGAAGTACTTGCGCTTGAGATGGGAACTGTTGCAACAGGCACCCGAACAAGATCGCACGACGCATGACCATCATTATTATAAGCCAAGGTACAAAAGGGGCCATCTAGCGAATGGCACCTCGAATGACCCGACCAGAGTACCCACTCCCCTCAGTTGCGCCCTTGGCTCATCCCCCGGCGCCGCGCGTCCTTCCAAAAAGCGCGGCCTCCCAAATGACGCTGCCCATCGCCTTCAAGCTCGGCGAATAGGACAGCGCGATCACACGCGCTGCTCTGCGACGGCGCGCTCCACCTCGGCAATGGCCCGGCGGGTCTTCAACAGGCTGTCCGGCGTCACGCTGATGGAGTCGATGCCGAGCTCCACGAGGAATTGCGCGAAATCGGGGTGGTCGCTGGGGCCCTGCCCGCAGATGCCCACCTTGGTGCCCGTGCGCTTGGCCGTGCGGATGAGCTGCTCCAGCATGCGCTTCACGGCGGGGTTGCGCTCGTCATAGAGGTGCGAGACCAGCGCGCTGTCGCGGTCCAGTCCGAGGGTGAGCTGCGTGAGGTCGTTGCTGCCGATGGAGAAGCCGTCGATGTGCTGCGCGAACTCCTCGGCCATGAGGATGTTGCTGGGGATCTCGGCCATGAGGTAGAGCTCCAGCCCCTCCTTGCCGCGCTCGAGCCCGTACTCCTTCATCACCTTCTTCACCGCGAGCAGTTCCTCCACCGTGCGGCAGAAGGGGATCATCACCACCACGTTCTTCAGGCCCATCTTCTCGCGCACCCGCCGGATGGCCTTGCACTCCAGGCCGAAGGCCTCCTTGTACGCGTCGCTGTAGTAGCGTGAGGCGCCGCGCCAGCCGATCATCGGGTTCTCCTCGTGCGGCTCGTAGTGCTCGCCCCCGAGCAGGTTGCGGTACTCGTTGCTCTTGAAGTCGCTGAAGCGCACGATCACCTTGTTGGGGTGGAAGGCCGCGGCGATCTTGGCGATGCCGTAGCTCAGGCGCTTCACGAAGTAGGTCTCCTCGTCCTCGTAGCCGTGGATGAGGTAGCTGATCTTGCCGCTGAGGGTGACATCGCCGAGCTCCTTGTGCTGCAGCAGGGCCAGCGGGTGCGCCTGGATGTAGTTGTTGATGATGAACTCTTCGCGCGCCAGGCCCACACCCGCGTTGGGCAGCGCGGCGAACTTGAACGCGAGGTCGGGACTGGCCACGTTGAGCATGATGCGCGTGCGCACATCAGGCAGATCGGTGAGCATCGTCTCCTCCTTGCGGAAGGGGATGATGCCGTCATAGATCACCCCGTTGTCGCCTTCACAACAACTGGCGGTCACCTGCATGCCCGTGTCCAGCAGTTCGGTGGCGTTGCCACAGCCCACGATGGCGGGCACGCCCATCTCGCGCGCCACGATGGCGGCATGGCAGGTGCGGCCGCCTTTGTTGGTGATGATGGCGCTGGCCTTCTTCATGATCGGCTCCCAATCGGGGTCGGTCATGTCGGTCACCAGGACATCGCCCTGCTTGAAGTCCTTGCCGTCCATGCCGCCACCCCGGCCATCGAGGCTGTAGAGGATGCGCACCGTGCCGGCGCCGACGCGGTCGCCGATGGCGATGCCCTTGGCGATCACCTTGGGCTGCGCGACCCCTTCGGGGTGATCGAGCTTGAACTCCACCACACGGTCGTCGGCCTTGCGGCTGTGGATGGTCTCGGGCCGGGCCTGCACGATGAACAAGCCCCCGGTGAGCCCGTCCACGGCCCACTCCACGTCCATGGGGCACCAGGTGCCTTTCTTGTCGCTGTAGTACGTCTCGATGGCCACCACGCTGCGCGCGATCTCCAACGCCTGCTCGTCGGTGACGCAGAAGCGGTTGCGCTGGGCGCGTTCGGTGGGGATCACGGAGGTGGGCTTTCCGGGCTCCACGCCGTAGATCATCTTGCGGTCCTTGTTGCCGATCTTCTTCTCGATGATGGCGCTGTAGCCCTTGGCCAGCGTGGGCTTGAACACGATGAACTCGTCGGGGCTCACCGCGCCCTGCACCACCATCTCGCCCAATCCATAGCTGCCGTTGATCAGCACCACGTCCTTGAACCCGCTCTCGGTGTCGAGGCTGAAGGCCACGCCGCTGGCGCCCAGGTCCGAGCGCACCATCTTCTGCACGCCCACGCTGAGGCCGATGTCGAAATGGTCATAGCCGCGGGTCTGCCGGTACACGATCGCGCGGTCGGTCCACAGCGAGGCGAAGCAGTTGCGCACCGCGGCGATCAGGTCCTGATGTCCGCGGATGTTGAGGTAGGTCTCCTGCTGGCCGGCGAACGACGCATCCGGCAGGTCCTCGGCGGTGGCGGAAGAACGCACGGCCACATCGGTGGCCTCCTGGCCGTACTTGCCACTGAGCTCATCGTAGTGCGCCATGATCCCCTTCCAGATGGGCTCGGGGAACTTGCCGTTCTTGATCAGGGTGCGCACCGCAAGGCCGGTGCGGCGGATGTTCTCCACATCATCCGCATCGAGCGCGGACACGATGTCGCGGATCTTCTGGTCGAGCTCGTTGTGTGCGATGAAGGCCTCGTAGCTCGCGACGGTGACCACGAAGCCACCAGGCACGTTCACCCCCAGCTTGCCCAGGTGCTGGATCATCTCGCCCAGGCTGGCGTTCTTGCCGCCCACGGTGGGGATGTCCTTCAGTTCGACCTCATGGAGCCATCGGAGGTGGGCGGTGGTGCTCATTGGCGGACGGGGTTCGTGTAAAAGCCGCGTATACGGGCCGGGTGAAAGATGGTTCAAGAAGGCAGCCGACATCGCTGATGCCGATCAGTCGCCCGCCCCCTCCGATCCGTGCACCACACCTGATCGTCCGGCCCACGTGACCTATGCGCATGTGCGCAGCCTCCCGGGGTCCAGGTCGGGAATTGAACCTTTGGGCGACCTTGCGGTCCAAGGCCGACCCCATCCCCATGCGAGCGTTCCACCTCCCCCTCCTGCTGGCCACCACCACCGCCTTCGCCCAAGGCCCCGAGGTCACCTCGTGGATCATCAACCCCGGCAACGAGACCGGCTACGGCGGCATCGCCACCAACGTGCTCAGCGTGCACTACACCGCAGCGGACGTGTACGTCACCAGCACCTGCATCCCCGGCTACGACATCGGCCCGTGGGCCGGCAACCCCAACAGCCCGGCCAACCAGAACTTCTGCTTCCGCATCACCCGCTCACCGCAGCCCAACACCGGAACGCCGGTGGCCACCCAACTCGGTCACATCGGCGTGTGGCGCAACGGCGTCAGCATCTTCAACGCCCTTGACGGCATGAGCTACAACAACCAGGGCGTGTGGAACCGCGATGCGTTGTTCTGGGAAGGCAGCAGCTTCGACCTCTGCCTGGGCCATCCCGCGCCCAACGGCGAGTACCACCACCACGTGTCGCCGAACTGCCTCTACGACCACTTGAACGACCAGCAGCACAGCGACCTCATCGGCTACGCGTTCGATGGGTATCCTGTTTACGGAGCCTATGGCTTCGCCAACCCGGATGGCACAGGCGGCATTGTGCGCATGCGCAGCAGCTACCAGGTACGCCCCATCAGCGCCCGCACCACGCTGCCCGATGGCACCGCCCTGCCCGCCAACCAGCATGGGCCCGCCGTCAACGCCCAATATCCGCTCGGCGCCTTCATCGAGGACCATGAGTACGTGGCCAGCAGCGGCGAGCTGGATGAACACAACGGTCGCTACGGCGTAACGCCCGAATACCCGGGCGGTATCTACGCCTACTTCGTCACCCTGAACGATCAGCTGGAGCCGGCCTATCCGTACGTCATCGGCCCCACCTACTACGGCACGGTGGCGCCGGGCAACACCGGACCCGGCAGTGGCCACAACACGGTACCCGGTGGTGCCGTGCTCTACGACCCCGGAACCACGGCCATCCTCGAGCACCGGGCGCTGGAGGTGACGGCGCAGCCGGTGCCTGCCGATGGCGTGGTGCTGCTGCGATCAACCGGTGCTCGCCTCGACTCGGTGGAACTGTTCGACGCACAGGGGCGCGCCGTGCTGGTGACCGCGCCCCGCGCCTTGGAAGTGGTGCTGGACCTGTCCCCGTTGCCCAGTGGGGCCTATTGCGCGCTGCTGCGCGGTGCGGATGGCTCCGTGGTGCGTATACGCGTGGTGCGGGCGTAGGGCGACCTACTCCTTCATCACCCGACCGGACCACACGCCATCAGCTGTGCTCACCAACACGCTGTAGCAGCCGGCCGGCAGGCCGCCCAGATCCAGCTCCGCAGCCGATCCCCGCAGCAGGGCCGACCGCACTTCGCGACCGAGCGCATCCACCACGCGGACGTCCATCTCCGCTGGTGCCTCATTCTCCCGCCGGATCGTGAGCCGGCCCGTGGTCGGATTGGGGAACAGCACGATCCCTGTTGCCTCCGCTTCGATCGCACCCACACCGTTGGTGCCTGAGATCGATACCTGCAGTTCAGTGGGATCGCTGGAACAGTTGGACTGCCCGGTGTTGTTGGCCACCACGGACACCACGCCCACCGGGCCGGAACCCCAGGTGACGTCGATGCTGTTGGTGGTGGAGCTTCCGGTGCCGCCGCTGATGGTCCACGTCCACGTGTGGCCGGCGATGAAGGGCACGGTGTAGGTCATGACCGAACCCGGAGCCACGGCAGCCGGTCCGGTGATGGAGGCCGGGGCCGGGGGCAGGGGACCACCGACAAGCACGGCCAGCTCCGGACCACCGAAGGAGCCCGCGTACACCGTGTCACCCGCCACAAGGATGGCCTGCACCGTGCTCCAGCCGTTGCTGATCGGGGCCGCGTTCCAGCAGGTGGCGGCCCCGGTGGCCAGGTCGAGCTGGGCGATCCGGTAGCGCGTCTGGCCCCCCATCAGGTACGAGTTGCCCCCCACCCAAATGCGGTCGCCGCCCGGGAACAGGCTCAGCACCTCGTAGCTGCTGTTGTTCGGGTTGAAGGGCGCCAGCGTCCCGTTGGGCGTGAAGGCCGCCACGCCCTGTCGGTTCTGCCCGGCGATCACATCGTAGTCGCCGCCCACCACCACGTGGTCGTTGGTGCGCACGATGGAGGTGATGCCGAAGTTGTTCACCGCCGGCTGCGGGTGCCAGGTGCTGTCCAGCTCGCCCGTGGACAGGTGGAAGCGGCACAGGTCGTCGAACATGGACGCGCCTGTTGCGAAGCGGAAGTCGCCCCCCGCGTACACGAAGCCATCGGCCACCAGCAGCGCATTGATGTAGCCCTGCTCCTCGAAGTTCGGCGTGCTCTCCCAGCCGGTGGGCAGGCTGGTGGTGGCATCCACCGCCACGATGCGGCAGGGGCTGAACGGGCAGTAGTAGAAGGTGCTGCCCTGCGCCGCCACGCCCTGGCGCCAGCTGACGAAGTTGGCCACGTCGATCCACGGCTCGAGCGCACCCGTGGCCAGGTCGAACATGGCGATGCCCAGCCGTGACTGGCCGTTCACCGCGCTGAAGGAGCCGCCGGCGATCAGCTTGTCGCCCGCACGCGTGATCGTGTTCACGTAGTTGTTGTCCACCTGCGGAGCCCAGCTGTCCAGCGCCCCGGTGGCCGCGTTGAAGCGGGCCAGGCGCGTGTACGGCTGGCCGTTCACCGTGGTGAAGCCACCGCCGATGTACACCGTGCCGCCGATCTTCTCGATGGCGTACACATCGATGTTCGGGTCGGGCATGTTGGGCACCAGGGTCTGGGCCAGGGAACAGGAAGCGGCCAGCAGAGCGGCCACGAGGACGGGTCGACGCATGGATCGGAAGCGCCAAGCGTTGGTGCCCGGGGCCACGCCTTGCAAGACGGGGCGTTGTAGCGACGGTTGCCGATGTGTTGCGTAGACGTGGACACTGGTGGATCTACCGATCCCGCGCCACCAGCAAGGGGAGTGACCACACCAGAACACCGCGCAGTGCTCGCACCTTCAGCCGCGCTGATGCTCGAGCTGCCCGCCCTGGCGCCCGGGCCCTACCACCTGCTCATTGTCGGGGAGGACGGTGCGCAGGTGGTGAAGCTGCTGCACACGAACGCACCGTAGATACTGGCCGAAGGCAGCCGGGTTTCCGCTGACCGATCCGCCAATGGACCACAAGCACCACCTACCGGCGTAGAGCCGGGAACTGCGACACGCTTCGCGCGCATCGTGGACATCCGCATCAGCCGGCCCTTTGCCGGGTCATCCCGGCCTTCTACCTTACCCCACCAACCGCACCCCATGCGCAACACCTCCGCCGCTGCACCCCTGCAGGCCCGCACCAGCCTGTCCGTGATCGTTGGTGTGCTCGTCCTGCTCGCTGCACCCTGGACGGTGAAGGCGGTGGCACCACCCACGGTGATCCACCACAAGGCGCACGTTCCCCTGCGTCCGGACCCCACCCGCATCGCCGTGCAGCTCGAGCCCCAGCGGTACGCCACGGTCCTTCGCGAGGGCCTGCCCGGATTGGGGCTGCACCGGGAACGCGTCGAGCCGCATGCGGTGCACGGTTGGGTGGTGCTGAACACCGCTGCGTTGACGCCGGAGGCGCAACAGGACCTGGTGAACACCATCGCCCGCATGCCCGGCGTCACCTTCGCCGCGGCGGCGTACGTCGACGATCTGGGCGGCCTGATGTTCCCGACGCCACAGGTGCTGGCGGCCTTTGCCGGCGGCATCGATGGCGAACGGCGCGAAGCGCTCGCGCGGCAGGTGGGGCTCACGGTGCACCAGGAGTTCCCCGGCGCGGGGGTCACCGTGCTGCGCAGCCCGCAGCTGCGCACCGGCGCCGAGGTGATCGCCGCCGCCAATGCGCTGGCCCTGCGCGCTGAACTGCTGGAGGCCGAACCCGACATGGTCTTCAGCGGACGTGGCGACCTGGTGCCGAACGACCCGCAGTTCACCAGCTGCTGGGGTCTGCTGAACACCGGGCAGAGCGGCGGCACGGCAGGCATCGACATGAAGGCCTCCCAGGCCTGGGACCTCACGCAGGGCAGCGCCTCCATCATCACGGTGATCATCGACACCGGCGTGGAGCAGACCCACCCGGACATCATGCAGGTGCCGGGCACCAACACCACGAACGACGGCTCGGTGGGCGGCGGACCCGCCAACAGCTTCGACAACCATGGCACCGCCGTGGCTGGCTGCGTCAGCGCCACCATCAACAACAGCCTCGGCACCGTGGGCGTGGCCCCGGGCACACGAAGCGCCAGCGCACGCACCATGATCGGCACCACCAGCAACGGCAACTGGAGCAGCCAGGCCAGCTGGACGGTGGCCTCCCTGGACTGGGCGGTCACCATCGGCGCGCGCGTCACCAACAACAGCAACTACTACGGCTTCACCAGCGCCACCATCGAAACGGCGTACACCAACACGCGCAACGGCGGCATGGTGCACTTCGCCAGCGCCGGCAACGACGCCAGCAACGCGCTGAGCTATCCCAGCAGCCTGCCCACCGTGAACGCTGTCAGTTCCATCACGCGCACCGGCGCCCTGTCCTCCTTCAGCAACTTCAACGCGGGCCTGTCCTTCTCCGCCCCCGGCTCGTCGATCAACAGCACCGACCGCACCGGCAGCGCCGGATACAGCTCCGGCGACTATGCGGTGGTGCAGGGCACCTCCTTCGCCTCGCCCTATGCCGCCGGCGTGGCCGCCCTGGTGCTGAGCGCCGACCCCACCCTCACCGCCGCGGAAGTGGAGCAGGTGCTGCAGACCACCGCCACCGACCTGGGCACCGCCGGCTTCGACATCCAGTACGGCCACGGTCTGGTCAACGCCTTCGCCGCCGTGTCCAATGTGCTGCGACCCCTGGCCACCCCGCGCCTCTTCCTGGAGGGGCCGTACAACAGCAGCACCGGACTGATGAGCGATGCGCTCCGCGCTCAAGGCCTGGTCCCCACCACCGAACCCTACACCGCCCTGGGCTATGCGTACATCGGCGGGGGGGGCGAGACCGTGGCCCCGGCCGTGCTGGCGGTCACCGGCAACAACGCCATCGTGGACTGGGTGCTGATGGAGCTGCGTGATGATGCCGATCCCGACGTGGTGCTGTATGCGCGCGCGGCCCTGCTGCAGCGCGATGGCGATGTGGTCGATGTGGACGGCTTCAGCCCCGTGCGGCTGGATGTGCCGGCCGACCTCTATGTGGTGAGCTTCCGCCACCGCAACCACCTGGCCATCTGCACCAGCGACCTGTGGAACCTCACCCCGGTGTCCATCGCCTGGATGGAGTTCACCGGCACCCTCTTCGGCATCCTGGGCACCGACGCGCGCAAGTCCATCACCGGCGCGTTCCCCACCCGCGCCCTATGGGCCGGCGACGTCACCTTCAACGCCCAAGTGAAATACACCGGCGGTGGCAACGACCGCGACCCCATCCTCACGACCATCGGCGGCACCGTGCCCACCGCCACCCTCAGCGGCCAATACCGCCGCGAGGATGTGAACATGGACGGACAGGTGAAGTACACCGGCGGCAGCAACGACCGCGATATCCTGCTGCAGAACATCGGCGGCACGGTGCCCACGGCGGTGCGGAACGCGCAACTGCCATAGGCGGCGCGGGGCCGTCCTGACATCGTCGTCGTCGCTGCGCTCCGGGGTACCTGGGGTGACCACGACCTCCCGACCCTCGGGATGCACACCAGGTCCGGGTCGCTCAGGCCTGGCCGCGATGCCGTACAGGAGGTGCCTTCGTCCGGTGCGTGTCGTACCGTTCCCTCCTTCGCGCTGGCGGAATAAAGCGGAGGAGGCAGCACACCTTGTGCCGGCACGCAGCGGGCGCCACCGGCTGCGGATGAGCGACCGTACCGATCGGCATCACCTTTGCGTAGTGGACATCATGATCCGTGACGGACTGCTGGTCGGAACGCTGGTGCTGGGCTTTGGTCCTGGCCGGGCGCAGCTGCCGGTCCCCGTGAGCGCGATGGGCGGGGGGGCCGAGCTCCGCACCGTGGACCACAACGCCTTCCGGCCCGGCGAAAAGCTCACCTACGTGGTGCACTACGGCCTGATGGATGCCGGCGAGGCCGTGCTGGAGCTGCAGGAGAGCGACCTCCGCATGGAGGGCCGTCCACTGCTGCATGCCAAGGGGGTGGGTCGCAGCCTGGGGGCCTTCAACCTCTTCTACAAGGTGGACGACCGCTACGACACCTGGTTCGACCGCGATGGCGTGTTCCCCTGGATCTTCAAGCGCAGCGTGAGCGAGGGGGGCTACGAGTTCTCGCAGGACTACGTGTACCTGCAGCACAAGCAGGTGGTGACCACCCAGAAGCAGCGCAGCCATGCCGTGCCGCTTCACGTGCAGGACATGCTCAGCGCCTTCTACTACGCCCGTACGCTCGACCTCTCGAGCGTGACCCCGGGCCAGGAGTTCACCATCCCCTGCTTCCTGGACGATGAACTGTGGCCGCTGCGCATGCGCTTCATCGGCCGCGAAACGATCAAGATCCGCAACGGCCGCTATCGCTGCCTCAAGTTCCAACCGGTGGTGCAGGAGGGCCGCATCTTCGCCACCAACGACGACCTCAACGTGTGGATCACCGACGACGGCAACCGCATCCCGGTGCTGGCCCAGGCCAAGGTGCTGGTGGGTTCCATCAAGATGGAGCTCAGTGGCCATGAGGGGCTTGTGCACCCGATCGCCAAGGTGAAGTAGTCACGCTATCCCCAACGCGCCGTTGAAATGATCCGGGCGCCACAAGCGTTCCCGCTCGGGCGGGTGCTGTTTCTTGCCCATCCATGAGGAGGATCCGACTGTGGGGCTCATTGGCCGGCATGCTGCTGCTGGTGCTCGGCATCGTGTTGACCGTGGACCTGACACCGCCGGTGGAGTACGTGCCCGAGCAGGTCGCGGTGCTGGCCTCGGACACCGTACCCGACCCACCGAGCGCCTATGGAATACCGCTGGATGGTTTCGTCGTGGAACGGAGCAAGGTGCGCAGCGGCAGCACCTTCGGCGACCTGCTGGCCGCGCACGGCATCCCGTATCCGCTGGTGGACAGCCTGGTGCGGATGGCCGAGGGCACCTTCGACGTGCGGCGCATGCGGGCCGGTCATCCCATCGCCTTCATCTTCACCGATGATGCGCACCGCCAGCTCCGCTACTTCGTGTACGAGGCCGACGCCGTGGAGCATGTGGTCTTCACCACCACGCTGCCATTGGACGTTCACGTGCACCGCCGTCCGGTGTCCACCGCCGAGCGTGCCGTGGAGGTGGAGGTGACCGGTGCGCTATACAACGACCTGGCGCGCGCCGGCGTGGATCCGTTGCTGAGCCTGCAGCTGGCCGAGGTCTTCGCCTGGACGGTGGACTTCTACCGCATCCAGAAGGGCGACCGCTTCACCGTGGTCTTCCTGGAGCGCCATGTGGACGGATCGCCGTACGGCGATCCGCAGGTGCTGGCGGCACGTTACAGCAGCGGTGGCCTGGAGCGCGAGGCCTTCCATTTCGCTCCGGACAGTGCAAAGGGCGGCTACTTCGACGCGGAAGGCCACAGCCTGCGCAAGGCCTTCCTCCAGGCGCCCTTGAAGTACAGCCGGATCAGTTCGGGCTTCAGCAAACGGCGATTCCACCCGGTGCAGAAGAGGTTCAAGGCCCACCTGGGCACCGACTACGCCGCGCCTTATGGTACACCGATACAGGCGGTGGGTGATGGCGTGGTGGAAAAGGCGGGCTACACCGCCGGCAACGGCAACTATGTGAAGCTGCGCCACAACGGCACGTACAGCACCCAGTACCTGCACATGCGCAGGATCCTCGTGCGAGCGGGTCAGCGGGTACGCCAGGGCGAAACGATCGGCGAGGTGGGCAGCACGGGCCTGGCCACGGGCCCGCATGTGTGTTTCCGGTTCTGGAAGAACGGGCATCAGGTGGATCACCGCAGAGAGGAGTTCCCCAGCGCCGATCCCGTGGCGCCCGCTCACCGCGAAGCGTTCATGCGCGAACGCGACCGCCTGATGAGCGCCCTGGCCCAGGCCGGCGGCAAGGAGGTTCAGTCCGTGGTGTTCTGACCGGCCATGCGGCGGATGGCGGCGTGGTGATGCACATGCACGCCCGTGCCGGGATGCCGGGCGGCGCACAACAGCGCCGAGGCCAGCACATCATGCGGCATCGGCTTGTAACGATCGGGAAGCAGCGCGGCCACGACCGCCGTAAGGGCGATGCCGATGCGCTCGCCCACGCGCAGTTCCGCTCTCGGTCCCGTGAGGATGGAGGGATGGAACACGTGGAGCGCGGGGAAGCCCAACGCACGCAGGCCCGCCTCCATCTCGCCCTTCACCCGGTTGTAGAAGAAGGCCGAGCGTGCATCAGCACCCACGGCGCTCACCACCCCGCACATCGGCACGCCGATCGCACGCGCCCATCGGCCGATGCCGAGCACCAGTTCATGGTCCACATGACGGAAGCGCGTGCGGTCACCGCCCACCTGCCGCATGGTGGTGCCCAGGGCGATCAGCACGGCATCCACGCGCTGCGCACGCAGTCCGCCGAGCAGGTCCGGGTCGCCGGTCCAGACCTCGAGGCGGGGGTGGGGGGCCAGCGGTTTCCGAGCCAAGGCCACCACGCGGTCCCACCGGGGGTCGGCCAGGGCCTGCTCCAGGACGGACCGGCCCACGAGGCCGGTCGCGCCGGCGATCAACAGGGAAGGCATGGCACAAAGAGAGCGCGGTATTTTGTTTATACCATAAACACAATTATGTTTGCACCATAAACAAGATCGACCATGGAGACCCCGATGACGCCTGAACAGAGCCTGCGGCTGATCGAGAGCATGATCGGCCAGGCCAAGAAGAGCTTCAGCAAACTGAGCTTCTACTTCCTCATGTGGGGGGTGCTGTTGACCCTGGCCATGGTCGCCACCTACGTGTTGCGCGACCAGCCCGATGCCTGGGGTCAGGGGGCTCCCTGGGGCATCGCAGGGATCCTTGGGGGCATCGTGAGCTCCGTTCATGGTGCGAGGCAGGGCCGTCGCGAGCCCGTGAACAATCCCATGGACGGCCTCATCGGCTGGCTGTGGTCCTCGTACGTCATCACCATGATGATCATGATCGTGGTCAGCGTGCTGGATCGACGTGATCCCGGGGCCATGGTCACGCTGCTCACGGGCATCCCCACGTTCATGACGGGCCAGATCCTCCGATTCCGTCCCCTCATCATTGGCGGCGTCCTCTTCTGGGTCGCCGGGATCGCCATGCACTTCAGCGACGACCCCCTCACGCTCACCCTGCTCTATTGCGGAGCCATGGTGTTCGGCTACATCATCCCGGGCCTGATGCTGAAACGCCAGGAGGATGCCCTTCGCACCGCTTGATCCCGTCCTGCACAACCAGTTGCGGCTGGCGGTGGTGAGCTTGCTCGTCTCCGTGGAGCGCGCGGACTTCAACTTCCTGCTGGAGAAGACCGGTGCCACGCGCGGCAACCTCAGTGTGCAGATCAGCAAGCTGAAGGAGGCCGGCTACATCCAGGTGACCAAGGGCATGCGCGACAACTATCCCAATACCATGTGCCGGTTGACACCGGAAGGGTTGCGTGCGTTCGAGGAATACGTGAAGGCGATCAAAGGATATCTGGGTCGACCATGAAGGAGATCGCTTCATACACGTTCCTCAGCTGGGCACACCTTGGTCCGGCCCTGCTGGCGATGGTGTTCGGCGCGCTGGTCCTGCTGCGCCGCAAGGGCACCCGGGGCCACCGGCGGACCGGATACGTGTATGTCGCCGGCATGGTGGTGTTGAACACCACCGCGTTCGGCATGTACCGGTTGTTCGGGACCTTCGGTCCGTTCCACGTGGCCGCCGTGGTGAGCGCGCTCACCGTGCTCGCTGGAATGCGCGCCATCCGGTCGCGGCCGCGCACCGTGCGCCAGGTGGAGTTGCACCTCGTCTTCATGTACTGGTCCGTGCTCGGGCTGTACGCGGCCTTCTTCTCCGAGGTGATGGTGCGCGTGCGCATCAATGCCACGTTCATGGTGCTGGTGTCGATCGCCACCGCAGCCACCATCCTCCTCGGCGCCCTGTTCCAGAACCGCCTCGTCCGCCGGTGGAGCGCCGAGGTGCAGGGCGCACGGCCCGAGTGACAGCCAGGTCGTCGACGGGCACACCCTGTTCGTCGAAGGAGGGCATCCCGGGCGGTTGGCCGCCGTTCAACCGGCCATGTTCTGCCGCACGGAGCACTGGGAACGCTGCGCCACCCTGCGCGCCACCGGCTGGTGGCTGCTGATGGTGTGTGTGCTGGCGCTGACGGCCTGCCGCAAGGAGCCCGAGGTGATCGGCGGCAACCAGGCCCCGAACTATGAAGGGGTGCCCACCGTGCTGGTGGAGAACTACGTGAACCGCCTGTTCATCGACCTGCTGGGACGCGAGCCGCTGGATGTGGAGATGAGCGCAGAGGTGGGCGCGCTGGAGGCCGCCGGCCTGTCGATGAGCGCACGCTCCGCGCTGGTGCAGAAGGTGATGACCAGCACGGCCTTCCTGGCGGACGACAGCAGCTACCGCAACAAGTTCTGCACGCGCCTCTACGAGTTGAGCAAGGCCCGCTTCCTGGAGGGGGTGAGCGACGAGGTCATCGATGGCTTCATCGGCAACGCCCAACAACAGGCCCTGGCCGATTCGCTGGGGGGCAACACCGCCGGCCTCAACGCCGCCAACACCACGCTCGGTCGCCTGCTCGCGCTCAAACGCAGCCGCACCGACCTCCGCGACGGTCTCATCGGCATCACCGAGATGATGCGCCGCATGGTGCTGAACGCGGTGTACGACGAGATCCACATGAACAGCTTCAATTATGTGAACGCCACCTTCGACAACCTGCTGCTGCGCTACCCCACGGACGCGGAGTTCGACATCGCCTACGGCATGGTGGAGCAGAACGCGGCAGGCGTGCTGTTCGGCGAGAGCGGGCAGAACAAGGGCGAGTACGCCGCGCTGATGAGCGGCAGCGCCGAGGCCCGCGAAGGACTGGTGCGCTGGTGCTATGTGACCTTCATGGGCCGCCTGCCGGACACGGACGAGACCGTGGCGGCGCTCGACGCGCTGGGCCCTTCCACGGATATCGAGGACCTGCTGCTGCGGATCCTCATCACCGATGAATACGCCAACCTCAACTGAACCATCAACACCATGGAACCGAAGATCCGAACCATCATCCAAGCCGCGCTGATCGTCATGGTCGTCGCCGCCATCGTCGTCGCCCGCCGCCCTGGCGGCCGTCCGGCCGCTGATGGCCTCCAGGCCACCGCGATGACCCGCTGAACCGCAGCGCCATGCGCACCCCCCTTCTCCTCGCCCTGATGCTGCTGCTGGTGGCCACGAGCTGCCGCAAGGAGCCGATCTATGAGCTGGACCAGGTGGACCTGCGTCCACCCAGCCCGGACAAGGACCAGCTCAAGACCAATGAGGAGTATGCGGCCATCCTGCACGCCAACCTCTTCCAGACCGGCCTCTCGGCCAATGCGCTCTTCGAGCTGGGGCAGTGCATCGAGAGCATCGGCGACAAGGAGCTGGCGCGCGAAGTGCTGATCAGCAACTTCATGAACAAGCCGGGGGTGATCCTGCCCTCGGACACGGCGATGCGCGCCGACCTGGACGCGTTCATCACCGATACCTACCGCCGGTTCCTGGTGCGCGATCCGTCCGAGGCGGAACGCACCTGGTTCCGCAATCTGATCACCGCGGACCCCAACATCACGTCCGAGCTGGTCTACTACGCGTTCGCGCTGAGCAACGAACACCTCTACTACTGAGCCATGGACCGTCGCCGATTCATCCGCAAGGCCGGGGCCGCCGCCGCCGCCGCGTTCGCCGCGCCCTACATCCTGCCCAGCGGCCGGTTGTTCGCGGCCAGCGGCGGGGGCCTGGCCCAGCATGTGGTGCTGGTGCTCTTCGCCGGCGGCGTGCGCCAGCAGGAGAGCGTGCTGCAGCGCTACCTGGCGGACAGCCAGGGCGAACCGTACGAGGGCAATGTGCTCTACAACATGCTGTCGGGCGCGCCGCCGGAGATGAAGATCGTGTACGGCACCGGGCTGGGTGGCATCAACCCCATCCCGTCGGTGCTGGGGCAATCCCTGCAGCAGCAGGGCACCCTGTTCCGGGAGATGCGTGCGGTGAGCACCGGCCACTTCGGCGGGCTGAACTCGCTGCTCCAGGGCAACACGGCCGCCACGCAGGGACTGCAGCAGAAGCCGCTCAACCCCACCATCTTCGAGTACCTGCGCCGCCATGCGGGCGTGCCGGCCAGCAAGTGCTGGTTCGTGGGCAACAGCATCGGTGGAAGCGTGCCCCTGCTCAACTACAGCGAGCACCCCACCTATGGCGCACGCTACGGGGCCAACTTCTTCGCACCGAACGTCACGTTCGGTCCCTTGGGGCAGCAGTACCTCGGTGATGCCAAGGTCTACCACCCCGAGGAGCAGCTCGGTCCGGTGTACGCCATGAAGGCCTTTCTCGACAACAGCTTCGAACATGTGGTGGATGCGCCCACGGGCATCGGGAACACGGCGGCCGAGAAGGCGGACATCAAGGCCTTCATGGCCGAGATGTTCCAGCGCACGCAGAACGGCGCCATCGCCCACCCGCCGGTGCACGACAACGGCGACCTCACCACCGTGGGCTACGCCTGCGAGGTGATCCGGTGGTTCCAGCCCACGCTCACGGTGGTGAACCTCAGCGGAGTGGACGGGTGCCACAGCAACTTCACCGGCTACCTGGCCAGCCTGCACCGTGCCGACCATGCGGTGGGCCACCTGTGGAACTTCATCCAGACCCAGGTGCCGGGCATGGCGGGCAACACCACCTTGATCGCGGTGCCCGAGTGCGGGCGCAACGACGACCCCAACGCGATCAAGGACCAGAACGACTGGTTCAGCTACGACCACAGCGACGCCAACGCGCGCCGGGTCTTCGGCCTGATGGCCGGTGCCGGGGTGCAGGCCGGGCTCCAGGTGGGCTCCGAAGGCTCGCCCGTGGGGCTCGTCACCGACGTGGTGCCCACGGTGGCCGAGCTGCTCGGCATCAAGAATGAGGTGCTCTCGGCCGGGCTGATCGACCCCCAGAGCATGAGCCTCTTCGACCGCATCTGAACCATGCGCGCCTCCATCCTCATCATCCTCAGCGCGGCGCTCGTTCTGGTCGCCTGTAAGAAGGAGGAGAACCCCTTTGACGCGATCGAACGGCCTGCAGAGGAGACCGTCACGCAGCTGCTTCCGCTGAGCAACTTCGCCGGGCTGCACCAGCGCATCTTCCGGCCCACCTGCGCGGTGAGCGGCTGCCATGACGGCACCTTCGAGCCGGAGTTCCGCTCCATCGCCGGTGCGTACAACTCGCTCGTGCTGCATCCGGTGACGGCGAACGACCCGCAGCAGAGCTTCACCTACCGCGTGGTGCCGGGCGATGCCCAGGCCTCCTTTCTGCACGAGCGGCTCACCGCCTTCGTGCCGAACACCAGCGGCATCATGCCGCTGGACCTGCTGCAGGACAGCGACTGGCCGGCGAACGAGCAGGCGTACATCGCGGCCATCACCGCATGGATCGAGGGTGGCGCCCTGGACATGTACGGCCAGCCGCCCGCCGTGGGCAACCAGCGACCGCAGGCCGTGGGCCTGAGGGCGGTGCCGGCCGGCACCACGGGCCCGGCCTACCCGCGGGCCACCGGTGTGGGGCTGCAGCCCATCGAGGTCCCCGCCGCGCCGATCGACCTGTGGTTCGCCTTCGCGGATGATGCCACCGCCCCCGCCGCGTTCACGCACAACACCTTCCGCGCCGCGCCATCGCTCGCGGCCTTCCCCACCGTGCCGGAGCAGCCGCTGCACACCGGCTCCACCTGTGCGGGAACCGACTTCAGCGGGGCCCCGGTCACCTTCACGCACCGCGCTGCGCTCGACCTCACCGGCATGAATTCCGGCAGCACGGTGTTCGTGCGGGCCTATGTGGATGACGGCGACCATGACACGGTGACGGAGGTGCCCAATGACGGCAGCAGCAACGAGGTGGTCACCCTCTTCACCCTGCGCATCCCATGAGGACCGCGATCGCTCTCGTATGGGTCCTGACCCTTGCGGCGTGCCGCAAGGAGGCCGCGCTGGACCCGGTGCCGGCGATCGAGCTGGTGAGCGTCGGCCCGCAGCAGGTCATGGCGTTCGATGAGGCGGTACGGGTGCGGTTCACCTATGCCGACGGCGATGGTGATCTGGGCACCGCCGACCCCGATGCGTATACGCTGTGGGTGAAGGACAGCCGGTTGGGTTCCGCTGATGGCTACCACATCCCTCCGCTGGCGCCGCCTGACGCGCAGGTGGCCATCCAGGGCGAACTGGAAGTGGAGCTGACCCCGCTCTTCTTGTTGGGCAACAGTGGCCAGGAGGTGATGAACTACAGCTTCTTCGTCACCGACCGCGCAGGGAACAGGAGCAACGAGCTCACCACCTCCGTCATCACCATCGTGGCGGACACCACACACGTACCGTGAGCCATGCGTCGCCTGCTCGCCGCGATCGCTGTCCTGAGCCAGGTGCCGCTGCACGCGCAGCTGCTGCCGGAGTTCAACATGGCGGACACCACGGTGACCCTGTGCAAGGGCATCCTGCTGGACAGTGAGGAGGGCCCCGGGGGCAACATCTACGGCAACAACGAGGACCTGGTCTTCACCATCGATGCGGGCAGCACGATCACGCTCGTGTTCCAGCCCACCTTCTGCCTGGAACAGGGGCTGGACCTGCTCACCTTCCACGACGGTCCCTCGATCACCAGTCCGCAGATCGGGCCAGCGTACTCGGGCATCGTGGCCCCGCCACCGATCGTGGCCACCAGCGGACAGCTCACCATCCATTTCGTGAGCGATGAGAACGTGGCGTACTGCGGGTTCGAAGCGCAATGGACCAGCGTGGCCGAGCCTCCCGTCCCGCCGGTGATGAGCGTGCCGGTCGCGCCGCTCTGTGCCGCCTCCGGCATCACCCTGCAGTTCAGCTACCCGATCCCGTGCGACTCCATCGATCCGGGCGCCTTCGTGGTCACCGGGTCCGGAGATCCGGCGGTCACCGGGGCCATGCCGGTCAACTGCACCGGAGGAGAGACCTCCACGGTACTGCTCGGCATCGATCCGCCCTTCGACCGCAACTGCCCGTACACGGTGGCCTTCACGCTGGGGTTGAAGGACCGCTGCGACTCGCTCTGGTACTTCACCCTGACCGCGAACACGCAGGTCACCACCTGTCCGCTCGGGGTGTTGCTGGAGGTGACGGACGACACGCTGTGCGCTGGGACCTGCACCACCCTGTTCGCCGACGTGCAGGGCTGCCTCACATACACCTTCAGCTGGGATCAGGGGATCAGCGGGGGTGCGGGGCCCCATCCGATCTGCCCCACCAGCACCACGACCTATTCCGTGCAGGTCACCGAAAATGGCACCGGCCAGACGGCGACGGGCTCGGTGACGGTGCTGGTGGACGATCCACAGATCGCGGCGCTGCCGGCGACCGTGTGCCAGTCGGCCGCGCCCTTCGACCTGCAGGCCACGCCGCCGGGCGGATTGTGGAGCGGGGCCGGTGTGCTGGACAGCCTGCTGGGCACCTTCGAACCGGACACCGCCGGCCCCGGCACCCACGTGCTCACCTACACGCTTCCCGGTGGTTGCGCCGATGCCATCACCCTGGTGGTGGACAGCATGGACGCCAGCTTCACGCACGCCGCCTGCCCGGGCGGTGCGCCGTTCCAGCTGCCCGACGCCACACCGATGGGCGGCACCTGGAGCGGGCCCTACGTGCAGCCCAACGGCCTCTTCGATCCGGCCGTCGCAGGCGCCTACCTGCTCACCTACACGGCCGGGGCGTGCAGCGATACGGTGACGGTGAACGTGGGCGACATTGTGGCGCAGACCCAGCTGGACACCGTGTGCCAGAGCACCTGGCCCTTCGCGATCGCCGCGCAGCCCTTCGGCGGGCGTTGGCGCGGCCCCGGCATCGTGGACAGCATCCAGGGTGTCTTCGATCCCGATGAGGCCGGTGGTGGTGACCATGTGATCGACTACGTGCTCCACGGCTGCGATGCGCAGTTCACCATCCACGTGAATCCGGTGGACATCGGAGGTGGCCGCAGCGCATGTCCGTCCCAGGGGCTGTTCACGCTTTCCCCCGCCCCCGTTCCGCCGGGCGGCCTGTGGAGCGGCGACGGCATCGTGGACCCGGTCGCGGGCACCTATGATCCCGTGCAAGCGGGCATGGGTTGGGATGAGCTGACCTACGCAGCACCGAACGGGTGCGTGGACACCATCGGCATCCTGGTGGGCTGGACCGAACTGAACGACGACACGCTCTTCTTCTGCGCCGGCGACGATGCGCTCGTGCTGAACGAACAAAGCACCGGCCGTACCCCCTGGGATGGCGTCTGGTCGGGACCCGGCATCGGCACCAACGCGGACGGCGATCCGGTCTTCGATCCGAACACGGCGGGGATCGGCGTGCATGTGCTGCACTACGATGCCATCACCTGCGGTGACACGATGCTGGCCATCGTGCATCCCGCGCAGCTGGTACCCGACCAGTTCACGGTCTGCAGTGCGGACGCACCCCTCCTGCTGGCCTCGGTGCCGCCGGGGGCGGACTGGCAGGGCACGGCGACATCCCCCTCCGGAAGCTTCGACCCGGCCGCGGCCGGCGAGGGTACGCATGTGGTGCACTTCACCACGCCGGCGGGATGTGCGGACAGCGTGACGGTCACCGTGCTGCTCTTCCAGCAGGCGTCCATCAGCGGGGTGGAGGACACCTACTGTTCCAACGATGTGCTTGTCGATGTGGCTCTTGCGCCGACCGGTGGCGTGCTCACCGGTCTGACGGACACGCTCTTCAACCCCGCCCAGCTTGCGGACGGCACCTACACCATCGAGTACACAGTGGGCAGCGGGAACTGCCAGAGCAGCACCAGCTTCACCTTCACCGACCATCCCGCGCTCACCACCCAGGTGGACGTGAGCACCAGCACGATCTGCGAGGAAGGGGGCAGCAGCATCACGGTGAACACCAGCGGCGGCCTTCCGGGGGGCTTCATCACCCACCAATGGAGCGATGGCCTGTTCCCGGTGCCCACGCAGAACGTGCAACCCATTGCCACCACCACCTACATCGTGGCCACCACCGATGGCTGCAGCGATCCGGTGGTGGATAGCATCACCATCACGGTGCATCCTCCGTTCCAGGAGGCCTTCACGTTCAGTGCGATGCAGTGCTACGGAGAGGCGGGTCACGTGGCCGGGACCGTGTCCGGCGATGGCACCTACACCTTCTCCTGGGCCACCGTTCCACCGCAGACAGGTGACAGTATCGCGCTGCCCGCCGGCACGGTCGTGAACGTGGAGGTGACGAACGACCAGACCGGGTGTGCGCATGACACGCTCATCCAGATCCCCAGCTGGCCCGCGGTCACCGCCCTGTTCAGCCCGAATCCGGATGAGCCCTGTGTGCCGTGGGATCAGCGCGAGATCACCTTCATTGACCTCAGCCTGAACGCCACGGGCGGCTATTGGGTGATCGCTGGTGACACCCTGCCGTACGCCTGGGGCACCGACCCGCAGTATGAACACGGTGTGGCGGGAACCTACAGCGTGCAGCTCGTGGTGTGGAACGACGGCGGCTGCACCGACAGCCTCGGCATGGACATCTGCATCCGCGACAGCGAGGCGGTCATCGTACCCGATGCGTTCAGCCCGAACGGCGATGGGGTGAACGACGTCCTCTTCGCCCGCGCCCCGGCCGCACTGGAGCTGGAGTTCGCCGTGTATGACCGCTGGGGCGCACAGGTGTTCCGCAGCACCACCACCGATCACGGCTGGGACGGCACGGCCGACGGGGCGCTCAGTCCCAGCGGCGTATACCTCTACACGCTGCGCGCCCGACTGGACGATGGGGCGATGGAGGAGCGCACCGGAAACATCACCCTGGTCCGATGAGCCGCACCACGCACCTCGCCCTGGGCCTTGGCGCCCTCCTGTTCTGCGGGGCACACGGGAGCGCGCAGGACGTGCATTTCAGTCAGTTCTTCGATGCCCCCCTGGTGTTGAACCCGGCCGTGGCGGGCGACATCGAGGGCGATCAACGCGTGGCACTGTTCCACCGCACCCAATGGCAGAGCGTGGGCAGCCCCTTCCGCACGCATGCGCTGAGCTATGATGTGCCTGTGTTCCGTGGCCGCATGCGCGGCCGCTATCTGGGTGTGGGCGTGCATGCCTTCAGTGACCGCGCGGGCAGCACCCGGTTCGGCGACACGCAGGGCAACCTCAGCGTATCCTATGCCTTGCGCAGCGGTGAGCGCACCTTGATCGCGTTGGGGCTGCAGGGCGGCTACGGACAGCGGAGCGCCGTGCTGAACGGCATGCGCTGGGACAGCCAGTACAACGGGGCGGGCTACGACCCCTCGCTGCCCAGCGGCGAAACGGCGGCCTCGAGCACCAGCGCGTTCATCGACCTGGGGGCGGGTCTGCTCTGCCGGGGTGAGACCATCGGCGGGTTGCAGTGGAGCTCGGGTCTGGCGGTGATGCACCTCAACCAGCCCGGCATCTCCCTCTTTGGTTCGGCGGAGGACCGCTTGTTGCGGCGCTACACGGCGCACGCGGAACTCCGCATCAGCGGTGACCGCTGGACCTGGATGCCCAAGGTGTACGTATCGCAACAGGGCGCTGCGCGCGAGGTCATCTTCGGCACCTTGATGCACCGCCGCATCGGCCAGGACTCGCGCTACACCACCGACAAGACAACCAGCGCCTTCCACCTCGGGCTGTTCTACCGCTGGAACGACGCGGTGGTGCCGATGCTGCGCTTTGAGCATCGCCGCAAGCTGGCCATCGGGCTCAGCTACGACATCAACGTGAGCCGGTTGCGCAGCAGCACGCACCTGCGCGGGGGCATGGAGATCAGCCTGCAGTGGGTGGGTGCGTTCAGCGACCAGCGGCGGGTGCTGCCCAAGGGGAGGGCGAACTAGCGCCGCTTGATGAAGACGTAGCCGCCCTTCTCCGCGCCCCACACCTGCGCACCAGCGGCGTTGTAGCCCCGGTCCCAGCTGATCATGCGGTCGGGCAGCAGGGTGACCTCGCTGGTGGCGTAGGTGGCACCGCTGCGTTGGTTGGGGCAGTCGCGCTCGTGGGTGCTGCCGATGTAGGTGCCGCCCCGGCGATGCAGGGTGATGGCGCAGCCCTCCAGCAGGCTCAGGGAGTCCGGGGAGAGGAGGGCGAGCCTGGCCGCGTCGGCATAGGCACCGAAGTGGCGCTCCCCACCGCGGATGCTGAAGATCTCGCTGGTGAAGGTGCTGTCGTTCACCTCGCTCAACCGGTAGATCCGCTGGCGGTAGGGCTTGCCCTTGCTGCTGGCCGTGGCCTGCTCCACGTAGAACCATGCGCCGTCCCTGCGCTTGGGCCAGATGCGCACCATCTCCAGTTCGATCTCGAAGTAGCTGGTGTCGGCCTGCGCCTGTGCGGCGCTGGTGTAGGAACCGGCCATGGTCATGGCCAGTTGTTCGAGGGCGCGGGTGCGCTGGGCGCTCGCGGACAGCTGTGCCAGGGCGGCGACCAAGGCGATGGAGAATGGAAGAAGGCGCATGGTGTGTTGCCGAAAGCTACTGCGCCGCCCGGTTCAGGCGGGCTCCACCCACATCCCATGCTCCTTGATCAGGCCGATCAGCTCGTCCACGGCCTTTTCGCTGGGCACATTGCGCTTCACCACCTCCTTCTCGCGATACAGGGTGATCACACCGGGGCCGGTACCCACGTAGCCGAAGTCGGCATCGGCCATCTCGCCCGGGCCGTTCACGATGCAGCCCATGATGCCGATCTTGACACCCTTCAGGTGGCTGGTCCGCGCACGGATCTTGGCCGTGGTCTCCTGCAGGTCGAAGAGGGTGCGCCCGCAGCTGGGACAGCTGATGTACTCGGTCTTGCTGATGCGGGTGCGCGTGGCCTGCAGGATGCCGAAGGCGGTGCGGTCCACCAGCTCGTCGCCGCCGCTGTTCTCAGGGCAGATCATCACCCCATCGCCCAGGCCATCGAGCAAGAGTGCGCCCATATCCGTGCTGGCATGCAGCATCAGGTGTTCGGGGTCGAGGTTCACATAGTCGCGTCCGATGATCACGGGCACCTCGCACTGGGCCTCCATCAAGCGGAAGAAGGCGGCACGCTGTTCGGCGTAGCCATGCTCGTTCAGCGTGTCGAGCAGCAGCACACAGCTCTCATCCTCGTCCAGCGCTTCAATGAGCTCGGGCGTCAGGTCCTTCAGCGTGGCGTACACGAAGTTGAGGTCGTGGTTCACGGGCACGTTGGCCAGCAGGTCGGCGGCGGTCACCAGCGGGTAGTGGCGCGGCTTGTGGCGGTCCTTCAGCCAGGTGGCGTGCTCCTGCACCACGCCCAGCGTGCCGGGGATCTCGAAGTCCAGGTGGTGGTCGCCGAGGAAGAGGTAGTCGCAGGCCTGGTCGGTGAGGTTCCACTTGTCCAGCGGCACGCTGTAGTGGTAGCCCCAGGGGAAGAGGGTGGCGGGGCTGATCTTCTTCTTGGTGCTGAGGTCGGCGATGACCACGGGCACGTGCCGCGCACCGATGTTGAGCACCTCGCGGGTATGCCGGCGGGCGTGGCTGAAGGGGTCGATGGGCACATGGTGCACCTCGGGGATCGGGTCGTGCCCGCGGCGCGCGCTGTAGCGGTCGGCCAGGGCCTTGGCCACGGGGATCTCGGCCTCGGGCTCCTCGGTGAGGCTCACCCGGATGGTGTCGCCCAGCCCGTCCTCCAGCAGCGCACCGATGCCCACGGCGCTCTTCACGCGGCCGTCCTCGCCGTCGCCGGCCTCGGTGACGCCCAGGTGCAGCGGGTAGTTCATGCCCTCGCGCAGCATGTGGTTCACCAGCAGCCGATAGGCCTGCACCATCACCTGCGGATTGCTGGCCTTCATGCTCAGCACGATCTCGTGGTAGTCCTCGTCGCGGCAGATGCGCAGGAACTCCATGGCGCTCTCCACCATGCCGAGCGGCGTGTCGCCGTAGCGATTGAGGATGCGGTCGCTGAGGCTGCCGTGGTTGGTGCCGATGCGCATGGCCGTGCCGTGCTCCTTGCAGATGCGCACCAGCGGAGTGAAGCGGTCGCGGATGCGGTCGAGCTCCTCCTGGTACTCCGCATCGGTGTACTCACGCACGTCAAACCGCTTCTTGTCGGCGTAGTTGCCGGGGTTCACCCGCACCTTCTCCACGATGCGGGCCGCGATCTCGGCCGCGTTGGGCGTGAAGTGGATGTCGGCCACCAGCGGTGTGCTGAAGCCGGCGGCGCGCAGCTGCCGGCGGATCTCGGCGAGGTTCTCGGCCTCCTTCTTCGAGGGCGCGGTGATGCGCACCAGTTCGCAGCCGGCCTCGATCATGCGGATGCTCTGCGCCACGGTGGCCGCAGTGTCCATCGTGTCCGTGGTGGTCATGCTCTGCACCCGGATGGGATGGTCGCCGCCGATGCCGATGTCACCGATGCGCACCGCCCGTGTCCGCCAGCGTTCGTAGCGGGTGAGCGAGGGGCAGTAGTGCCGCGCGGAAAGGGTGGCCGTGCTCATGCGAACGAAGGTAGGAACGCCGCGTGAGGCTGAATGTTCAAGTGTCAAATCACAAGTGCCAAGCATCAAGTCACAAGGACCGTGGCGCTTGGACACTTGTCACCTGCTCAGGGGCTTGGCGCCATCCCCCTCCACGAAGGTCCATCCCCCGTTCTCCACCACGGCGCGCAGCACCGCGAGGAACTCGTTCTTCTGTCCGGCGGCGGCCTCGAACAGACCGCTCTGCGGCAGGCGTTGCTCGATGCGGGCCTTGGCCTGCGCCTGCATGCGCGTGTGGTCCGCCGCGCTGAACTCGGCGAAGGCGCCCTCCTCGAGGTCGAAGTACTTCACATCGTGCTCCAGGGACAGCAGCTTCGGTGTGCCCAGGTCGGTGAGGCGAACGGTGCGCGTGGCCTCATCGAAGGTGAGCCCCAGGCCCTCGAGGTCGTAGCCCACCGAGGCGCGGGCCTTCACCAGCAGGATGGCCTGCTTGCGGTTCCAGCCCAGGTCCCTGGACCAGTCGAACCAGGCGGCGCTGTTGTCACTGTACGTGAACACCTCGCTGAGGTCGCCTTCCACCGTCACCAGCTTCAGCACCGGGCGGATGCGCTCCAGCAGGACGGTGCTCGACACCTCCTCGGCCGGTGGCGCGGGCCGGTACACCTCGCGGGTGATGAAGAAGACCAGCAGGGCCACGCCCAGCAGGAGCAGGAGACCGGTGGTGCGTTTCATGGTGCGGTGGCAAAGGTGGCACGGCGGCGCCGTAAGTCGCCTCTGAGCTGCCGTTGCCTGTTCTGACCGGTTGATCGTGGATCATACAAGGTAGTTTCATCACGGTAAGCTCCTGATCCCATGAAGACAACGCAGGCTTTGGCTTTATCAATGGCCCTGGGCTCTCTATCGTCCATGGCGCAGAGCTTCGATCACTTGGATGCGAACATGGTCCGGGCCCGATTCACGGCCCATGGCATGATCGGGCTTGATCGGAGCGTTGGCGAGCCGGATTTTGAGGTGCCCGTTGGAAGCGGGGCCCATGCGTTGTTCGCAGCCTCAATGTGGGTGGGTGGGTACGATACGCTTGGCAGCTTGCATCTTGCTGGCCTGCTGTTCGACCAGAACGGGCTGCCCGACTACGCCCCAGGACCGCTTACAACGGACGGCAGCGCATCGATCACTCCGGCCGTGTCAGCCCAGTATGATCAAGTGTTCAAGATCAAGGCTGTGGATGTTGCCCTGCACCAGGCCTACTACGATTGTTTGAACACGCCAGGATGCGATGTCAATGTTCAGTTCCCCGGGTATGTGATACCCCAAAGCTTCATTGACTGGCCAGGGAACGGTGACACCTTGGCTGGTCAGGCCGCCCGGTTGGCGCCATTCATCGATCTTGATGGTGACGGGCTGTATGAGCCAATCGCCGGTGATGCACCGTGCATCCACGGTGATGAAGCACTCTATTTCATGTTCAATGACATGCTGAACCCCCATGGCACGGGCGGTGCTCCCCTTGGTATCGAGGTCCATGCCATGCCCTTCGCATTCTATTCCACCGACGACGCGATCGCGCACACCCTCTTCATCAAATACCGGCTCATCAATCGAAGCGATGACCCCTATGAAATGGTCCGCATTGGTCTGTTCACCGACTATGACCTTGGATATGGTCGTGATGACTACGTGGGCTCTGATCCCGGAAGGAATCTCGGCTACGTGTACAACGCGGATACGCTGGATGAAACGACATCAACCTATACCGGATATGGGTCGATGCCACCCGCTTTTGGGACAACGCAGCTCAAAGGTCCGTTCCTGGAGCCTGATGGGTTTGACGATCCCGAAGGACCGGGTATACCCGCTTTCAATGGCTCTGGTTTTGGTGACCTGGTGGTCGACAATGAACGTCATGGTGTCGCGTACATGACCTACTTCAGCAATGACGCCACCGCCCGAGGCAATCCGAATACAGCCGAACAGTTCTTCGGTTATCTGAGCGGGTACTGGCGCGACGGAACACCGCTCTTCCATGGAGGCACTGGGCATTACTCCGATCCCGAGGCCACGACCGTTCCAGCGCGCTTTGCATTTCCAAGTTCTGAAGACCCACTTGGAGCGGGAACAGGTGGTCAGGTGATGGCTCCATGGGCGGAGCATTCATCAGGCAATCAACCGTGGGATAGGCGGATGGTCATGTCGGCCGGACCCGTGGAGCTGGATGCCGGAGAGGAGATCGAACTTGTCTACGCGTTCGTGTTCGCCCGCCCAGGATCCAATGGGCTGATGAGCAGCGTTCTGCGGCTACAGGAAAGGGTGGATTCGGTACAGGCTTTTTACAATGATCTGCCGGAGGCGTGCAACGGAGCGGGATCTCAGGTGGGTTTGGAGGAACACACAGACCGTGGACCTGTCGTATTTCCCGTTCCGGCCGAAGATCGTCTGACCTTAAGGCTTGAGGTCCCGGGTCCAGTGGAATTGGTCGTGTACGATATGCTCGGCGTGGAGTGCTTGAGAGGGCGCGATACCGGGGATCTGATCCAGATCGACCTTTCGGAGCTTGGTCAAGGCTCGTATCTGTTGCATGTTGCTCAAGGCGAGGTGAGCCATGTTGTTCCGTTCATGAAGATCACGACCAGATAGGGAAGATCATCATGCAACCGAGGATCCGGTTCACCCCTCCACCTCCTCGGCCGGTGGCGCGGGCCGGTACACCTCGCGGGTGATGAAGAAGACCAGCAGGGCCACGCCCAGCAGGAGCAGGAGACCGGTGGTGCGTTTCATGGTGCGGTGGCAAAGGTGGCACGGCGGCGCCGATACCTTTGGCCGATGCGCCACGGATGGCTGTTCACCACGTGCGTCGTGGGTCTTCTGTTGGCCGGATGCGGCGCAACATCCCGTGTGGACCTGGACACGCTGCGGACCATGGAGCACCGGCTCGCGGATGGCGCGGTCGTGGCGGGTCGATCGCTTTTCGGAGCGGGCCACACCTTGGTGCTGACCCTGGATCCCGAGTGCCCGCTCTGCCTGATGCACGCGCCCGAGCTGGCCACGCTGGTGCCCGATGATGGGCTGCACATCGTGGGGCTGTATGCGTCGCCGTCCATCGTCCCCGACAGCGCGCGGGCCTTCGCCGAACGGAACGGGTTCCGCTTTCCGCAGGTGATGGACCCGGCCTGTGCGATCGCACAGGCGTTGGAGGCGGTGGTCACCCCCGAGGCGTTCCTCCTGGCGGCGGACGGCTCGGTGCTGTACCGGGGCGCCATCGACGATCGCGCACAGCGGGCCGGGCGCAAGAAGCCCGAGGCCACCCACCACCATCTGCGCGATGCGCTCGCGGCCGTGCGGCGGGGTGGACGTCCTGCCGTGGCCCATGTGCGGGCCGTCGGTTGTTTCCTGGAGTGCATGGACGCGCAGGAACCATGAGGATGCGGACCGCGGTGGGGATCTGGGGCCTGCTGCTGCTGGCCATGCCGGGTTGTGGCCCGGAGGATCCGGTGGATGCGGTGGTGAACCTGCCGGACATGGTGACCTATGCCGACCACATCGCTCCGCTGATCGGCGCGCACTGCATGCCCTGCCACAGCCCGGGACATGCCGGGCCCTTCGCGCTCACCACCTATGCGGAAGTGCGGCGCAAGGCCCGCACCGTGGGCCATGTCACGCGCGAACGGTTCATGCCCCCATGGCCGGCGGACACGGCGTACAGCCGCTTTCTGGGTGAACGCGTGCTCACCGCCGCACAGATCGCCCTCCTCGGAAAGTGGGTGGAGCAGGGCATGCCGCCGGGCGACACGGCTTCCTTGCGGACCATGCCTCCGGTGCGGGAGTTCGCCGGGCTTGGTCCTCCGGACCTGGTGGTGCCGGTTCCCGGCGCCTTCACCGTGCCGGGGGATGGCCGCGACCGCTTCATCATCACCAAGGCGCCCTTCGAGCTGCCGCGCGACACTTTCCTGCGGGCCGTGGCCTTCGTGCCGGGCGATCGCCGTCTGGTGCACCACATGAACGGCGCGTTGATCAACTACCCCGAGGGCGCCAAGGCCGATGTGTTCGCCGGAAGCGCCTTCCTGGATGCCGAGCAGCAGGGCGGGCCGACGGCTTTCGCGCAGCTGGGGCTGGCCAACGATGACGGCAGCTGGCCGCCGTTGGTGCCCAGCGCCGTCAACTACCTGCCCGGACTGGACCCCCTGGTGCTGCCCGATGGGCTCGGCGGTCTGCACCTGGCGCGCAAGGGCGCCTTCCTGCTCAACACGGTGCACTACGGCCCCAGCGATCGCGAAGCGGTGGACCGCAGCAGCTTCCACCTCTGGTTCGCGCCGCGAGCGCCGGAGCGGCCGCTGCAGGAACTGGCCCTGGGCAGCACACATACCCCCGTGGTGCCTCCCCTGCATCTCTCGCCCGGAGAGGTGCGCACCTTCAGCACACGGCTCCCTGTGCCCAAGGCGATCAGCGTGCTCTCCGTCAACCCGCACATGCACCTGTTGGGCACGCGGTTCACGGCGTACGCGCTGCGCGGTGCGGACACCATTCCGTTGGTACGGATCAAGGACTGGGACTTCCGCTGGCAGTATGCCTACACGTTCGGGAGGCCGGTGATCCTGCGGCCGGGCGACATCATCGTGGCCGAGGGCACCTTCGACAACCGCGCGGAGAATCCGCATCAGCCCTTCGATCCGCCGCAGGAGGTGCGGGGCAGCGACAGCCGGTTCATGCGCACCACCGATGAGATGTTCCAGTTCTTCCTCACCTACGTGGATCACCTGGCGGGGGATGAGGACGTGAAGCTGGGAGGGAGCGGGGAGTGACGCGTAGCGAGTACCGAGTGGTGAGTGGCGAGTGAAGCACCATGAGGGCATTCACTCGCCACTCGGTGCGTTCGGTCGTGCGTGGGCACTCGCTACTCGTCACTCGGTGCGTTCGGTCGTGCGTGGGCACTCGCTACTCGTCACTCGGTGCGTTCGGTCGTGCGTGGGCACTCGCTACTCGTCACTCGGTGCGTTCGGTCGTGCGTGGGCACTCGCTACTCGTCACTCGGTGCTTTCGGTCGTGCGTGGGCACTCGCCACTCGCCACTCGGTGCTTTCGGTCGTGCGTGGGCACTCGCTACTCGCCCCTCGGTGCGTTAGCGTGTGGGTGGGCACTCGCTACTCGCCCCTCCCCGCTCACACCTGCGCCAGGGGATCCGGTTCGGTGACCTCGCTCGCGCGCTTGCCGCGCTGCAGCCAGCCGTTGATGAAGAGGCAGCCGAGGATGAGGGCGACGCCCAGGTAGGAGCCCACGGTGAGCTTCTCCTCCGCGCCCCAGATGAGCAGCGCGAAGATGATGGTGTACACGGGCTCCAGGTTCACGGTGAGCATCACGGTGAAGGGGCTGAGCTGGCGCATGACGGCGATGCCGGCCACGAAGGCGAAGGTGGTGCAGACGAGCCCCAGCAACAACTGATAGATGATGTCGCTGACCGGCAACTGCCAGAGCGGTGGCGCCAGATCACCCGTGACAAGGCCGTAGAGGGCCAGGGCCGCCACCACGCTCACCATCTCGTAGAAGCCGATGCGCAGGGCGTTGTCGCGTTGGATGAGCACGCCGTTCACCACGTTGAACCAGGCGCTGAGCAGGGCGCTGAGGGTGGCCACGGCGATGCCCAGCCGGTGCTGCACCTCCAGCCCGAAGATGAGCAGCAGGGCGGCTACCACCACGATGCCGAGCACCACCTCGCTCACGCGGATGCGGCGCTTGAACCAGAAGGGTTCCATGAGCGCGGTGAACACCGTGCTGGTGCTGAGGCACGCGGCGGCGATGCTGGCGGTGCTGAGCTTGATGGCGCCGTAGAAGGTGATCCAATGCCCCAGGATGATGAGCCCCACCAGCAGGTAGTTCGCCAGGCCCGGGGTGCGCGGCGAAAGGCTCCGGCGCGTGGCCAGCGCCACCACGGCAAGTCCCAACGCGCCGATCACCGTGCGCGTGTACACCAGGTGCAGGGTGGGCTGCTGGATCAGCTTGCCCAGGATGCCGGTGAAGCCCCACACGAACACGGTGACGTGCAGCAGCACGAGCGCATTGCGGTGGGCGGTGGGCATGGCGGCTCAGTGCGCGTCGTCGTCCACCTTGGCCACGCCACCGCTCACCACGAACTTCATCACGTCCGCCGCGCGGGCATCTATCGGCGTCACGTTCCGCGCCGGCACGATGTACAGGTTGCCGCTCCACGCGAAGCTGTGGGGCAGGTACACGGCCACCTTGCCTTCGGGGATGCCCAGGTGGGCGAGGTCATCCTCGGTGATGAAGCCGAGCTTCTCCACGTCACTGCCCAAGGCCATGCGCACCAGCACAGGGCGGTCGAAGCGCTTCTTGTTGCCCACCACGGCCTCCACCAGGTCCTTGATGGCGCCATAGAAGGTCTTCAGGAAGGGGATCCGCTTGAGCACCTCCTCGCCGAATTCGGCCACGGGTTGATACAGGATGGTGCTGCCCAACCAGCCGAAGAGGGTGAGGCCCACCAGCAGGGTGAGCAGGCCCAGGCCCGGGATCTCGATGGGGATGATGCCGTCCAGAAAGGACAGCGCCTTCCACAGGCCCCAGATGAGCACGGTGACCGGCACCACCAGCAGCAGGCCGCGGAGGAAGTAGCCCAGCAGGACGCGGCCGATGCGGCGGGAGCTCATGGTGGTGGCAAAGGTAGCCGCAGAGGCGCAGAGGGAATGACCGGCGGGCGATGGTTACGAGCCAGGACGCGACAGGCGCGAAGGGAGTGTCGGGCCCGCGGAAGTACGTGATTGACCGGAGGCGCTTCTGTGCGTCTCCGCGCCCCTGCGGCCTAAGGCCTCTCGAGTTCCTCCCGCACCTTCTTCGGCAGGGAGGCACGCACCCGCTCGTAGCTGTGGCGGGCCAGCTCCAGCAGCAGGCGGTGGGGCACGCTGCCATCCGTGCGTACCGTGTTCCAGTGGCGCTTGTTCATGTGGTAGCCCGGGGTGATGCCGGGGTGCTGCTCGCGCAGGTCGATGGCGCGTTCGGGATCGCACTTCAGGTTCACGCTCTCGAAGGTGTCCACGTCCATCAGGGCGAAGATGCGCCCGCCCACGCGGAAGGCCAGCACCTCGGGCCCAAAGGGCAGGTCCTCACTGAACCCCGGGAAGGTGGCGCAGTGGGCGCGGAACTCCTCCAGCGTCATGGCAGCAGCGCGTAGAGGACGGGCCGGCTGGGGGCGGCGTCGTTCATCCAATGCGCCAGCTGCAGCTCCAGCAGGTAGCGGCCGTCGGGCACCGCGTCGGGCACGTGCAGCAGTTCGGTGATGGTGCGCGTGGTGTCCACCGTGGCGGGGAAGTCCCAGAAGGCATGGTGCGCCGCCAGCACGCCACCGTCCTCCTCGCGGTCCACGCTGGGCAGGTCCACCAGCAGGTGCTTCACCCCGATGCTGCGCAACCAGGCGGTGGCGGTGCTCTGCAGGTAGGCGGGGTTGCTGCCGCACCAGTCGCGCGTGTCCTTGCCGGGGGCGTTGGGCAGGGTGCGCAGCACCAGGGCCTCGCGCGGCCGCTCGTCCAGCACGTTGCGCAGCTGCTCCAGGGTGATCACCTGGTCGGTGCGGCCATCGGGCGCGCGGCGTTGTTCGGGGCGCAGGCTCACCACCTCGGCGGTGAAGAAGAAGCGGTCGAGCAGGCAGCCCACGGGGGTGATGGCGGCGTCGAGGTGGCCCACGCTCTCGGTGTGGGTGCCGTGGCCGTGGGGATTGACGAACACGTTGCGGAAGTTCACCGGAGCGCCGGCGCTCACCGCGAAGGTGCGGTCGCCCATCACCACGGGCTCCATGCGAACGGGGTCCACGTACCAGGCGCGCAGCCGGCCTTCGCCGGAGTGCAGGGGCAGGCTGAGGTCGATGGGCCGGCCCAGGTCCACGCGGAAGCGGCGTCCGTGGTGTTCGATGTCGGCGATCATGCCTCGGCGAAGAGCTCCATCGCGATGCGGTCCGCGAAGTGCCTTCCGCGTTCGGTCAAAACTAACCGCCCGCCTTCCAGCTGCGCGAGGCCCTGCGCCACGTAGTGCACGATCCGCTGCTCATTCCGCGGGCGGACGTCCACCGGCAGCGCATCGAGCTGCACGCCTCGGTGGGTGCGGAGCCCGGTGAGGAGCAGCTCGTTGGTGCGCTGCACCGGGGTGAGCGTTTCCGTTTCGCTGAACGGCTCCCCTTTTTCGACGGCGGCGGTGTAGCGCGCATTGTTCGCCACGTTCCACCGGCGCGTGGTTCCGCTGAAGCTGTGCGCGGCGGGCCCGATGCCCAGGTAGGGCACGCCCTCCCAGTAGCTGCTGTTGTGGCGGCTGAAGTGGCCCGGACGCCCGAAGTTGCTGATCTCGTAGTGCACCAGTCCGGCGGCCTTCATGCGCACCATGAGGTGGTCGAACTGGGCGGCGGTGGCCTCATCATCCGCAGGCACCGTGCGGCCCTGCCTCACCTGATGGGCCAGGGCGGTGCGCGGCTCCACGGTGAGGGCGTAGGCGCTGAGGTGCGGCATGCCGTGGTCCAGCGCGATGGTGAGCTGCTCGTCCCATTCGGCGAGGGTCATGCCCGGCAGGCCGTAGATGAGGTCGATGGTCCAGGACATGAAGCCGGCGTGGGCGATGAGGGCGATGCTGCGCAGCGCCTGCTCCGCATCGTGGGCACGGCCCATCCACGCCAGGCGGTCCGCACGGAAGCTCTGGGTGCCCAGGCTCAGGCGTGTGATGCCCATCGCCTGCCACGCGGCGAGCCGTTCGGCGGTGATGTCATCGGGGTTCGCCTCCAGGGTCACCTCGGCATCGGGCCTCACGCGCAGCAGGTCGTGCGCCAGCTGCAGGAACGAGGCGATGCGCGCGGGTTCCAGCAGGCTGGGGGTGCCGCCGCCGAAGTAGATCGTGTCCACCGGTGCGTCGCCGAGCTCCCGCGCGCGCTGGATCAGTTCGCGTTCCATCGCGTCCAACAGCCCTTCGCGTCCGCGCATGGATGTACTGAAGTGGAAGTCACAGTACGTGCAGGCCTTCTTGCAGAACGGGATGTGGAAGTACAGACCGGACATCGTCTGAGCAGGAGCAGGGAGCTCAGCCTTTCAACGTGATCCTGAACGTGGTGCCCTTCCCAGGCGCGCTGCGCTTGACGACGATGCGGCCGCCGTGGTACTGTTCGATGATGCGCTTGCTGAGCGAGAGCCCCAAACCCCAGCCCCGCTTCTTGGTGGTGAAGCCGGGCTGGAACACCGTGCGGTGCTGCGCAGCGGGGATGCCCTTGCCGGTGTCGGTGACGTCCACATGCACGGCATCGTCCTCACGCTCGATGGCGAGCGTGATGGAGCCCTCGCCCTCCATGGCATCGATGGCGTTGCGGATGAGGTTCTCGATCACCCAGCTGAAGAGCGGTCGGTTGAGGGGCACCAGCAGCTCGGGGTCGGGCGGGGCCTGCACCTCGATGCGGGCCTTGCTGGGCAGGCGCGGACGCAGGTAGAGCACCGTGGCGCGCAGGGTGTGGTAGAGCTTCTCGGGCGTGAGCTCCGGAGCGCTGCCGATCTTGCTGAAGCGCTCGGTGATCACCTCCAGCCGGTCCACGTCCTTGCGCATCTCGGTGAGGGCGGCGGGGTCCACGCCGCGGCTCTTGAGCAGTTCCATCCACGCCATCAGGGAGCTGAGCGGGGTGCCCAGCTGGTGCGCGGTCTCCTTGGCCATGCCCACCCACACCTGGTTCTGCTCGGCGTTGCGGAAGATGCTGAAGAGGGCGTAGCTCACCAGCAGGAAGAGGCCGATGATGACCAGCTGCACGTAGGGGAAGTAGCGCAGCTGGGTGATGACGAGCGACTCCTCGAAGTAGATGTAGTGGCGGCCCTGGCCGGCGAGGGTGACCTCCAGGGGGCGGTTGCGCGCGGCCATCTCGGCGAGCTTGGCGGCCAGCAGGGCGGGGTCGCGCAGCACCAGGCTGTCCACGTTGCCGCTCTCCACCACACGGCCGCCGGTGCTGTCGGTGAGGATCACGGGCACGGCGGCGGTGTTCATCACCGTTTCGCTGATGAACGAGCGGATGATGCCGTCCATCACCTCCTCGAGCTCGCGCAGCAGGCGGCTGTCCTGGTAGTGCAGGTATTGCTTCTGCGTACCATAGACGGCGATCTCCACGGGTTTGCGGCGGGCGGCCATGTCGGCCACGGCCTGGTGCAGGCGCTCGGGGTCGGCGCTCACCAGGCTGTCCAGGTTGCGGTGGAACTTCACCTCCCCGCGGGCATCGGTGATCACCACGGGCACGGTGGTGTTGTCGCTCACCACCTTGAGGAAGAAGGAGAGGTCGCCGGGTTCGGCGGCGCCCACCAGGCGCAGCATGGCCTCGGCCCAGAGCTCCACCTTCTTGCGCTCCTCCTCGCGCAGGCGGGCGAAGAGGCGGTCGGTGAGGTTCACCAGACGGGCGCGGTTCTGCACGGCCTCGGCCCAGAGCTCCACCTTGCGGCGCTCCTCCTCGCGCACCTTGTCCACGATGCGGTTGCTGTACCACAGCGAGGCGATGACGATGAGCAGGGCGGCCAGGGCCAGCACCAGCTTCCAGCGCTGTTTGCGGGAGTAGAGGTCCACGGGTTCGGTCCGTGAAGATGGGGCTTCCGCGCGGCTCAGGGCTCCACCTCGATCACCACGGGGGGCGGTTCCTCCTCGCGGCGGCGGCGTTCGGGACGGGGCGCGGGCTCCTGCTCCGGGGTGTCGGCATCGTCCGGATGCTCCACCTGAAAGCGCACGGTGCCGGCCGTGGCGGTGCGCTCGTCGCGGGTGTCGAGGTCCTTGCGGAACAGGGCTTTCAGCTCCTGTTTCTCCTGCTGCCATTGGCGGCCACGGCGGGCGGCGGCCATCTCCGGGTCGGTGCTGAAGGTGGGGTCGCCGGCCAGTCCCTGCATGCGCAGGAAGAGCCGCGGGCCGGTACCGTCGTCCACCACGGGGCCGAACTCGTCCTGCGGCGGTGCCCCGCGCACCAGGTCGCCCAGGCGGAAGTTGAGGCGGTGGTCGATGCGGTCGTCGAAGCCGTGCACCCCGCTGAGCTCGATGTCCAGCGCGCTGCTCTTCACCTCCATCAGGGGGATGCGCACCTGCCGGTCGCGGATCTCCACGCGGTTCTCCAAGCGGGCGAAGCGCACCTCGGCGAGGCGGCGCGCCAGCTGGTCGGCGTCGAGCATCAGGCCGGCGAGCTTGTTGCGCTTCACGTAGGTGGCCACCTCCATCAGCGGGGCATGGCCCTTCAGCACGCCCTGCTCCACCACCACGTCCGCCGTGCAGGTCAGCCGGTCCAGGTCGAAGTGCAGGTCAGGCCGCAGGGGGGCGTCGAAGCGCACCTCGGCGCGGCAGGTGCCCTGCAGGTGGCGCTGGCCGATGAAGTCCTGGCCGAAGTCCTTGAACTCGGCGAAGAGGCGGTGCACGTCGATGCCGCTGAGGGAGGCGCGCACGGCCAGCGGGTAGGCGGCGGTGGTGCCTCCGTCCAGGGTGATGGCGCCGCCCACGGTGCCGCCGGCGGTGGTGAAGCGCACGGGCTCGGCGCGCAGCATGCGGTCGGCCAGCACCACGCGGCCGGTGATGCCGGTGGCGGTGAAGGCGTCGTACACCAGCTCGTCCACGCGCACGTCGAGGTCCAGCGCCAGGGCCGCGGGCAGGGCGAGGTTGGCGGGGCCGCTGCCGCCGCCGGTGATCCAGCGGGCCAGGTCGATGCGGGTGGCCGAACCTTGGGCGGTGATGGCCAGGCGCTGGCCGTCCAGCAGCAGGTAGGGCACCAGGCCGTGCAGCGTGCCGCTCAGGTCGAGGCGGTCGCCCTGCACGGTGGCCGTAAGCCGCTGCACGCGGGCATCGGGCCCGGCCAGGGCCAGGTCGGCATCCACGGCGGTGATGGCCAGGCCTGCGCCGCGCAGGCCAAGGGAGGCGCCGTGCAGGCTGGCGGTGCCGCCGATGGCCAGGCCCTGCAGGTCGCGGGCCCTCAGACCGGCGAGACGGGGCAGCGGGCCTTTCGCGGTGAGGTCGGCGCGGAGGCGACCCTCGGCGTGCTGCAGGCTGTCCAGCCGCACGAAGCGCAGCAGCTCACCCAGCTCCAGGTCGGCCTTCAGCCCGGCATCCACCTGGGCCTTGGCGCCGCCGCGCAGGTGCAGGTGGCCGGCCAGGGAGCCGCCGCCGGAGCGGGCGCGCAGTTCGCGCACCTTCAGTTCGGCCAGCGTGCCGTCGCCGGTGAGGGCCAGGTCGGCCCAGCCGTGCACCTTGTCGAAGGTGGCGCCGCTGGTCTGCTCGCGGAAGCGGCCGTCGCGCACGGCCAGCTGCACGGCCAGCGCCGGGGGGGTGCGACCGCCGATGGTGCCGGCGTAGCGGGCCACCACATCGGCCTCCCCTTTCAGGCCATAGGGGCGCAGGGGGCGCGTGAGCTCCGGCGGAAGCAACGCCAGCAGGCGCTCCAGGTCGCACTGGTCGCCGGCGGCGCGCAGGTCCAGGAAGAGGCCATCGGCCTCGGGCACCACGGCCAGGGTGCTGGTGAGGCGCACACCGCCGCTGGTCACCTCGCCGTTGGTGATGCGGAAGGCGTTGTCGGCGTCGCCGAAGGTCATGGTGAGCAGCACCTCCGCTTCGCGGTCGGCCAGGATGCGGGTGCGGCCCTGGTGCCAGTCGATCAGGTGCACATGGCCCTCGGTGCGCAGGCTGTTGGGCCCATCGCCCAGGGTGCCGCGCAGGGCGATGCGGTCGCTGGCACCGACCACCTCCGTGCCGCTGCCCCCGTGGCGGTAGCGCACCCACAGGTCCTCCAGGGTGAGCCGCTCCAGGGGCAGCCGTCCGGTGGCGGTGCTGTCGCTGCGCCAGATGCGGTAGTTGGGCCGGCCCTGGGCATCGTGGGCGATGTGGGCGCGCACCCCCTCGCCGTGGATTCGGCGGATGCCGTAGCTGCCGGTGAGCAGCTCCGAGAGGTTGAAGTCCAGGAAGAGGTCCTCGGCGTAGAGCAGGCTGTCGGCCGCGGCGCTGTCGGCGCGCACCTCGCGCACGAACACGCCGTGCAGGTGGAGGCTGGCCTTGGGGAAGCGGCGCAGCAGGGTGAGGTCGATGTGCTGCACCTGCACGGGCGTGGCCAGCTGCGCGTTCAGCAGGCCCAGCAGGCGGGCCTTCACCTCGTCCTCGTACAGGGTGGCCACCACCGCCAGGGCCCCGGCGCAGAGGACCAGCAGCGCGCTGCCCCACAGGAGGGCGCGGCGGACGAAGCGGGAGAACACCTTCAACAAAGGTCCGGGGGTGCAGGGGCCTGCCGACGCGGCGCGGGCGCGGCTCATCCACAGGCGCGTGTTACCACCGAATAACGTGCCAGGGGGCGCGCTGGTCTGTCGTGCACAGGCGGGTTACCTTCGCGGCCCTGCCCCGGGCGCGACCCCATAGTTCAATGGATAGAATAGGAGTTTCCTAAACTCTTGATCCAGGTTCGACTCCTGGTGGGGTCACACGCCCGGCCCCGGCCGCTACCTTCACCGCATGACCGCCCGGCCCAAGCCCGTGTTCGCGCGCCGCATCTTCTGGGATGTGGACTTCGACGCCATCGACTACGATGCGAAGGCCAGCTTCGTGATCGAGCGGGTGTTCGAGCGGGGCGATGTGGAGGACATCCGGCAGTGCAGGCGGTACTATGGGGATCAGCAGGTCGTCCAGGCCTTGCTCGAGGCGAGGTACCTTCCCGTGGCCACGCTCCATTTCGTCAGTGCCATATTCGACAAGCCCCTGGAGGCGTTCCGATGCTTCACCCTGAGTCGGTCGAACCGCACACGCTTGCCGTACTGAAGCGTCTGATGGGGCTTCCGGCCCTGCACGACTTCTCGTTGGTCGGGGGTACCGCAATGGCTCTTCGCTACGGGCATCGCCGATCCATCGACCTGGACCTGTTCTTCCATGGCGAGTTCGATCGTGCCCGGGTCGTTGCGGAGTTGACCGAGGAGTTCGGGACCGACTTCGACTACCGAAGGGATGCGGCAAAATGGGCGGCGTTCTGCACGATCGCGGGGGTCAAGGTCGACATCGTCAAGGACCCGCATCCGCGCATCAACGACATCATGATCCAGGATGGCATTCGGATGTACACGGATGAGGACATCGCCCCGATGAAGATCGAGGCCATCCTTCACCGCGGAAGAAAGAAAGACTTCTGGGACCTGGACGTCCTGCTCACGGAGCACGGTCTGGGCTGGATCCTGGACAGGCACAGAGCGAAGTTCCCGGACAACAGCATTGCGATCAGCATCCCGTATGCCATCACCTGGTTCGTGGATGCCGAGCACAGCGAGGATCCGGTGAGCTTGAAGGGACGGACCTGGGAGCAGGTGAAGCGGAGCATTTCCGGGCATGTGAACGAATTCCTGAAGTAGAAGCCCCCAGCTTGCCCTCCATGATCAAGCACCGCTTCAGGAGATCGCCGTGGGTGCACCGGGTGTGGGGTGGGTAGGGCGATGCGTACTTTTGAGCGCATGGACACGCTTGCGGTGAAGGTGTTGGACAAGCGGGCCCTCGCGATCCTGAACGAACTGGAGTCGCTGGGGGTCATTGCCATGAGGCCTTCCGGTGGCCGGAAACTCTCCGACATCGTGGCCAGTATCCGCGCACAGGTGAAGCGGCCGATGACCCAGCAGGAGGTGATGGAGGAGGTCGGTGCCCATCGCCGTTCAAAGCGCCGCCATGCGAAGGCGAAGAAGGACCAGGATCGTCGTTGATGCGAACGTGTGGGTGAGCGTGCTGCTGACCCGTTCGTTCCCGGGCCTGGTGGCCCGCCTGGAGCAGCGGGAGGTCCTCCTGCTGATCACCGGCGATGCCGACCTGTTGGTCCTGGAGCGCTTCGAACGCACACGCATCCTTTCCCCCGCCCAATTCCTGCGCACCCCCCCATGATCGAGCACCGCGGCATCCTGCTCAGCGAGGACCTCTTCGAGAAGCGCTTCGTGTGCGACCTGGCGGCCTGCAAGGGCGCCTGCTGCGAACAGGGCGACAGCGGCGCGCCGCTCACCCCCGAGGAGGCGCGGCTGATCGACAAGCACTACGCCGCCCTGCAGCCCTACATGACCGCCCGCGGCCGCAAGGCCGTGAAGGACCAGGGCCACACCAGCCTGGTGGACAGCGACGGCGAACTGGTGACCCCGCTGGTGGGCGAGTACCAGGAGTGCGTCTTCGCCAAGCGCAACGCCAAGGGCATCTGGATGTGCGGCATCGAACAGGCCTACCGCGACGGCACGGTGCCCTTCAACAAGCCCATCAGCTGCCACCTGTACCCCATCCGCGTGGTGAAGCTCAAGGACACCGACGGCCTCAACTACGAGCGGTGGGACATCTGCGCGCCGGCCTGCGCCTGCGGCGAGCGGCTGGAGGTGCCGGTGTTCCGCTTCCTGAAGAGCGCCCTGGTGCGCGCCTACGGGCAGGACTGGTACGACGGGCTGGAGGAGGTGTACACCGCCTGGATGCAGCGGCCGGTGAAGAAGGCCCGCAAGGCCCCCGCCCGGCGTGCGCGTCCTGAACGCGGCGGCTGACAAGGGCCGTCGTGCTACTTTCGCTTCATGCGGCTGTCGGATGATCTGTTGGCCCGGTTGCGGCACTATTTCGCCGGTCAACCGGTGAAGCAGGCCTACCTGTTCGGTTCCTACGCACGGGAGGAGGCGGACGAGCGCAGCGATGTGGACATCCTGGTGGAACTGGACCATTCGCGTCCCATCGGCCTGCACTTCATCCAAATGGGCCTGGACCTGGAGGCGCTGCTCTCGCGTTCCGTGGACCTGGTGACCACCAAAGGCCTGAGCCCGCATGTGAAGCCCTATGTGGACCGCGACAAGCAGTTGATCTATGCGCGCCCCTGAGGCCGACCGGGCGAGGCTGCTTCACATGCTGGAGGCCATCCGGCAGCTGGAGGCATGGCCCGATGCGCGCAGGGAGGAAGCGCTGGATGCGGATGGCATGCTGCGGTATGGTACGGTGAAGCTCGTGGAGGTGATCGGCGAGGCGGCCAACATGTTGACCAAGGAGCTCCGCGCAGCCCACCCGGAAGTCCCCTGGGCCCTGGTCATCGGCATGCGCCATCGGTTGGTCCATGACTACTTCCGGATCGATACGGCGATCCTGGCGGAAGTGGTCGCTGTGCACCTTCCCGCGTTGAAAGCGCAACTGCAGGCCATGCTCCCGACCCTGCCGGAATGATCCCCGCCCGGCGTGCGCGTCCTGAACGCGGCGGCTGACAAGGCCCGCACGTCACCGGCCACCCGCATGCAGCGCCCCCGGTGTGCGAGCGGCCGCGCGGCCGCCATCACCCCCCGCCGATCGGGCGTTGCGTGGCATGCACGCCGCGCGCAGCCCACCGATCGCGGGTTGCGGCCGCGGAGCGGCGCAGCACCACGCCCATGCGCCCCGCCCTGCAGCACGCCGCCGCACAGGCCCGCAGCGGTGCCGAAGCGCCGCCCGCCGCCCGTCTCGAAGCCGCGCCCCGCAAGGCCGCGCGCCGTTGTTAAGGGATCGTGAAAAGAAAAGGCTTGCACGGATCGCGAGGCGATCCCCCGCCCGATCGGCGCAGGGAACCGGAGCGTGTTAACAACTTCGGAAACATCCCCCCGTTCGATCGTTGTCCATGGCGGCGTGCGGGTCCACTTTTGTAAGCCCGGGACGAGCCGACACCGACCCGCCTCCGGGACCCTGAACAGTACGCGAACGAAAAAAATGGGGCTGGCACCCAGTGGACCATTCTTCCCCTGACCCACCCCCCGAACCGACACCGATGGACAGCACCAAGCAGACCCAGATGAGCCTGGACGATGTGATGCCCGCCCGCACCGACGCGGCCAACGAGCCCCTGCTGAAGGAGAACAAGGACCGCTTCGTCCTCTTCCCCATCCAGCACCACGACATCTGGAACTTCTACAAGAAGCACGAGGCCAGCTTCTGGACCGCCGAGGAGATCGACCTGAGCCCCGATCTGGTGGACTGGAACACCAAGCTCAACGACGACGAGCGCTACTTCATCAAGCACGTGCTGGCCTTCTTCGCCGCCAGCGACGGCATCGTGAACGAGAACCTCGCGGTCAACTTCCTCAACGAGGTGCAATATCCCGAGGGCCGTTGCTTCTACGGCTTCCAGGTGATGATGGAGAACATCCACAGCGAGACCTACAGCCTGCTGATCGACACCTACATCAAGGACCCCCTGGAGAAGGACCGCCTGCTGCACGCCATCGACACGGTGGACTGCGTGAAGAAGAAGGCCGAGTGGGCCCTGCGCTGGATCGGCAAGGGCGGCTTCGCCGAGCGCCTCATCGCCTTCGCCGCCGTGGAGGGCATCTTCTTCAGCGGCAGCTTCTGCAGCATCTTCTGGCTCAAGAAGCGCGGCCTCATGCCCGGCCTCTCCTTCAGCAACGAGCTCATCAGCCGCGACGAGGGCCTGCACTGCGATTTCGCCTGCCTGCTCTACACCAAGCACCTCATCAACAAGCTGCCCAAGAAGACCGTGGAGACCATCATCCGCGATGCGGTGGAGATCGAGAAGGAGTTCGTCACCGACGCGCTGCCCGTCAACCTCATCGGCATGAACGCCAAGCTGATGCAGCAGTACATCGAGTTCGTGGCCGACCGCCTGCTGATGGAGCTGGGCAACGAGAAGATCTACCACGCCGCCAACCCCTTCGACTTCATGGACATGATCAGCCTGCAGGGCAAGACCAACTTCTTCGAGAAGCGCGTGGGCGAGTACCAGAAGGCCGGGGTGATGACCCAGAACAAGGAGACCAACAAGTTCAGCCTGGACGCCGATTTCTGAACGCAAGCCACAAGCCGCAAGCCACAAGCCACAAGCCGCAAGCCATAAGCCGCAAGCCACAAGCCACAGGCCACAGGCCACAAGCCGGAAGCTGGAAGCTGGAGGCCGGAAGCTGGAGGCTGGAGGCTGGAGGCTGGAGGCCAGAGGCTGGAGGCCAGAGGCCAGAGTCGAAAAGCCGACCGTCAGGACCCGAACGAACGACCCGAAAGCGATCTCACATTCAACCGTTGAAGAACCGCCGACCCGCACCTGCCGGAAGGCCCTGAACCCCGACCACCTTTCCGATCCCGGACCGTGACGGAAACCCCGTCGCCCCGGCGCAGCGGATCACCATAACCCAACACCCCGAGGCCAGGCGGGAGCCGCGCCCAAGGGACCAAAACCGAAGAGAAGCATGTACGTTGTGAAGCGCGATGGCCGCCGGGAGGCGGTGAAGTTCGACAAGATCACCGCCCGGGTGAAGAAGCTGTGCTACGGGCTGGACCCCATGGTCGATGCCACCCAGGTGACCCTCAAGGTCATCGACGGCATCTACGATGGCGTCTCCACCACCCAGCTGGACAACCTCACCGCCGAAGTGGCCGCCACCATGACGGTGCGCCACCCGGACTACGCCCAGCTCGCCAGCCGCATCGCCGTCAGCAACCTGCACAAGAACACCAAGAAGTCCTTCAGCGAGACCATGAAGGACCTCTACGCGTACATCGACCCCAAGACCGGCGAGCAGGCCGGCCTTATCGCCGAGGATGTGTGGGCCATCATCCGCGACAACGCCGAGGTGCTGGACAGCGCCATCATCTACGACCGCGACTTCCAGTACGACTACTTCGGCTTCAAGACCCTGGAGCGCAGCTACCTGCTGAAGCTCGACGGCAAGGTGGTGGAGCGCCCCCAGCACCTGCTGATGCGCGTGGCCGTGGGCATCCACAAGCACGACCTGGACAGCGCCATCCGCACCTACAACGACCTCAGCGAAGGCTGGTACACCCACGCCACGCCCACGCTCTTCAACGCCGGCACCCCCAAGCCGCAGATGAGCAGCTGCTTCCTGCTGCAACTGAAGGAGGACAGCATCAGCGGCATCTATGACACCCTGAAGCAGTGCGCCCAGATCAGCCAGAGCGCCGGCGGCATCGGCCTCAGCATCCACAACCTGCGCGCCAAGGGCAGCTACATCAAGGGCACCAACGGCACCAGCAACGGCATCGTGCCCATGCTGCGCGTGTTCAACGACACCGCCCGCTACGTGGACCAGGGCGGCGGCAAGCGCAAGGGCAGCTTCGCCATCTACCTGGAGCCCTGGCACGCCGACATCGAGGACTTCCTCGAACTGAAGAAGAACCACGGCAAGGAGGAGATGCGCGCCCGCGACCTCTTCTACGCCATGTGGATCCCCGACCTCTTCATGAAGCGGGTGGAGCAGAACGGCGACTGGACGCTCATGTGCCCCAACGAGTGCCCCGGCCTCAGCGACACCCACAGCGAGCAGTTCGAGGCCCTCTACGAGAAGTACGAGGCCGAGGGCCGCGGCCGCCGCACCATCAAGGCGCAGGACCTCTGGTTCAAGATCCTGGAGAGCCAGATCGAGACCGGCACCCCCTACATCCTGTTCAAGGACGCCGCCAACCGCAAGAGCAACCAGCAGAACCTGGGCACCATCAAGAGCAGCAACCTGTGCACCGAGATCATCGAGTACACCAGTGCCGATGAGGTCGCCGTGTGCAACCTGGGCTCCATCGCCCTGCCCAAGTTCGTCCACAAGGGCCGCTTCGACCACGACAAGCTCTTCGAGGTCACGATGCAGTTGACCAGGAACCTCAACCGCATCATCGACAACAACTACTACCCCATCCCCGAGGCGCGCCGCAGCAACATGCGCCACCGCCCCATCGGCATCGGCGTGCAGGGCCTGGCCGACGCCTTCATCCTCATGCGCTACCCCTTCGACAGCGTGGAGGCCAAGGTGCTCAACCGGGAGATCTTCGAGACCATCCACTACGCCGCCCTCACCGCCAGCAAGGACCTGGCGAAGGAGGAGGGGCCCTACGAGACCTACGCCGGCAGCCCCATCAGCCAGGGCATCCTGCAGCCCGACCTGTGGGGCGTGAAGCCCAGCGACCGCTGGGAGTGGGACGTGCTGCGCGCCGAGATCAAGCAGTACGGCGTGCGCAACAGCCTGCTGCTGGCCCCCATGCCCACGGCCAGCACCGCCCAGATCCTGGGCAACAACGAGTGCTTCGAGCCCTACACCAGCAACCTCTACACCCGCCGCGTGCTCAGCGGCGAGTTCATCGTGGTCAACAAGTACCTGCTGCGCGACCTGGTGAAGCTCGGCCTGTGGAGCGAGGAGCTCAAGAACAAGATCATCGCCAGCAACGGCAGCGTGGCCCACATCCCGGAGATCCCCCAGAACCTCAAGGACCTGTACAAGACCGCCTGGGAGATCAGCCAGAAGGTGATCATCGACATGGCCGCGGACCGGGGCGCCTACATCTGCCAGAGCCAGAGCCTCAACATCTTCATGGAGAACGTCAACTTCGCCAAGCTCACCAGCATGCACTTCTACAGCTGGAAGGCGGGGCTGAAGACCGGCATGTACTACCTGCGCACCAAGGCCGCCACCGACGCCATCAAGTTCACGCTGGACAAGAGCAAACTCGCCGAGCCCGCGGCGAACGGCAAGGCGCAGGAGGGCGCCCGCGTGCGCGAAGTGGCCCCCGCCGCCGAGGCCGTGGTGGAGCCCGTGCTCAGCGCACCCACCGTCACCGGGCCCGTGGCCGGCGACCTGGCCACCCAGCGCGCCAGCACCCTCAGCCAGGCCCAGGCCGAGATCGCCTGCAGCCTGGATAACCCGGACAGCTGTGAGATGTGTAGTGGATAGGACCTGTAAACACAGGAGGAGTCATGTCTATCGAGGAACGTCGTCCATGTAAGGTGCGTATCGAGCGTGCTCACAACCGCTTCTCGAAAGAGGGGACTGTCACCGTGCCCGACAAGATTGAGGAAGGTGCTTTCCACAGGTGGTTCGTACACTACTACAATGATGAGGGATTTCAGCAAAGTCAACTGTATGCAGTAGTGGAACTGAAGAGTGGGAAAGTTCTGAAGGTTGAGTCTGAAGATTTGGAGTTTTTCGAGCATCCATTGAACCCCAGAAAATGAACCTTCCTAATCTAATACGCTCCCCAATACTATTACTATCGGTCTGCGAACGGCCGAAATCAACTATTCTCATAATAGCTCTCAGAGATGAGGGGGTAAGTGGGTAGGTTAGGCGTTACATTGAGGCCATCGACCAAGGACCACAAAAGCAACGATACAGATGCCGGTCAATGTTGAAGGGAAGTTTCGCCTTAGCAATCGCAAGGCAATCGAAGAAGGCCTACGAGGCTTGTCATGCGAGCGACATACACAGACAGACTATTACGTCAACTATTCGGGATCGAAGTTGAAGCTCCGTGAATACGAGGACGGACGATGTGAACTCATTCAATACCAGCGCGCGGACGTGCCAACCATAAAGGTTTCGGAGTATAGGATCATTCCGTATGCATCGAAAGATTCCTTTCAAGCCGCACTAAAGAATTTTACGAAGAATTACGGACTGAAAGGAGTGGTGAAGAAAACCCGCGAGCTGTATACGGTCGAGAATGTCCGCATTCATGTTGATCAAGTTGAAGGGCTGGGTGACTTCCTAGAGATTGAAACCGAGGTTCAAACTCAGGATGAACCAATGGGTTATTTCAAACAGACCGAGGATGTACTGAAAGCGTTGGTGGCGGAGGATATTGGTCCTGCGGTGGCTGAGTCATACATTGACCTCACCCTTCAAGGACATGTACCACATCAGGAATAGAGATCAGCTAAGAGTTTGTGGCAAGTATCTCAGACAAGAGCGCAATCGCCACGCTCTTGCGGGTCTGAGGCTTATCGTTCTTCAGCACGTGCTTAAGGACACCGCCGACCTGCTATTGATGCTCCGAGATGCAGGCGCTGAGATCTTCCGGGTCTTCAGTAAGCCGTTCTCCATCGATTCAGAGGCTCTACAACGACTTGTGGATGCGGGAATTGATGTTCGCGGTCACTCTTATGAGGAATTGGAGCAAAGCGAGGTCATACCCCGTACCCTATCAGAGGCAATTGCTGCCAGTAAACGCGATAACAAGAAAATTGTAGTGCATGAGGTGGGCGGGTATTTTGCCCCATTCATTGCTCAACTAAGTAATGACGATGCCCATCATTTAGCGGGCGTGGTTGAGGATACTACGTTCGGCCACAATCGGTATAACAAGTGCGTTGAGGGCATCCAGTGCCCTGTTTTCTCCGTGGCGAGGAGTCCGCTCAAGGAGATTGAAGCACGCTTTGTGGGTGACTCTGTAGCAACTGCCTTGGATCAGATACTCAGAGATATCGGTGTGACGATCAGTGGAAGATCTGCCCTTGTGGTTGGTTATGGCATGATAGGAAAGAATGTTGCATCAGCTTTGAAAGCGCGTAAGCTTACGGTCGCGGTGTACGACAAGCACGACCACCGCATTCTCAATGCCTTTAGCCGAGGCTACCATGTCCATAAGAAACGGGAGTTGCTGATGCGAAGCGATTTGGTCGTTTCCGCTACTGGTGAGGGCGCCATCACACTGGAGGATATTGAGGAATGTAAGAACGGAGCAATTCTCGCAAGTGCTGGTTCCAAGGACACTGAGTTTGATGTTCGTGGGTTGCGTGACCTAGCTATCGGAACTACACATGTAACCGATCATTTGGTTCAATACGAACTGCCTAATGGCAAATGGGTTTATGTTGCACGCCAGGGAACAGCGGTGAACTTTTTAATCGAAAGTGTGCCAGACGAGATTATTGACCTCGTGTTTGCTGAAATAATTTTGTGCACAATGTTGCTCCTTAAACGAGACGAGGGGCTTGATACGGGCAGGATACTGTCACTTCCACCTACTTATCTGAATAACATTGCCAAGGATTGGCTGAAAGACGTCAATCGATAGATGAAATTCTGAGACGTAGCGGGGTATCCGCTTGGACCACTTAGACCAACGCAGGGTGTCCCACCAGCCCACACTGGCGCGAGCGTCCACGCTCGTGCCGATCGTAGGAGTCGGCTACGTACCCGACCACGACGGCATACATGAGGAAGCTGGCCCCTCGCAATCGTGTGCACTAGGCCGGAACGGGCTTAACAAGCTCCGCATCGGTCTCCAGCGAGATGACCACGGACTCCTCAGGTTGCCAGGAGAAGTCCTTCAACCAGAGCCGAACCTCCCACTGAGGTGAGCCGATACGATCCTCCGGACGCAACACAGGCGGATCAAAGCGCCAGTGGTTGCCCAGCGGCAGCCAGGGTTGTTTCATGGCCGGAGTGATCAGAGCATTCAGTGACACGGGCGGTCCGGTGGATCCCTGTGGTCTGTCCGGCTGGTGCAGGTCCACGAGGGTACAGTTGACCACCAAGGAGGACGAGGCGAGGCGGTTGCTCCACTGCGAAGCTGTTGGGTTGCCCGTGAGGTGGAAGAACAGTTGTTCCACCACCAAGAAAGGCCGATGCTTCGAGTACCACAAGAGCTCAGGCGCAGTAGCGTCGATCTGCATGTTCATGGTCTGGCGGTTGAAGGGTTAACGTCGCAGGGCAAAGGTCGCTGTTGGGTCTGGGGCATGCTCCGCACGGACACCGAAACTCGCTGGAGGGTTGAGCGGGAGCGACGTAGCTCCGATCCTCTCGGACGGATGGACCGCTCACCCCCCTCACCCCCGCTCCGCCTTGGCCTTGGCGGCCGCCGCATGCCGCTGCAGGGCGGCGAAGAGGAAGGCGCCTTTGCCGGGCCGCACCCAGATGAGGTCGAACCGGGGGTCGTGGTGCAGCCATCGCCGGCCTTTGGCGCTGGGGTGCCACTGGTAGTGATCGCCGCCGTGGATGTAGCCCTTGTGCTTCAGCAGGCCGGCCTGCAGGGCGTCGATCTCCTCAAAGCCCATGCACCGCAGAAACCCCATCAGCTCCACCCAACCGTAGGGTAGCCCCACCACCATGCGCGTTTCGCGGCCGGGGATGCGATCGTATCCATGTGACATGCTGCGCGATGTATGCAGGCAAGCTAGCGACCGTGCTATTTTCACCGCATCCCCCATGCCCCTCTCCCGCCGCGAGATCCGCACCCGCGCCACCCGCTTTGCCAAGCAGTGGGCCAACGCCCACAACGAGGACGCCGATGCCAAGCCCTTCTGGATCGAGTTCTTCGAGGTGTTCGGCGTGCGCAGCCGCACCGTGGGCAGCTATGAGGTGCACGTGAAGAAGCTCAGCAAGGGCGACGGCTACATCGACTACTTCTGGCCCGGGATGCTGCTCGTGGAGCACAAGAGCAAGGGCAAGGACCTGGAGAAAGCGTTCATTCAGGCCAACGACTACTTCCAAGGCCTGAAGGAGCACGAGAAGCCGCGCTACCTGCTGGTGAGCGACTTCCAGCGCTTCCGCCTCAAGGACCTGGAGACCGGCACCCTCACCGAGCTCACCCTGGAGGAGCTGCCCCAGCGCATCGAGGTCTTCGACTTCATCGCGGGCTACGAGGTGCGCACCGTGCGCGAGCAGGACCCCGTGAACATCCGCGCGGCCGAGCTGATGGGCCGGCTGCACGACGAGCTGAAGGCCACCGGCTACGACGGGCAGCCGGGCAGCCCCGAGCGCCACGCGCTGGAGCTCTACCTGGTGCGCCTGCTCTTCATCCTCTTCGCCGACGATACCGGCATCTTCGAGCGCGACGCCTTCTACACCTTCATCACCGACCAAAGCCGCGAGGACGGCAGCGACCTCGGCGCCCAGATGGCCCGCCTCTTCCAGCTGTTGAACACCGCCGAGGACAAGCGGCCCAGGACGCTGGACGAGCGCCTCGCCGACTTCAAGTACATCAACGGCAAGCTCTTCGAGGAACAGCTTCCGCTGGCCGAGTGGGACGGCGCCATGCGCGTGACGCTGCTGGAACTGGCCTCCTTGGACTGGGGCCGCATCAGCCCGGCCATCTTCGGTGCGCTGTTCCAGAGCGCCATGGACCCCAAGCAGCGGCGCAACCTGGGGGCGCACTACACCAGCGAGCAGAACATCCTCAAGCTCATCAAGCCGCTCTTCCTCGATGCGCTGTGGGACGAGTTCGCGCAGGTGAAGGGCAGCACCCCCAAGCTGGAGAAGTTCCACCAGAAGCTGAGCGAGCTGCGCTTTCTGGACCCGGCCTGCGGCTGCGGCAACTTTTTGGTGATCACCTACCGCGAACTGCGGCGCCTGGAGATGGAGGTGATCCGCGCCCTGCAGAAGGGCCAGCAGGTGATGGACGTGGACCACCTGGTGCGCCTGAACGTGGACCGCTTTTATGGCATCGAGCTGGACGAGTTCCCCGCGCAGATCGCGCAGGTGGCCCTGTGGCTCACGGACCACCAGCTGAACCAGGAGGTGAGCGCCGCCTTCGGGGAGTACATGGTGCGCATCCCCCTGCGCAGCAGCGCCACCATCGCCAACGCCAACGCCCTGCGCACCGACTGGCAGAGCCTGCTGCCGGTAGGGAAACGGTACGATTTCATCCTGGGGAACCCGCCGTTCTTAGGCCATCACTACCAGAACGCCGAGCAAAAGGAGGATATGGACCACGTGATGGCCAAGATCAAGGGGCACGGTGTTCTGGACTTCGTATCTGCTTGGTACATCAAGGCGGCTGAGCTCATTCAGGGATCACAGACCAAGGTTGGCTTCGTCTCTACGAACTCCATTGCACAGGGTGAACAAGTCGGACTGCTCTGGAACGAGATGTTCAACCGGTACCATGTGAAGATCCACTTTGCGCACCAGACCTTTCGGTGGAACAACGAGGCTCGTGGGAATGCGGCGGTCCATTGCGTCATCATCGGGTTCGCAGCCTACGATGTCGCTGTGAAGCACCTGTTCACGTATGAGACGATCACATCGGAGCCGACGGCTTCAAGGGTATCGAACATCAATCCCTATCTGGTCGGCGGCCCAGATCTGGTGATCAGCAATCGTAGTGAACCACTGTGCCCGGTCCCGAGGATGGTGTGGGGCAACAAGCCGACCGACGGTGGGCACTTCCTCTTTGATGATGACGCAACGAAAGATGAGTTCCTCCGTCAAGAGCCGAACGCCGCGAAGTGGATACGCCCGTTCCTCAGCGGCGGCGACTTTATCAATGGCCGACAACGCTGGTGCCTTTGGCTCCCTGATATCAGTCCCGCAGAGTTGAACAGCTTGCCGCATGTCAAGGCGCGGGTGGATGCAGTGCGAAGAGAACGCCTGGCGAGCAAGGCTGAAGCGACCCGGAAGAAGGCCGCGACTCCAACCCTGTTCGCACAGGTAGCCCAGCCCGAAACCACGTTCATCGCCGTTCCGGAAGTCTCATCCGAAAGGCGCACCTACATCCCTATGGCATTTCTGCCAGCTGAGGTGATCGTGAGCAACACGGTGCAACTCGTACCGAATGCCAGGCTCTATCATTTTGGCATGCTCACGTCGATGATGCACATGGCATGGGTGGCTGTCACTTGTGGTCGAATGAAGAGCGACTTCCGCTACTCAAACACGATCGTCTACAACAACTTCCCCTGGCCCCAGCAACCGAGCGACGAGCAGAAGGCGGCGGTGGAGGCGGCGGCGCAAGGAGTGTTGGATGCGCGGGCGCAGTTCCCCGGCAGTTCCCTGGCCGATCTGTACGACCCGCTCACCATGCCGCCCGTGCTGCTCAAAGCCCACCAGGCGCTGGACAAGGCGGTGGACAAGTGCTACCGACCACAACCCTTCCCCAGCGATGCGAAGCGGGTGGAGTACCTGTTTGAGTTGTATGAGGAGTATACGAAGGGGTTGTTGGCGGGGGAGAAGTCGAAACGAACGAAAGCCAAGTGATCCATGCTGTGGAACAAGAAGGAACGATACGTGCCCATGCCCTTCGAAAGCGAAGCGGCGATGGAGGATTCAGTTGCCGATGTGAAGGAGCCCTTGTTCGGTAAGAACAGGATCTACCTGAACGACAAGCGGAAGATCGGCAAGAGCGGTGCGACGAAGAACATACCCGACGGGTATTTGCTCGACCTGACTGACCACGAGGACCCCAAGCTCTTCATTGTCGAGGTGGATCTTGCGAGCCATCAGCACCTGAAGCACATAGCCGTGCAGATCCTTGAGTTCTCCCTCTCCTTCGAGACTTCACGGATGCAGGTCAAGAACATCATCAAGGAGGCGTTGCAGAAACGACCTGACGATTGGAAGACATGCGAAACGTTCGCACGAAAGAACAACTACGAGAACGTCGACTATCTCTTGGAGCGTATTACGCATAGGTCCGACGCATTCAATGCGTTGCTCGTGATCGACGACTTGAGCGATGAGTTGGAAACAGTGCTCATCAGCAGATTCAAGTTCCCCGTTGAGGTCATTACGCTTCGTCGATACAAGAATGCGACGGGCACTGTGCTGTATGAGTTTGAACCGTTCTTAAGCGAGGTGACCGAGGACACCGCCCACGTGGATGTCTCGGAGTTGGATACCATCGTGGTACCGGCACGAGAGGACGGGTTCAAAGCGGTTTTCCTTGGCGAGGATGCCTGGTATGCGATCCGTGTGAATCCCTCGATGATCCCTAAGATCAAGTACATCGCAGCCTATCAGGTATCACCAGAGTCCGCCATTACTCACCTTGCCACGGTCAAGAGCATCCAACAGTATCGCGAGACGAACAAGTACATCGTGACCTTCACTGGCAAGGCGGAGAAGATAAAGCGGGTCCCTTTGGGCAAGGTGAAAGGGAAGGCCCCACAGAGCCCGCGGTATTCTTCGAAGGCCCGGATCCTCAAGGCCGCTTCCCTGGACACGGTTTTCTGACCCGGAACCTATGTCGCTCGCGCTGCTCAAGGCCCATCAGGCGCTGGTCAAAGGAATCCAATGTGATCCGTCATGAAGGACATCGTGCTCCTCGAGCTGCTGCGGGCGATCAAGCGCATCCTGGCCACGGGCGAAGAAGACCTGACGGGCCTGCCGGCGCGGTTGTTGCGCGATGGTGAAGTGCTCCAGGTGCGGATGAAGGGCCGGTGGGTGAGCCTGCGCCGGTCGAACCTGGCGACGATCATCGCGGCGGTGAAGGAGCGGGTGGAGCAAGCGAAGCCGGGGAAGAAGCCGAAGCAGCGGAAGGCGTGAGGCCCGGCGCATGGCGTCGCACAGGCGTCCCGCCTGTGAGGGGTGTACACAGGCGGGACGCCTGTGCGACTTCATCGGAACGCCTGTACGAGGTAGAGGAGGTTCAACGTGAAGCTGAAGGCCCGGCTGGAGACGCAGCGGAAGAAGGCGAAGCATCGGAAGGCGTGAGCCCGGCGCATGGTGTCGCACAGGCGTCCCGCCTGTGAGGCGTGTACACAGGCGGGACGCCTGTGCGACTTCAAAGGAACGCTTGTGAGGCGTGGACACAGGCGGGACGCCTGTGCGACTTCAACGGGACGCCTGTGAGGGTTGAAGACAGGCGGGACGCCTGTGCGACTTCAAAGGAACGCCTGTGCGAGGCTAGAGGAGGTCCCTGCGCTCCACGAGCGCGCCGTGCTCTTTGTGGGCGTGGATGGTCGCCGCGCTGGCTCCTGGCTTCGCTCACACCTCCAGCGACCCGATGCTCACCCAGGTCCCATCCGCTGTGCGCACGCGCCAGAAAGTGCGGCCGTTGGTGCTGCGCTTGGTCACCGCTTGACCGGCAGCGCTAAGGGAAGGGTACAGCGTGCCGCCGACCTTCACCTGTCCGTTCGTGTGCAGGGTGGCCTTGTAGGTGCGGCCCTTGTGCTGGGCGCGCAGGAAGACCACCCCGGTGGCCCCGTGGCCGCGCAGGCCATCGGTGCGGCTGTTCTTCGCTGCCGGGCGGACGCGCTTCGCAGCAGGCCGGGAAGGCCGGCCGGCCGATGATGCGGTGGCCTTGCCAATGATGCCGTGGAGCAGCGCCTGCTGGGCGTGTTTGATGCGGCGCTCCAGCTCGCCCCGTTGGTCCTGCGAGCCGTGGAGGCGCCCCTTCACCCGGTTGCCCTGGGGTTGGATCACGCGCAGCATCAACGATTCCAGCTCCTTCATGTGCGCATCGCCGTTGGTGACGTACACGCTGAAGCGGTCCCACAGGTCCTTGTGCCGGTCGCGCAGGTGGGCCTTCAGGCGGGTCTTGAGGTCGGTGGCCAACCCCACGTAGTACAGGCGGTCGCCATCGTAGAGCGCATAGATGCCGTTGCGGCCGCCCACGAGGCCGGTGATCACCGCGCCGAACTCCTCGAAGACCTCGCCGCTGATCAGCTCCAGGTGTTCCTGCACCAAGTGGGGGGATGAGCGGCCCATGGGACAAAGATGATCGGGAGTCGCGCATGCAGGCCGTCCCTCCGGCGGCCCCAGCTCATCAGCCCAGGCCAAGGCCTTCGGCACCAAGGGCCGATGGACCATCGATCCGCAGGGAATGGTCGGCTGGTCCTTAGGCATTCGGCCGCCGGAGGCGGAGCGGTGCTGGGCAGGGGTGGTGTGCGTGCGGTGGGCTTCGGTTCTTGGTCCTTGGTCCTTGGTCAAGGTGCTGGGCGTTCGCATCCACCTTCGGGAAATGTGGACCCGAACGCGAGGCGTTTGGATCCGATCTCGCGGAATGTGGACCCGAACGTGAGGCGTTTGAATCCGGTCTCGGGAAATGTGGACCCGAACGCGGGGCGTTTGGATCCAGTCTCGCGGAATGTGGACCTGAACGCGGAGCGTTTGGATCCAGTCTGGAGGAATGTAGACCCGGACGTGCGGCGTTCGCATCCACCTTCGGGGAATGTGGACCCGGTCATGCGGCGTTTGGATCCAGTCTCGCGGAATGTGGACCCGGACGCGGGGCGTTTGGATCCGACTACGGGAAATGTGGACCCGACCGCGCGGCGTTCGGGTGCGGATGCGGATGGGCCGGTGGGCGCGCGGCGCGCTGCAGGCCGCCCCGGTCGGGTGCCTGCGGAAGCGGGAGCGTGGGTTGCGGTGCCCCCCTCGGCCAAATGACCGATGGGGGATGCGCAACGACGGGGGCCGCCCCTGCGAACAAGGCCCACTAACCAACGCGCCGGGGTTGCGCAGCAGAAGTGCCCCAACACAATGGCAAGAGTGAAACTGGGCCTCACCGGCCTCCCCGCCACGGGGCTCGTGGCCAAAGCGCAGGCGTTGCACGACAACGTGAACGGCAACCCCGCGTTCCCCAACCCGGTGCCGACGCCGGCGGCCTTCCAGACGCTGGTGGACGAACTGGTGGCGAAGAACGCGGCGGTGGAGGCCAACCGGGGCCGGCGGGAGTACCGGGAGCGCGACACGGCGGAAGCGGCCCTGGTGGAGGCCGTGAAGCAGTGGGCCGGCTACGTGCAGATGGCCAGCGCCGGCGATGCCACGGTGATCAAGAGCAGCGGCTTCGAAGTGGTGGACCGCGGAGGGCCGGTGGGCGAGCTGGCGCCGCCGCGCAACCTGGGCACGCGGGTCACGAACATGGAGGGCCGGGTGAGCCTGCGCTGGCAGCGTGAGGACGGCTGCGACATGCACCACGTGTACATGAGCAGCAGCAACGACCCCTTCACCTGGCAGCTCATCGGTGTCACCACCAAGAGCCGCTTCGATGTGGATCAGTTGGAGCCGGGCCGTTTCTACTGGTTCGCGGTGAGCGCCATCGGTGCCGCCGGCGAAAGCAGCAGGAGCGAGCCCTGCCGTGCGATGGCCGCCGCCTGAGCACCAGGACCCCGTGGCAGAACGCCCCGGCCGACCCCGACAGGGGTGCGTGCCGGGGCGTTCGCTTTGTCTGTGTTGGCGGGGTGCACACGCGAACAATGCGATCAAGGATGGGGATGTGCTTTTCATAAAAACACTGGATCAGGCTCCGATCGCACGATCGATCGTGGAGAACCGATCAACACAGGGTGCGGAGTGGAAGACCGGTTGAGCCACCTTGGTAGGGATGGAAGCCCGGATGGATGCGGCTTCGGTGCTGGAACGGTTGACGGCGCAGGAACGGCGGATCTGCCGGCTGCTCTGTGGCGACGATGAGCCGGGGGTGAAGGAGCTGCCTGCCGTGCTGGGCATCAGCGCGCGCACGGTGCGCACGCACCTGGAAAAGCTGTACCGGAAATTGGGCGTGCGCACGCGGGTGGGTCTGGTGCGCCGAGCGATCGCGCTGGGGCTGATCGCGTGCCCGTGCCGCAGGTGTGGCGGGGGTGAGGGGCTCGGATCCGTACGCGACGCTCAAACCGCCCCAGCGTATAACGTCGCACAGGCGTCCCGCCTGTGAGGGGCGGACACACGCGGGACGCCTGTGCGACTTCAACGGGACGCCTGTGAGGCGTGGACACAGGCGGGACGCCTGTGCGACTATCGGGACGCCTGTGCGGCGGTAGAGGAGGTTCATCGTGACGGTGAAGGAACGGGTGGTGAAGGAGCGGAAGTAGGCGAAGCAGAGCCGGAGGCCATGCGAGCGGGTTAACTTTGGAGCACACGCATGGCACCCAAGGCGATCAAACCGGACATCGAGGGCTATGCGTTCCACTTCTACAGCAACGAGAACAACGAGCCCATGCACGTGCATGTGCGCAAAGGGGATGGACTGGTGAAGTATTGGCTTGAGCCGGTGATGCTTGCCGATGACAATGGACGCATGAAAGTGCAGGAGGTCCGGCGAGCGGAGGCACTGGTGAAGGCCAACAAGGCGCGCATCATCAAAGCGTGGAACGCACACTTCAAGCCATGAGCACTAGAAAGCCGATCATCCAGGATCCCGTCAATGCCTTGATCCGGGAGCATGGTGTACGCATCACGGCCGTACATGCCATCAAGGATGCGAATCTGCTGCTGGTGATGTTGAACAGCGGCCGCCTGGAGTTCCCATTGGACAGTTTTCAACGTTTGGCCAAGGCCACTGCGGCCCAGTTGAGCCGCTATGAACTGCTTCCGGACGGGGCTGGTGTGGAATGGCCGGAGTTGGATGAGCATTTGAGCCTGCGCGGGTTCCTGCTGAGCACCATGAGCCGCATGCTGACACGGCCCACCCGGACGGTGTCACGCCGGTCCAAGCGCGCGGTGGCCTGAGCGACCCGGACCCCATGCCGCCCGCCTCGCCCCAAGCCGACCAGGCGCTGGACAAGGAAGTGATAAACCTCAGGCGCTTGGCCGGTGGGTGAGCCTGCCCCGGTCGGACCTGGCCACGATCATCGCGGCGGTGAAGGAGCGGGTGGAGCAAGCGAAGCCGGGGAAGAAGCCGAAGCGGCGGAAGGCGTGAGGCCCGGCGCATGGTGTCGCACAGGCGTCCCGCCTGTGAGGCGTGGACACAGGCGGGACGCCTGTGCGACTTCAAAGGAGCGCCTGTGAGGGGTGAAGACAGACGGGACGCCTGTGCGACTTTACCGGAATGCCCGTGCGACGCTAAAGGAGGTCCCTGCGCTCCACGAGCGCGCCTTGCTCTTCGTGGGCGTGGATGTATGCCTCGATGCGGTACAGCGCAGCCGCCGACCGCACGAGGTGGTCGTGGCTCTCCGCCTGCCAGAAGGTGCCGCTGCGGCCCAAGGCGGTGTTGATGGCCTTCGCTGTGTACGACTTCCAGCTGTGCAACACGCGGGAGAGCGCGATGCCGGCCACCGGTGCCACGAGCACATGCACATGGTTGCCCGCAATGGCGAAGGACCCCAGGCGATAGCGCTGACCGTCGAACTGATGCAAGGCCGCGCGGACGATGCCCGCGACATCCGGCCTGCGCAGTGCGCACGAGCCGTGCCCGACGTCCAGCCAGCGGTGCACCCGCTCACTGAACAGCTGATGATAGCACCGCCGAAGCTCCGGTCCCAACCGCGTGGCGGCCGGATCCCCATGGGCGGCGATGAACGCTGCACGCTCCTGCGCCCACTGCTCACGCTTCGCGGCAGGGATGCTGTCCGCCTGCCGCCACGTCACGAAGTACAGCTTGCCTTCCTGCCGCCAATGGGGGAGGTTCCGTTCGTGCACGTCCACGGCGTCGTGGTCGTCGAAGAACAGGGAGTCGAGTTCCATCCCCGTCAATATAGCCTCCTTGCGCGGGCGCGCAGGCCGTCGCCGCTGGCGCGGATCTGCGATCCGTGCCTCTCCTGTCAGATGATCTCCACGCTCAGCATTGACGGCATCCCCGCATAGGCAGCTGCGCTCGAGTAGGGATAATGCTGCGGTTCATCCACGAAGCCCTCATTCACCGGATTCATGTGGATGTAGTCCAACTTCTGGTCGATCACCGCAGGCGTGCGCAGCCAGATGGGGTGCAGGTCGTGCCGCCAGAACCGGATGCTGCCATCCGGTCGGCGCAGCAAGGGCAGCAACCACTCCCGGCGGCTCTCCTGTGCGTTGCTGATGATGGCTTCCACGATCTTCTTGGCGGTGAACTTCTTGTGGTCGCGGAGGATATCCTGGAGCCGCTGGCCTTCGGCGGCCCGGGCGATCAGGTGCACATGGTTGCTCATGATGCACCAGGCGAACAGCTCGAGGCCTTTCTCGCGCTGGCAGTGGGCCAGGCTGTCGACCACGATGTCCTTGTAGAGCGGCCTGCTCAACGCGTCCACCCAACCCACGACGGTATAGGTGATGAAATGGGCGTCGGCCTGGTCGTGGATCTTGTACTTCCGGCTCACGAGGTCCAAGCTAGGGGATGGCACGGATCGCGGATCCGCGCCAGCGATGAGGTCGAAGTGATCGACCTACGTGAATGGACGATGGAGATAACGGAAAGAACTCAATAGCCCGAATGCCGCTGGCGCGGATCTGCGGTCCGTGCCTCCCTGTCAGATGATCTCAACGCTTAGCAACGACGGTATTCCCGCATTGGCAGCTCTGCTCGAGTATGGATAGTGCAGCCGTTCATGCACGCAGGACCAGACAGTGGGTAACAGCTTACAGCCCCAGCAGATCCCAACGATCTTGATAGCCTCCTTGCGCGGGCACCCACGCCGTCCCTCCGCCGGCCGAGCACCTCCGGGCCGCTCCGCCTCCGGCGGCCTTAGCTCATCAGCCCAGGCCAAGGCCTTCGGCACCAAGGGCCGATGGACCATCGATCCGCAGGGAATGGTCGGCCGGGCCATATGCATTCGGCAAGGGGAGCCGTCTGGGCCGCTGGGGGTGCGCATGCGGGTAGGCTTTGTGCGTCGCCCGGCCAAGCACCTACCCGTTCCGGAGGTGTGGTGGGGGGTGAGGGGGCGTAGCCTACTTTCGTGAGGCGATCATCCCAACATGGAAAAGAGCATGGAACAGCGCGGCGGCGTTCACCCCAGCCTGCCGTTGGGCCTCAGCACGAACCGCATGCGCATCCCGCGTTTCATCGGTGTCGCAGCCCTGCTCCTATCCACGGGCTGCGGCAAGGATGGCGCCACTGGACCGCAAGGCCCAGCCGGGGCGGACGGAAGTCTGACCGTGAACGCCGCCTACTTCCCCAACCCACCCCAGGCCGGTTGGAGCGGCTCCGGAACCACCAGCTACCGGACCACATTCCCGGTGCCCGCCGTAACACAGGACATTCTGCTGAACGGGTTCGTGCGGGTGCACTTCTATGATGCCACGGGCGGCGACACGGTGTTCACCTTGCTGCCCTTCATGGTGGATGATATTCCGCCTGTCGTGACCTATTCGCACAGCGACTCCATCGGCCAGGTAACGGTGTCCACCAGCATACCCAGCGGGTTCCATCAAAATCCCGGCGGGGTGTTCCCAGGCGCGCAGTTCGGGTTCAGGGTGGTGACGATCCGCTAGCTTTGACCACCATCATTCATGGCGATCATGAGCGTTCGCGCCTTCATCCTTGTGCCGGTCGTGTGCACACTATCCACTACTGCCCAGGATCCCGTGGGCTTCTTCATCGAGAAAGGGGACACTGTGTGGATGTACGAATCGCAGAGCTCACAGAGCAGCACGTGCAGCATGACGGGCCAGTACCTGCGCTACCATGTGAAGGAGGATAAACGCGAACGACAGGTCGGCCAAAGCAAGGTCTCCGAGCTGCATTTCGGGGGCCGCAGGTGGGTCAACATGTCCATCGGGAGCCTGGGCATGGACCGCCTCCACGAGGTGATCATGGAAAGCGACCAGTACATCCTGACGAGCTACTGGGATGGCTTCTCCTTCATGTACATCATCGACAAGGCCGCCGGGAAATACGTGCTGAAGAAGGAGATGCATTCCTGGCGCGAGGCCAAGGACCGCGAGATGCTGCGGGAGATCAAGAAGTACTTCGGCAAGGATTGCGCGGAGGCGATCACGGCCATGGAGAAAGGCCTGGAGGAGGGCTACGCCGGGAGGTACGACAGCATGGACCACGAGGCCGACCGGATGTTCAAGTACGTGAAGAACTACCGGTGCCCGCGGCCTTGAAGCCGCCCCCTCTGGCGCGAGCGAGGGGGTGAACACAGGCGGGACGCCTGTGCGACGCTCACGTGTGAGCGGGCGCCGCCTCAGCGGCCGCACCACGTGATCAACCCGACCGTGGTGTGGCACGCACCGGCCGCTCAATGCAGCGGGATCCCGGTGACCACACTATCCCCGTCCGCCGTGGGCACCACCGCGCAGGCCACCATGGTGCCGCCCGGGCAGTAGTTCCACCGCACGGCGGCGCTCTCCAGCTCGCGCCCGAAGGCGATCGGGTCGCGCAGGGCATGGGAACGCATCGCCACGTAGAGCGCACAGGTGCGCTGCACCAGGTCCACAGCCGCAAGGTCCTTGGGCACCGGCACCGCGCGGATGAGCCGCTGCACGTTCACGCGCGGTGTGCCCGCCACGGGCGGTAGCTGTTCCGTGGGTCCGCAGGGGAACGCGAGCCCCATGCACAGCAGGTAGGGGGTGAGGAAGCCGGTGATGATCATGGCCCGGTGCGTTTCCCCGAAGGTGGGGCGCACGACCATGCCCCCGGGCGGCTGCAACAGACTTTAACACGAGCAGGGGACCGGCCGGTGGAAGGGGGATGACCATCACCGATCCAGACGCACCGGGTATGTGCCGGAACGCGCGCGCTTTCTTGCGCGATCGCCTGGCCGCTTACTTCAGGATCGTCCAGCGTTCCGCATGCCTGTGCGCTTGGTGACCTTGTGGACCATGATACCGTCCATGGTAGGCGGACAACGCAATTCGCGGAAAGGTGCTTCCGGTGCCGAGCCCGCAGCCAGCGCCTGGCCATCCTGTTCATCGCGCCACAGGCAAGATGCCTGTGGGACCTTACACCACGATGTTCACGATGCGATTGGGCACCACGATCACCTTCTTGGGCGCCTTGCCTTCGAGCCGGGCCTGCACCTCGGGGTTGGCCAGCACCTGCTCCTCCACGCTCTTGGGGTCCAGCGCGATGGGGAACTCCAGCTGCAGGCGGGTCTTGCCGTTGAAGCTGATGGGGTAGCTGAAGCTGTCCTCCACCAGGTGCTCGGCGCTCCATTGCGGCCAGGGGGCGGTGGTGACGCTGTCAGCATGCCCGAGCTTCTGCCACAGCTCCTCGGCGATGTGCGGGGCGAAGGGTGCCAGGGCGACCACCAGCGGCTCCAGCACCGCGCGCTTGGTGCACTTCAGGCTGCCCAGCTCGTTCACCGCGATCATGAACTGCGCCACGCTGGTGTTGAAGCTCATCTTCTCGATGTCCTCGGTCACCTTCTTCAGGGTGGCGTGCAGGATCTTCAGTTCGGGTTTGGTGGGGGCGTCGTCGGTCAACTGGAACGTATCCTCCGGACCGTGAAAGAGGTTCCAGAACTTCCGCAGGAAGCGGAAGGTGCCCTCGATGCCGTTGGTGTCCCAAGGCTTGCTCTGCTCCAAGGGGCCCAGGAACATCTCGTACAAGCGCAGCGTGTCGGCGCCGTACTTGGTGATGATGTCGTCGGGGTTCACCACGTTGAACTTCGACTTGGACATCTTCTCGACTTCGCGAGTAACCATGAAGTCCTGACCTCGCTTCACGAAGAACGCTTCCTTATACTCTCTTCGGTCCGAACGAAGTCCTGATTCACTGATCAAGTGATCTCCATCAACGAACTCAATCCCAATTCGCGCGGATGAGAGGTGTCGGTCGATCGGCAGTCTCCCACGAAAACTGGCCGGCGTCCCCTGGTTGTTCGCAACCTCTTCAAGCGAGTTCAGACCTGCTCGCATCAACTCATCGGCTGATGATTGTCGGGACGGGTCATTTGACCTCCAGTCATCGGCAACATCTGAAGACACAAGCAGCGCGAAAGGCTCAATGAAAGACAGCGCATCTGAGACATCAAGACCAGAAGAGTTCCAGGTAATACTGCAACGATAGACCCAAGCACTTACCCCTTGGATCATCCCCTGGTTCACCAGCTTCTTCGCGGGCTCATCGAAGGGCAGCCAGCCGCGGTCGTGCAGGAACTTGGTCCAGAAGCGGAAGTAGAGCAGGTGGCCGGTGGCGTGCTCGCTGCCGCCCACGTAAAGGTCCACCTGTTGCCAATAGTTGATGGCCTCGGGTGAGGCAAAGCGCTCCGCGTTACCGGGATCCATATAGCGCAGGAAGTACCAGCTGCTACCGGCCCAACCGGGCATGGTGGTGGTCTCCAACGGGAAGCCGTTATAGCTCCAGTTGGCGGCGCGGGCCAGGGGCGGTTCACCGTCCTCCGTGGGCAGGAACTTGTCCACTTCGGGGAGCTTCAAAGGCAACTCGTTTTCCGGCAGCGGATAGGGGATTCCGTCCTGGTAGTAGATGGGGATCGGCTCGCCCCAATAGCGCTGGCGGCCGAAGGCGGCATCGCGCAGGCGGAAGTTGGTGCGGCCCTCGCCGGCGCCGAGCTTCTCCAGCTCTTGGATGGCGCGGGTGATGGCCTGCGGCACCTTCAAGCCCTTGAGGAAGCCCTCGCTGCAGATGGTAGCGTCCTTGCGCTCGTCGGCCTCCTTCTCGATATCGGCAGCCTCGGTCACCGCGATGATGGGCAGACCGAAGTGCTTCGCGAAGCGCCAGTCGCGCTGGTCGCCGCCGGGCACGGCCATCACGGCACCGGTGCCGTAGCCGGCCAGCACGTAATCGCCCACCCACACGGGCACATCCGCACCGGTGAAGGGGTGCCTCGCGTAGCTGCCGGTGAACACGCCGCTCACCTTGTCCACCTCGGCCTGGCGCTCGCGCTCGCTGCGGTTCTTGGCGGTGTTCACGTAGGCCTCCACCTCGGCCTTGCGGTCCGGCGTTGTGAGAACGGGAACCAGTTCGTGTTCCGGAGCCAGCGTTAAGAACGTTACGCCAAAAAGGGTATCCGGGCGGGTGGTGAAGACCTCGATGAAATGCCCCTCACCCCCTGGCCCCCTCTCCGACGGAGAGGGGGAAACGCGCTCCGCATCCGAAAACCTGACATCCGGCCTTGGACCAAGAGCGGCTTTAATGGCTTCCACTACGCGAGGCATGTCTGCCATCACCTCCTCGTTCGTGAAGCGGATGACATCAAAGCCCAGTTCCTTCAATCGCTCTGTTCGAGCAGCATCCTCTTCTCGGGTCTGCTCATGAATGCCGCCATCCACCTCGATGATCAACCGCTTGGGCAACGAGACGAAATCCACAATGTACCTATCGATCACGTGCTGCCTGCGGATCCTGCCGCCGGTGGCTTGACCACGTATCTGCTGCCATAGTCTGTCCTCGGCCTCGGTGGGGTCCTTTCGATTCTCACGGGCATAACGCTGGAGCTTTGAGGCCGAGCGCTCGTCGGCCGTCAAGTAACCCGGGCGCTCAGCCCAACTGGGGGCTTGTGCCCCCCTCTCCCCCGGAGTGGGGTCGGGGGTGAGGGCAAACCGCACGGTGGCGCCCTCGCTGCGGCCGATCCAGTTGCGCTGCGCCTCCTTGATGCTCTCGCTCCAGTCCAGTCCGTCCAACCCATCGAGCAGGCGCTGGGCGTATGCGGTGATGCGCAGGCTCCACTGCTTCATGCGCTTGCGCTCCACGGGGTGGCCGCCGCGCTCGCTCACACCGTCCTTCACCTCATCGTTGGCGAGCACCGTGCCCAGCGCGGGGCACCAGTTCACCCAGGCATCGCTGAGGTAGGCCAGGCGGAAGTGCTGCAGCACGAGCTGCTTGGTGCGTTCATCGAACGACTGCCATTCCGCCGCGGTGAAGCCGCCCACGAACTGCTCGATGTCGCCGGTGAGCACGCCGGCATCCTGGCCGGTGCAGCCCTGGGCCTCGAAGCGCGCGATGAGCTCGCTGATCGGACGGGCCTTGTCCGCCTTGGCGTCGTACCAGCTGTCGAAGAGCTGCAGGAAGATCCACTGGGTCCATTTGTAGAACGACGGATCGCTGGTGCGCACCTCGCGGTCCCAGTCGAAGCTGAAGCCGATGTGGTCCAGCTGTTCGCGGTAGCGCTTCACGTTGACCTCGGTGGTGGTCGCGGGGTGCTGGCCGGTCTGGATGGCATACTGTTCCGCGGGCAGGCCGAAGCTGTCGTAGCCCATGGGGTGCAGCACGTTGAAGCCGCAGTGCCGCTTGTAGCGCGCCACGATGTCGCTGGCGATGTAGCCCAGGGGTGCCCCACGTGCAGGCCGGCGCCGCTGGGATAAGGGAACATGTCGAGCACGTAGTACTTGGGCCTGGAGGGGTCGTTGGCCACGCGGTAGGTGCCGCGCTTCCGCCATTCGTCCTGCCACTTCTTCTCGATGTCCGTGTGCTCGTAGGCCATGTCCGCTCGTTCGCTGCGCGAAAGTAGCGGACCGGCCCCGGCGGCTACCTTCGCGGCCATGTCGATGGAGCGACCCACCCGGCGACGCACGCGCACGGCCACGGTGGGCACCGTGGTGGGCATCGCGCTGGTGCTCTTCATGCTGGGGGTGCTGGGCTTCCTGGTGCTGAATGCGCGCGCCCTGGACCGCTACTTCAAGGAGCATGTCCGCGTGGACGTCTTCCTGAAGCGGGGGCTGAAGGAGACGGACGTGATGCAGTACCGCAAGGCGCTGGACACCGAAGCCTGGGTGCTGGAGACGCGCTACGTGACCGCCGACGAGGCGGCCGAGCAGCTGAAGCAGGACCTGGGCGAGGACTTCCTGGGCGTGCTGGGCAGCAACCCGCTGCTGGCGAGCATCGAGCTGCGGCTGGCCGCCACGCACGCCCATCCGGACAGCGTGCAATGGATCGTGGAGCGCCTGCAGGGCGACCCCCGCACGCACGAAGTGGCCTACAACGCGGCGGTGGTGCGCAACATCCAGGCGAACATGAACAAGCTGGGGCTGGCCGTGCTGGGCTTCAGCGTGCTGCTGCTCATCATCGCCGTGGCGCTCATCAACAACACGATCCGCCTGGCGGTGTACAGCCAGCGCTTCCTGATCCGCACCATGCATCTGGTGGGCGCCACGCGGTGGTTCATCCAGCGGCCCTTCCTGGGGCAGAGCCTGTGGCAGGGCGTGCTCAGCGCCGTGCTGGCCATCGGCCTGCTGGTGCTCACGCTGCGCCTGGTGCTGCGCACGGTGCCCGACCTGCTGGCCTTCACCAACGCCACCACCCTGGTGCTGCTCTTCGCCGCCGTGCTGCTGCTGGGCCTGCTGATCTCCCTGGCCAGCACCTGGTTCGCCGTGCGGCGCTACCTTCGCATGTCCGCCGAAGACATCCACTGGAGCTGAACCCCCGACCCGCATGGCCGCGCACAACGACAACGAGATGCCCTTCACCCGCGAGAACTACCGCCTGCTGGTGATCGGCCTGGGCATCGTGGTGCTGGGCTTCATCCTGATGGCCGGCGGCGGTACCGGCGACCCCAACACCTTCGACCCCGAGGCCATCTTCAGCCCGCGCCGCATCACCGTGGCCCCGCTGGTGGCCCTGGCCGGCTACCTGTTCATCGTCTACGCCATCCTGAAGCGCCCCACGCGGTAGTCGGCAGGCATGGGGATCCTGGAGGCCATCGTCCTGGCCATCATCGAGGGCCTCACGGAGTTCCTGCCCGTGAGCAGCACCGGCCATATGATCATCGGCTCCACGCTGATGGGCATCGCGCAGGACGATTTCGTAAAGCTCTTCACGGTGGCCATCCAGTTCGGCGCCATCCTCAGCGTGGTGGTGCTCTATTGGAAGCGCTTCTTCCAGAGCTTCGACCTCTACCTGAAGCTGCTGGCGGGCTTCATCCCGGCCGTGATCATGGGCCTGCTGTTCAAGGACCACATCGATGCGCTGCTGGAGAACGTGACCGTGGTGGCCCTGGCGCTGCTGGCCGGCGGCGTGGTGTTCCTGTTCATCGAGCGCTGGGCGCCCGGCGGCACCGGCACCGGCCCGCAGACGGTGAGCTACCGCCAGGCGGTGATCATCGGCTGCTTCCAATGCCTGGCCATGGTGCCCGGCGTGTCCCGCTCGGCGGCCACCCTCATCGGCGGCATGGCCCAGGGCCTCACCCGCAAGCACGCCGCGGAGTTCAGCTTCCTGCTGGCCGTGCCCACCATGTTCGCCGCCACCGCCAAGAGCCTCTACGACTATCTGAACGACGGCGGCGCCTTCACCGGCGAGCACCTGCGTCTGTTCGCCATCGGCAATGCCGTGGCCTTCGTGGTGGCCGTGCTGGCCATCAAGGGCTTCATCGCCTACCTGCAGCAGCGCGGCCTGGCCGCCTTCGGCTGGTACCGCATCGCCGTGGGCGGGGTGCTGCTGCTCCTCATGGCCCTCGGCGTGCCGCTGCATCTGGTGTAAGCCCATGGCCAACACCGACCCCATCGACCTGGAGGGTGGCGGCCTGCTGCTGGTGGACAAGCCCGTGGGCTGGACCAGCTTCGATGTGGTGGGCAAGCTGCGCGGTGCGCTCAACTCGCTGGCCGGACGCCGCGTGAAGGTGGGCCATGCCGGCACCCTGGACCCGCTGGCCAGCGGCCTGCTGCTGCTGGCCTACGGCCGGCGCACCAAGGACCTGCCCAACCTCACCGGGCTCGACAAAACGTATGTGGGCACGCTCACCCTCGGTGAGGTGACCCCTTCGCAGGACGGGGAGACCCCGGTGAGCGCGTCGCTGCCCTGGGCGCACCTGGACCGGGCTGCGGTGGAGGCCGTGCTGCCCCGCTTCACCGGCGCCCTGCTGCAACGGCCGCCGATGTACAGCGCCAAGCACCACAAAGGCGAGCGCGCCTACTTCCTCGCCCGGGACGGCCGGTCCGTGGAGATGGAGCCCGTGCAGGTGACCGTGCATGCGCTGACCCTGCTGGACATGGAAGGGCCCCGCGTGACCTTCGCCACCACCGTGAGCAAGGGCACCTACATCCGCACCCTGGCGCACGACATCGGCCAGGCCCTGGGCTGCGGAGCGTGGCTCAGCGCCCTGCGCCGCACCCGCATCGCCGAGCTGGACGTGGCCGACGCCCTGCCCCCGGTGGAGCTCGCCCAGCGCATCGCCCCCCGCTGAGGGGTGCAACGCGGTTATCAACAGCCTAATTCGCTGTTTTTCAGATACTTTGACGATTCCTTAACGATCACATTATCTTCGCCGCCCCTTCCACTCAACGACGGGCCCGTAAGCCACGCCAAACCCATGAAGCTCACTTCGTTCAAGTTCAACCTGCCCAAGGAGCAGATCGCCCTCTACCCCACCAAGGACCGCGACGGCAGCAAGCTGATGGTCCTGCACCGCAAGGACGGCAAAGATCGAGCACAAGAAGTTCAAGGACATCATCAACTACTTCGACGAGGGCGACACCTTCATCCTGAACGACACGAAAGTGTTCCCCGCGCGCATGTGGGGCAACAAGGAGAAGACGGGCGCCAAGATCGAGGTGTTCATGCTGCGTGAGCTGAACCGCGACAGCCTGCTGTGGGACGTGATCGTGGACCCGGCGCGGAAGATCCGCATCGGCAACAAGCTGTACTTCGGCAAGGACGACGAGCTGGTGGCGGAGGTGATCGACAACACCACGAGCCGCGGCCGTACGCTGCGGTTCCTCTTCGACGGCACCTACGAGGAGTTCAAGCAGGCCATCACCGAGATGGGCGAAACGCCCCTGCCGCGCTACATCAAGCGCGACACCGAGCCCAGCGACGCGGAGCGCTACCAGACCATCTTCGCCCGGCACGAGGGCGCCGTGGCCGCCCCCACCGCCGGCCTGCACTTCAGCCGCGAGCTGATGAAGCGCATGGAGCTCAAGGGCATCCACTTCGCGCACGTCACCCTGCACGTGGGCCTGGGCACCTTCCGCCCCGTGGAGGTGGAGGACCTCACCAAGCACAAGATGGACAGCGAGCAGGCCATCATCACCCGGGAGGCCTGCGACATCGTGAACCGCGCCAAGGACGCCCGCAAGAAGGTGTGCTGCGTGGGCACCACCACCATGCGCGCCATCGAGAGCAGCGTCAGCACCCAGAACCACCTGAAGCCCTTCAACGGCTGGACCAACAAGTTCATCTTCCCGCCGTACGACTTCAGCATCGCCGACCGCACGATCACCAACTTCCACATGCCCGAAAGCACCCTGCTGATGCAGGTGGCCGCCTTCGGGGGCTACGACCATGTGTGGAACGCCTACAAGGTGGCCCTCAAGGAGAAGTACCGCTTCCTGAGCTACGGGGATGCGATGTTGATCATCTGAGCCCACAGGACCGCCGCGACGCGACGAACGCAAAGGGGCCGCAACGTTCTGTTGCGGCCCCTTCTTTTATGACTGCCGTCGCGCATTCGTTGCGTCCTTTGCGTCGTTGCGGTCGAACAATGCAGCGCAGTACCATCATCGTCGCCGGCGGAAGCGGCAAACGCCTGGGCGGGCCCGTGCCCAAGCAGTTCCAGACCGTGAAGGGACGGCCGCTGCTGATGTGGACCCTCGACGCGTTCCATCACTTCGATCCGGACATGGCGCTGATCGTGGTGCTGCCCCGGGCGCACTTCGACATCTGGAAGGCGCTGTGCATGGGCCACCGGTTCTTCATCCCGCACGAGGTGGTGGCCGGTGGCGAACAGCGCTGGCACAGCGTGAAGGCCGGCCTGGACACGGTGCGGGGCGATGGTCTGGTGGCCGTGCACGACGGCGTGCGTCCGCTGGTGAGCGCCGGGCTGATCGCGCGCTGCTTCGATGCGGCGGAGGCCAGCGCCGCCGCGATCCCCGTGGTGCCCGTGGTGCCCAGCATCCGCGAGACCACACCCGATGGGAGCCGCGCGCTGGACCGCTCCCGATTGCTCGCCGTGCAGACCCCGCAATGCTTCCACACCGACCTGCTGCGCAAGGCCTTCGAGCAGCCCTACGACCCGGCCTTCACCGACGAGGCCGCGCTGGTGGAACGCATGGGCGTGAAGGTGGCGCTGGTGGAGGGCGAAGAGAACAACATCAAGGTGACCACGGCGATGGACATGCGGCTGGTGGAGCTCGTGCTGGGTTGAACATGTAGGTTCAGATCATGGCATCCTCCACCGACATCCGCTCCCTCTCCCTGGAGGCGATGCGGCCATGATGGGCTGACCCTCCTGGGCCCGCTACCGGCCCACCAGTTCGTGAAGCCGGGTGCGAAGCTTCGGCAGGTCGGTGGAGAGGATCTCCCACACGATCGTCGCATCCACCCCGAAGTACTCATGCACCAGCAGGTTGCGAAAGTCGCGGATGCCGCCCCAGTCGATGTCCGGGTGTTCGCGGGTCAATGCATGCGACAGATGCCTGCAGGCCTCACCGATCACCTCGAAATTCCGGATCACCGCATCCTGCAGGAACTCGTCGCCTTGCCATTGGTCGAAGGACCTGCCTTCGGTGTACCGCAGGATCTTGTCAACCGCTTCGGCCATGTCCTGCAGCAGAAGGCGGTCGTCACGCTTGGACATGCAGCAGATCCGGTTGAATGGCCTCAAAGTACCGCGGCTTGATCCCGCCACGTGAGACAAGATCCACTCTCCTGCCGAGCAACGCGGCCAGTTCGTGGGACAGATGAAGGAACCGCATCCCGACCGGCCCATCGAACTCCACCAACACGTCCACATCGCTCCCTGGACCATCTTCGCCCCTGCTCACCGAACCAAAGAGGGCCATGGAGCGGATGGGGAATCGGGAGCGCAGTTCAGGCAGTGCGGCGCTGAGCTTCTGCAGGACTTCGTTCCGCATCGACATGGCTGCAAAGTAAGTAGGTGATCGTCCGACCTTTGCGCCGCTTGGCCCCTCAGACCGGCCGCGACGCGATGGCCTCCTCCACCGACATCCGCTCCCTCTCCCTGGAGGAGGTGCAGGCCTTGGTGGCCGAACTAGGTGAGAAGCCCTATCGGGCGAAGCAGCTCTGGGAATGGCTGTGGAAGAAGAAGGCGCGGAGCTGGGACGACATGAGCGACCTGCCCAAAGCCTTCCGGACCCGGCTGGCTGAGCGATGCGTGCTGCGTCCGCTCGTGCTGGCCGAGGAGCAGCGCAGCAGCGACGGCACGGTGAAGTGCGCGTTCCGCACCTGGGACGGCCATGTGGTGGAGGGCGTGCTCATCCCCACCCCCACCCGCCTCACGGCCTGCATCAGCAGCCAGATCGGCTGCAGCCTCACGTGCAGCTTCTGCGCCACGGGCAAGCTCAAGCGCATCCGCAACCTCGATGCCGGCGAGATCGTGGACCAGGTGGTGCTCATCGATCAGCTGGCGCGGAAGTACTACAAGGAGGGCCTCACCAACATCGTTTACATGGGCATGGGCGAGCCGCTGCTCAACTACGCGAACACCCTGCGCAGCGCCGAACGCATCACCGCCGAGGACGGCCTGGGCATGAGCGCCAGGCGCATCACGGTGAGCACCGCGGGCATCGCCAAGATGATCCGCAAGCTGGCCGACGATGGCACCAGGTTCAACCTGGCGCTGAGCCTGCACGCGGCCAACGATGCCAAGCGCGACCGCATCATGCCCATCAACGAGCAGAACAGCCTGGCGGACCTGAAGGAGGCGCTGCGCTACTACACGCGCACCACCCGGCAGCCCGTCACCTTCGAGTACATCCTGCTTCGCGGGTTCAACGATTCGCTCGCCGACGCCCAGGAACTGGTGCGCTATGCCAGCGATGTGCATGCCAAGGTGAACCTCATCGAGTACAATCCCATCGATGCCGGTGGCTTCGGCCGCACCGAGGCGAAGGAGGCCGAGGCCTTTCAGCACTACCTCGACCGCAAGGGCATCATCGCCCGCATCCGCCGCAGCCGCGGACGCGACATCGACGCCGCCTGCGGACAGCTGGCCAACAAGAACGAACCGGCGTTGAAGGAAGGGGAACGGGTGATGAAGTGAGTGGCGAGTGCCCCCACGGGGCCAACGCACCGAGTGGCGAGTGATGTCCCCTTGGGGCATTCACTCGCCACTCGGTAATCGCCACTCGCTACTTAGGACCCGCCACTCACGCTCACTAGAAGCCCAGGCCCACCTTCACGCCCAGGAAGAAGGCCGGCACGATGTCGTTCTTCTCCTCCACGGTGTAGGTCCACTTGTCGGTGACCAGGTCCAGCGATTCGTTGACGATCTGCAGGCTCCGGTTGCGGAGGGCCACACCGCCATACACGTCGAACAGCCAGTTGCTGCTGGCGCTGAGGAGCTGGTACCCGCTCAACAGCCGGATGTCGTTGTAGATCCGTTCATCCCGGTTCTTCACCGTGCTGAACGAACCGTCCGGGTTCTTCTCCTTGATGTCCTTGACATACTCGATGTGCGCAAAGCCGAGCTGCGTGTACCAGCCCTGCGGCTCGATGTCGTCCGTGTGGTACCAGCGGATGCCCAGGTGGTAGGTGGGCTTGGCGATGATGTTGGTGCCCGCCCCGTAGTCGTCCGCATCGTTGTTGCCCACGCTCAGGTTGAGGTAGTTGCGCCACGTGAAGCCCACGCCCAGCTCCATGCTGAGGCGGTGGGACAGGGCGCGCTCGTACAGCAGCGGGATCTCGCCGCGGAAGAAGAGCAGCGGGTTGAGCTTGATGGCGTTCTTCACGCACTTCACCGTGTCCCACTTGGCCGCCACCATGTCGCGGTACAGCACCACGCCGGTCTTCTTCTTGGCCGGTTTGCCCTGCGCCCAAGCCGGAGCGGCCAGCAGCAGGGCGGCGACCACGGCGAGCAGGGGGGCGACGCGGAGCGGGGAGGTGCGCATGCCCCACGAATGTAAGGCGCCGCACCGATCCGCGCGGCCACCGCCCGGTCCGTGCGCATCTTTGCCAGCCCGCCCCCGGAACATGCCCAGCCTCGAGGAGATCCAGCGCCCGATCGCGGAGGAGATGCGCGTGTTCGAGGGGCGCTTCCGCGAGGCCATGCGCAGCCGCGTGGCGCTGCTGGACCGGGTGATGCACTACATCGTGAAGCGCAAGGGCAAGCAGATGCGGCCCATGTTCACCCTGCTCAGCGCCCGCCACTTCGGACCGGTGAACGACGACGGCTTCGTGGCCGCCAGCCTCATCGAACTGCTGCACACCGCCACCCTGGTGCACGACGATGTGGTCGACGGCAGCCCGCTGCGCCGCGGCTTCTTCAGCATCAACGCCCTGTGGAAGAACAAGATCGCCGTGCTGGTGGGCGACTACCTGCTGAGCCGCGGCCTGCTGCTCGCCGTGGACAAGGGCCAGTTCGAGCTGCTGCGCATCGTGAGCCGCGCCGTGCGCGAGATCAGCGAGGGCGAGCTGCTGCAGCTGGAGAAGGCCCGCTCGCTCAACTTCAGCGAGGAGGTCTACTTCGACATCATCCGCCAGAAGACCGCGAGCCTCATCGCCGCCTGCTGCGCCAGCGGGGCCGCGGCCGGTGGCGCCACCGCCGAGGAGGTGGAGCGCATGCGCCGCTTCGGCGAACTGGCCGGCATCGCGTTCCAGATCAAGGACGACCTCTTCGACTACCCCATCGGCGGCCACGGCAGCGCCCGCACCGGCAAGCCCACCGGGCTCGACATCAAGGAGCGCAAGCTCACCCTGCCCCTGATCCACGCCCTCCGCCAGGTGCCCACCGCGGATCGGCGCTGGATGGTGCGCACCGTGAAGGCCCGCCAGCAGGACCCCGCCGCCGTGGACCGCCTGGTGCGCCGTGTGGTGGAGGCCGGCGGCGTGGACCATGCCCACCAGCGCATGCTGGAGCACCGCGACCAGGCCCTGGCCGTGCTGCACACCTTCGCCGACACGCCCGCACGCCGCGCCCTCGAGGGGCTCGTGCAGCTCACCGTCGACCGTGAGAAATGACCCGCCCGATGCGCCTCCGCTCCCTCCCCTTCGCCGCCGCCCTGTCGGTCCTTACGCTCGCGCCCGGCTGCGGCAGCCCCGCCCCCACCCCCGCCCCCGACCAGGTGCCGACCGCCGCCGGCGTCCCCCGCGACACCCTCAACGGCCCCCAGGTGCAGCAGCTGCCTGACGGCACCACCCTGCGCGGCGTGCTGCGCGACGGGCAACGCAAGGGTATCTGGCGCAGCTTCACCCCCCAGGGCCGCCTGTTGAGCCAGACGGAATACCAAGACGGCAAGGCCCAGGGCCCCGTGGTGGTCTTCCACACCAACGGAACGGTGCGTTACCAGGGCCAGCATCACAAGGGCACCCCGGTGGGCGAATGGCGCTTCCACGACCCGGCGGGGGCCCTCATCAAGACCGTGGTCTACGACAGCACCGGCACGGTGACGGCCGAACGGTGACCGTCGTTCACCCGCTGCGTACCTTCGATCCCCGCTGAACGCGCGGGCCGCCCCGAGATCGCCTACGATGCCATCCAACGCGCCAAGGACGCCTTCTGCGTCGAGGAGGTCGTGGGCGATTTCGTGGCCCTGAAGCGCAAGGGGCCCTGGTACCTGGGCCTGTGCCCCTTCCACAACGAGAAGACGCCCAGCTTCAACGTCAGCCCGGCCCTGGGCATCTTCAAGTGCTTCGGCTGCGGCGAGGCCGGTGATGCCATCACCTTCCTCCAGAAGCACGAGCACCTCAGCTACGTGGAGGCCATCCGCTGGCTGGCCAAGCGCTACAACGTCGACCTTCCCGAGGCCGAAGCCACGCCGGAGCAGCAGCTGGAGCACAGCGAACGCGAGAGCCTGGCCGCCATCCAGCGCTTCGCCACCGATTGGAGCGTGGGCCGGCTGTGGGACACCGACGAGGGCCGCCGCATCGGCCTGGCCTACTTCCGCGAACGCGGCTTCCGCGACGAGGCGATCCGCACCTTCCAGCTGGGCTACGTGCCCGAGCAGGGCGCCGCCTTCGCCACCGCCGCCCAGGCCCAGGGCTTCGACCCGGAGCTGCTGGAGAAGGCCGGATGGATCAAACGCCGCGAGGACGGCACCGCGTGGGACTTCTTCGCCGGCCGCGTCACCTTCCCGGTGCACGGCCTGGGCGGGCAGGTGATCGCTTTCGGCGCCCGCACCCTGCGCAGCGACAAGAAGCTGCCCAAGTACTTCAACAGCCCGGAGAGCGCCCTCTACATCAAGAGCCGCTCGCTCTACGGCATCCACTTCGCCAAGAAGGCCATCGCCGACAGCGGCACCTGCCTGCTGGTGGAGGGCTACACCGATGTCATCAGCCTGCACCAGGCCGGCATCCACAACGTGGTGGCCAGCAGCGGCACCAGCCTCACCGAGGACCAGGTACGGCTGATCAAGCGGTACGCACGGCAGGTCACCATCCTGTACGATGGCGACCCCGCCGGCATCAAGGCCAGCCTGCGCGGCATCGACCTCATCCTGGCCGAGGGCCTGGGGGTGAAGGTGGTGCTCTTCCCCGAAGGGGAGGATCCCGACAGCTTCGCGCGCAGCCGCCCCAGCGGCGAGGTGGAGGCCTTCCTGCGCGACAGCGCCAAGGACTTCCTGGCCTTCAAGACCGAACTGCTGGTGCGCGACACCGGTGGCGATCCCGTGCTCAAGGCCGCCGCCATCCACGACATCGTGGAGAGCATCGCCCGCATCCCCGACCAGGTGCTGCGCCAGCTGTACATCCAGCAGTGCGGCCGCCTGTTGGAGGTGAGCGAGCAGGCCCTGATCAGTGAACTGAACAAGGTGCTGCGCCGGGCCCACCGCAGGCAGCAGGGTGCGGTGGATGCCCCGGAGGCCGTGGCACCGGAACTGCAGGCGCCCCAGCCGCCGCCCGGACCCATCAAGGGCACCAACGCCCAGGAGCGCGACCTGCTCCGCATGCTCCTCAACTACGGGCACGAGCGGCTCCTGGTGCCCTTCCAGAACGAGGATGGCAGCACCAGCGAAGGGGAGACCAGCGTGGCCGAGCTCATGTTCGAGCTGCTGGCCCTGGACGACATCCTGTTCGACGAGCCGCTCTTCAAGGAGATCTACCTGGACTATCGCCACGCCAGCAACCTGGGCCACGCGGTGGACGCCGCCCGCTATGCCGGCCACGAGCAGCCCGGCTGGCGCGACCTGGCCATCGACCTGCTCACCGAGCGCCATCTGTTGAGCCCCAACTGGAAGGAGCGCCACCGCATCCACACCACCCACGAGCGCGACAAGCTGTTGGACGCGCTGGAGGAGGGGATCGACATCCTGCGCGAACGCCGGCTGGACCGCATGCTGGAGGAGCTGGACGAGCGCCTGCGCGACACCACCGAGCCCGAACAGCAGGCCGGCATCCTGCGCGAGAAGATGCGCCTCAACACGGCCAAGGTGGCCCTTTCCCGCAAGACCGGCCGCGTGGTGGTGGGCTGATCAATGCCCCACGGGCGACTTGTCCAGGTCCGAGGCCGCCGGCGCGCCGTTGCGTTCCACCCGCGTCACGAAGTAGGTCGTCTCGCCCCGCCACGGCAGCCGGGCATAGCGCTCCACGTAGTGCAGGTTCACCCGCTCGCCGCTCAGGCTGGCCTCCTCCAGTTCGCGGTAGAGCACGTCGTTGCCCTTCTGCACGCTGAAGTTGAACACCTCGTTGAGCGACGCGCCCGAGGCATCGATCGCCCCGAAGCTCTGCATGTTCAACTGCCCCTCCCAGGTCTTGAAGACCACGCCCCGCTTGCTGAGCTTGATGACCATGCCGCTGCGGCTGCCTTCGCTGTACACCGCGAAGTAGATGAACAGCAGCCAGACCAGCAGCACGGCCAGGGCCAGGAGCAGCAACCGGATCGTGAGGCGCCCCACCTTCTGACCGAAGGTGCGCGGCGCGGGGGCGGCAGGCGTGGACATGGCCGAAAGGTAGCAGCGGGGAGGTGAGCGGCCCGTGCTTCCGCCCCGGGCAACAGGCGCCGCGGCAAGCACCACCCGGCCCGGGTCCCGCACACGCCCCTACCTTTCCCCCCGTGGGACACGTGCACGCCGGCCACACGCACCACGCGCATCCGCACGGCCACGTCCATGCCGACGGTGCGCGGGCGTTGCGCACGGCCTTCCTCATCAACCTGGCCTTCACCGGGGTGGAGGTGGCCGGCGGCTGGTGGACGGGCAGCATCGCCGTGCTCACCGATGCGCTCCACGATGCGGGCGACTGCCTGGTGCTGGGCACCGCATGGTGGCTGCAACGCGTGGCGCTGAAGGGCCGCGATGCGCAGTACAGCTACGGCTACGGGCGCTTCAGCATGCTGGGGGGCTGGCTCACCAGTTTGGTCCTCATCGCCGGGGCGGTGGGCATGCTGGTGGTGAGCGTGCCCAAGGTCCTGCACCCGGAAGCCCCGCACACCACGGGCATGATCGGCATCGCCCTCTTCGGCCTGGCCATGAACGGGCTGGCCGCCTGGCGCCTGCACGCGGGCTCCACCCTCAATGAACGCGGCGCCTACCTGCACCTGCTGGAGGACGTGCTGGGCTGGGCCGCCGTGCTGGTCGGCGCCGTGCTGATCCACTTCACCGGCTGGGTGGTGCTGGACCCGCTGTTGAGCGTGGGCATCAGCGGCTACATCCTGTTCAACGCGGTGGGCACCCTGCGGCGCGGCACCGCCATCCTGATGCAGCATGTGCCCGAGGGCATCGACCTGGCCGCCGTGCGCGAACGCCTGCTGGCGATCCCCCATGTGCGCGACCTGCACGACCAGCACACCTGGAGCCTCGACGGCAGTTTCGTGGTCCACACGGTCCACCTCGTCGTGGCCGATGTGGAGCACCGCGAGGCCCTCGACATCAAGTGCCGCGCCCGGGAGGTGTTGCGCGCGCTCGGCATCCACCATGCCACCATCGAACTGGAGTGGGAGGGCGAGGACTGCGGCACCAACTGCTCCTGATCCGTCATGCGACGCGCCGCCTTCCGCCTGCTGGCCCGCCTGAACAAGGCGGTGCTGCCCAAGCTCTGGGACAAGGACCTCACCCGCCTCAGCAAGGCGAAGAAGCTGCTCGTGGCCTGGCGCTACTGGGTGACGCGCAACGCCCTATGAAGCGCGCGGGGCGGCGCATCGGTCGATGCGCCGCCCCGCGAGGGTCGATGGCGCCGGCCGCTACTCCACCACCAGGGTGCGCGACACGCTGCCGCGGTCGGTGATGAGGCGCACCAGGTAGGCCCCGGCATCCAGACCCGAGAGATCCAGCTCATGGCGCAGGTCCGTGCGGCCGTTGCCCGCCAGGCGGGCACGGCGTGCAAGGCGGCCATCCGTGCCCAGCAGCTCCAGCTGCACGCTGCCCAGGCCGGCGGTGAAGGCCACTTCAATGGTCGCGCGGTCATGGGCCGGGTTCGGCATCACCGTGAAGCGCGTCACCCCTGCGGCGTTCTCCTGCACACTGATGTCGCACGGGGCCGCCAGCAGCGTCACCGGGACGATCGTGGTGTCATTCGGGCAGAAGGTGTTGATGGCCACATAGCGGAACGTGAGGTTGCCCGCGCCGTAGATCGACGGGTTGATGACCACGTTGTAGGGACCGAGCGGGAAGCCTTGCGGATCGAGCCACACTCCGGTCTGCAGCGGGTTGCCGGTGAGCCCGGCGCTCAGGGTCAGGCTGGTGTCCGTCTCACAGGCGGTGATGGGGACCGCGGTGCCCGCGTTGGGCAGGTTGGCCTCGGTGACCGTGACGGTGGCCGAGGGGTCGCCGCAGTTGCCGATGCCCGGCACGGTGTACACGTAAGCGCCAGGGGTCATGGTGGCCGGGTCGTACTGGCCGTTCACCACCGGGCTGGGACCGCTCCACGTTCCGCCGGTCTGCGGCGTGCCCTTGCAGGTTGGCGAACAGGTCCACCGGGGCTCCGTTCACGCACACGGTCACCGCGCCATCGTCACCGGGATCGCCGTTCGGCGCGTATTCGATGTACACGCTGCTCTGCACGGTGCTGCACGGCGCAAGGGCCTCGATGGTGTACAGGTAGAACCCGCCGGGATCGGTGCCCGGGTTGAAGTTGCCGCTGTGCGGCTGGTTCAGCGGGTTGGTCCACACACCCCGGGATCGGGCGATCCGCCCAGCTCGTTGATGAGCAGGAAGTTCGGGTCCGTATCGCACACGCCGAACACAGAGGCATCGATGCCCGCATCCGGGTTCACGCCCGGCTGCACGGTGCGTTGAAGCGTCTCGGTGTCCACCACCGTGCCGTTGAGGTCCAGCGACACCTGGATGGTATACGTGCCCGCCGGGTACGGCCCCAATGGGGGCAGGGGGCTGGTTGAACGATCCCGTGCCCCCACCGGTGCCCGATGCGTTCATCACGACGCGATCGTGTTGCCGGTCTGCCCGGGCGTGAACCCCGTCACCTGGGCGTTGCCCGGGATGGTGCCGATCACGGTCACGTTCATGAACGTGCACTCGGTGATCGGATTGGGCGTGATCTGCACGTTGGTGATGGTGCCTTGGCCCATGGCGCTCAGCGAGAGGCCGGTCAGAAGCAGAAGGGTCGAATGGCGCATGGTCGCGGTTCGGATTGAGGTGCGCCAAGGTAAGCAGACCGCAGCGCCCCCGGGCGCCGCATCAGCCGTTCGTCGCTCCACCATCGGTCCCCCGGCCCGGCCGCCCCACGGCGGACACATCCGCGGCATTCCCACCTTTGGCGCCATGTCCCGCCGGTGCGCTCCCCTTGTGCTCGTGCTGTTGGCGCTCCACGCCACATCACCCGCCAGGGGCCAGCAGGTGCGCATCAACGAACTGTACCCCATGGTGCACCCGCGGGACTCCGGCTGGGTGGAGCTCTTCAATGCCGGAGAGCGGCCGGTGGACCTGGCCGGGCTTCAGCTGGTGCGGGGCGGATATCGCAGCACCCTGCCCCCACAGCCCCTGCTGGCGCCGGGCGAACGGCGCGTGGTGCGCGTGCAGGGCTCCCGCGGGACCACCGCCGCACACGATCCCCCCCTGCTGCACCTGCCCGCCTCCGGCGGCGATCTGCTGCTCTTCGGTTCCGGCGGAAGCCGCCTGCTCGACGCCTTCAGCTGGCCGGCGGTCCCCCCCGGCGTATCCATCGGCCGCCTGCCGGACGGGTCCGGTACGTGGAGCTACCTGCCCGTGCCCGGCCCCGGTGCCCCCAACCACGCCGACCAGGTGATCCGGGGCCGCGCTCCGGCCCCGGTGGCCGAAGCCGGCACGGATGGGGTCCGACTCGTCGCCTGTGCCGGCTGCACCGTGCGCTACACGCTGGACGGCAGCCCGCCCACCCTGGAGCAGGGCACCGTGGCCACCGGACCGGTGACCGTGCCGGAGGGCCGCACCCTGCGCGCCGCGGCCTGGAGGAACGACCTGCTGCCCAGCGCCGAGCGCTGGGTGGCCCGCGAAGGACCCGGCGCGGAGGTGATGCTGTGCATCGCCCCCGACGAGCTGCACGACCCGGAGCGCGGACTGTTGAGCACGGGACAGCGGGCCAACCACACCCGGACCGGCGAGGCCTGGGTGCGCCCCGCGCACGTCGTCCTGCCCGGAATGGCGGATACCGCCGCGACGGCCGTCCGCCTGCGCCTCTCGGGCTCCGGGTCGCGCAGCCTGCCCAAACGCTCCTTCAACCTCAGCACGTCGGACGGTGAGCCGCATCTGCCCCTGCCCGGGGCGACCACCTGGCGCAACGTGGTGCTCCGCGCCGACGCCACGCCGCATGCCCTGCTCCGCAACCTGTTCGCCGAGGTGGCCGTGCACCGTGCCGGCGACCGGCTCGAGGTGCAGCCCGGCGTACCCGTCCCGCTCACGCTGAACGGCGAGCCCCAGGGCGCCTACCGCCTGCTGCCGGCCAAGAACGAGGACTTCCTGCTGACGCGCGCGGAGGCCGAGCACCTGGACATCGTGGAAGGCCCTGAAGGACGGGTGGTGAAAGGCGATCGCGCCCCCTATGACCGTGCCCTCGACCTGCTCGCCCGGCGCGCGCCGTTGGACAGCCTGCAGGCGGCGATCGACGTGGAGAGCCTGGTGGAACTGGCCTGTTTCGACCTGTGGACCGGACGCGCCGACCACGACCTCAACATGCGCTGCTGGCGACCCGCACAGCCCGGCGGGCGCTGGCGCTGGGTGCTGTACGACATGGACCTGTGGGCACCGCCGGACGACCCGAGCGTGGACCGCATCGCAGAGGCCCCGCTGCCTGCGGCGCCCTATCTGTCCGCTCTGCTGGACCATCCAGAACTGCGGCCGCTGTTGCTCGCGCGCCTCGCCACCCTGGCCGCCACCGTGCTGGAGCCCCGCTCCGCGGCCGCACTCGCCGACAGCCTCTACGCGGCCCACGCCGACCTGATGCGCACCGACCATGCCCTGTGGCACGAACGCATGGTGATGCCCTCGGCGGAGGAGAGCCATGCCGACCTGCGCGGCCACGCCCTGCAGCGCTCGCGGCATGTGCTGCGCGACCTGGCCCGGCACGCTGGGGCGGACCTTCATCAGGTGATGCTGCATGCCCCCGAGGCGCGCGAGGGCCGGCTGCTGCTGGACGGGATCCCCCTGGCGCCCGGGGCGCACGGCGTCACAGGCTTCGCCGGAGCCCCCCTGCGCGTTGAGGCCCTCCCCGCACGCGGCCTGCGGCTGGCGGGCTGGAAAGGCCGTGCGGACACGGCCACGGAACTGTGGGTGGACCCGGCGGATGGCCGTCCGGTGCGGCCCTTTTCGTCCCCGACGGCTCAGGCGGGAACGGCCTGCAATAGCCCGGTGAAGAGCGCCACCCCGTCGGTGTTGCCCAGGATGGCCGAGGCCGCCCGCTCCGGGTGCGGCATCATGCCGAACACGTTGCGGTCCGCGTTGCACACCCCTGCGATGTGGTCCAGGCTGCCGTTGGGGTTGGCCTCATCGGTGAGGCGTCCTTCGGCGTCGCAGTAGCGGAACAGCACCTGGTCCTCCTCCTTCAGTCGCTTGAGGCCCGCAGCATCGATGTGGTAGCGGCCCTCGCCATGGGCGATGGGGATGGTGAGCGCCTTGCGCGTGATCGCGGCCGTGATCGGCGTCCGCTTGGTGGCGGGGGCGATGTGCACGTTGCGGCAGATGAAGCGCTGCCCGCTGTTGTGCAACAAGGCGCCCGGCAGCAGCCCCGCTTCGCACAGCACCTGGAAGCCGTTGCACACCCCCAGCACAAGCCCGCCCTTCCTGGCATGCGCCGCCACTTCCTGCATGATGGGCGAGAAGCGGGCGATGGCCCCGCTGCGCAGGTAGTCGCCGTAGCTGAAGCCGCCGGGCAGCACCACCAGGTCGCAGCCGCGCAGGTCGTGCTCCTTGTGCCACAGCCGCTCCACCGGGCCTCCGCCCTGGGCCTCCAGCACCTGGATCATGTCCTCGTCGCAATTGGACCCGGGGAAGATGACGACGCCGCACTTCATGGCCATTGGGGCTGCGCCTGTACGCAGGGGCCTCAAAGGTATTCAGCCCCACCATGGGCCGGCCACGGCCGCCACCAGCAGGGCGTACACGGCGAGCTCGGCGAGCCACAGGCGACGCGTGACCTGCAGGGGATAGCTGAGCACCACGGCCAGCGGGCAGGCCACCAGCACCGCGGGCAGCGCATGGCCCAGCACGGCCGCGAAGCCCAGCAGCAACAGACAGGCGAAGGCGAAAGCGAGGAAGGAGGCGCGGGCGTTCTTCTCCCGCATGACACTGCGCTGGTACACCCCCGCGAGCACCGGCACGGCCACCAGGAAGAGCGCGGCCACCACCGCCGGTGCCGCCCGGTCGCGCAACCAGTGGGTGGGCGGTGCGTCGACGGTGCGCACGGCCAGGGTGCCCATGGGGGCCCATCCGCCGGCCTGCGTGAGCGCCACCACGCCCCAGGCCAGCATCAGCACCACCACGGCGCCCAGCAGGGGCACCACGTAATCGCGCCAGGCATACGGGCGCATCACGGCCGCCGAGGCCCAGAGCACCACCACCAGGAACACGTACGGGAAGTAGAGCAGGGCCGCCACCCCCACCAGGCAGCCCGCATCGAACAAGGAGCCCAGCGCACGGGTGCGACCCTGCGTGCCCCAGGCGATGCGCAGCGCCTGCAGCGCGGCCGGCATGCCCAGCATCGCGGGATCGGGCGCCATGCGCAAGGGCCCCGCCGCCAGCAGCAGCGGGAACAGCAGCGCCGGCAGGTGATGGTGCCGCTCGAAGAGCTCACGGTCGTTGGCCAGGCGGTCCAGTTGGAGGCCCAATGCCAGGGTGGCCAGGACCCCCGTCAGCGATGCGGTCCAGGGCCATCGCGCGAAGGCGAGGGCGAAGGGCCGGTAGCCCGGCATGTGGGGTCCATCCGGCACCGGTGAACCATGCACGAACAGGCCCGACCACACCGCAGGGGCCAGCACCAGCAGCCCCAACAGGAGCGCCGGCTGGTAGCTGCGGTAGGCGCGGACGAGCATGCGGATGGAGCGGGATCCTATCTTTGGCGGGTCCTAAGCACGCGCACCATGCAACAGATCTGGTTCGGCATCGGTCATTTCATCCAGAAGACCTTCGACTGGTTCCTGACGCCGTTCGGCTGGCTGCCGCCGGTGCTCTTCTCGTGCGTGCTGGGCTTCGGAGCCATCTACTGGATGCGTCTTCAAGGCCGGTACAACCGGAAGGCGAAGGAACAGGGCGGCATGCTCTGATCGCCCCCCATCAGGCCTGCACCGCACCGCTCTTCGTCGGCTGCCGCACCAGGTCGTGCCCGATGTCCGTGCGCAGTTGCCGCCCCTGGAAGGTGACGCCCGCCGCCTGCGTGTAGGTGTTCAGGATGGCGTGCTCCAGGTCCTTGCCCATGGCGGTGACCACCAGCACACGACCGCCCGCGGTCACCAGGCCCTGCGGGCCTTCGGCGGTGCCGGCGTGGAACACCAGGGCGTCGCGCACCTCCTGCAACCCGGTGATGGCGCGCCCCTTGGTCACTTCACCGGGATAGCCCTCACTGGCCAGCACCACGCTCACACAGGTGCGGTCGTCCACATCCACGTGGCGCTCGCTGAGGGTGCCGGTGGCGATGCCTTCGAAGAGGTCCATCAGGTCGCTGCGCAGCCGCGGCAGGATGGCTTCGGCCTCCGGGTCGCCCAGGCGCACGTTGTACTCGATCACGTAGGGCTCACCGCCCACGTTCATCAGGCCCATGAACAGGAAGCCCTGGTAGGCGATGCCCTCCTGCTGCAGCCCCCGGATGGTGGGCGCGGCGATGCGGTCATGCACCTTCTGCATGAAGTCCTTGTCGGCGAAGGGCACGGGGCTGACGGCGCCCATGCCCCCGGTGTTGGGCCCGGTGTCGCCATCGCCGATCCGCTTGTAGTCCTTGGCCGCGGGCAGCATCTTGAAGGAGCGGCCATCGGTGATCAGGAAGGCGCTGACCTCGATGCCCGCCAGGTGGTCCTCGATCACCACACGCTCACCGGCACTGCCGAAGCGGCCCTTCTCCAGCATGTCGCGCAGCACCTTCTCGGCCTCCCGGCGATCGCTCGTGATCACCACGCCCTTGCCGGCGGCCAGGCCATCGGCCTTCAGCACGTACGGCGGCTTCACCCGGTCCAGGTGTGCCACGGCCTCCTTCAGTTCGCCCTGTTGGAACGTGCGGTGCGCGGCCGTGGGGATGTGGTGGCGGAACATGAACTCCTTGGCGAAGTCCTTGCTGCCCTCCAGGCGCGCGGCCGCAGCCCGCGGGCCGATCACGGTGATGTCCGCCAGCTTCGGATCATCGGCGATGCGGTCGTGCAGGCCGTCCACCAGCGGGCCTTCGGGACCCACCACCACGATGCGGATCTTGTTGTCCAGCAGGAAGCGCCGCAGCGCCTTGCCGTCATGCAGGTCCAGGTCCACCAGGCGCCCGTGGCGTGCCATGCCGGGGTTGCCCGGGGCGATGTACAGGGCGTCGAGCAGGGTGCTCTGGGCCAGTTTCCAGGCCAGGGCATGCTCGCGGCCCCCGCTTCCGATCAGCAGCACGTTCATGTCCGCTTCCCCTTTCGCACAAAGGAACGAAGCTTCGCCGCTGCCGACCGGCGCCTCTTATCAACAGCGCGGCCGCCCCGGTGGAGCGGCCGCACGCGGGTTGTTCACAGGGCGGCTCAGTGCGTGTGCTCCACGCGTTTGATGCTGCAGCCGATGTTGCGCGTCACCGCCGGATCGATCGCCTTGCCCTCGGCCAGGTTGGTGATGGCGTTGCGCACGAAGGGCTGCTTCACGTCGGCGGCCTTCTCCACACGGTCATCCACCGCACCCTTGTACACCAGCTTCAGGTCCTTGTCGAACAGGAACACGTGCGGGGTGGTGCGCGCCGCGAAGGCATCGGCCACCTGGTGGTCCTTGTCCAGCAGGTAGTAGTGGTTGTAGCCCTTCTCGGTGTACCGCTTCTTCATGTCGTCCAAGCCGTCGCCCATGGTGCGCTTGGCCTCGTTGCTGTTCACCAGGGCCATGCCCACGCCGTGCTTGCGGGCGAAGACGCCCAGCTCCGGGTAGCGGCCTTCCCAGCCCTCGCTGTCGTCGGTGCCCACCACGAAGGGGCAGGTGTTGCAGCTGAAGATCACCAGCAGTCCGTTCTTGCCGGCCAGCTCCTTGAGGCTCTTCTCCTGGCCGCTCACTTCCATCATGCGGTGGTCGGGCAGCGGCAGGGCATCGCCGATGTTCAGGTCCTTCAGTTCGCCGTGGGGGGCCATGCCGAGCAGGGCCAGGGCGGAAAGTGCGATCGCGGTCTTCATGGTCGGGGGATGTTGTCAGCTAGGACGCACGAAGGTAGCGTGGCGTCCGCTGGAAGGAACAGGCAGGGTGCCGGGTTGTTCGGTCTCCGGACCGGTGGGTGGGCCGGCGTACCGGCGGGCTGCACACCGGCCGATCCTTCGGTCATTGGGATCTTCCGCACACCAGGCCGGCTCGCCCAAACCATGAACGCCGCCGCACGTCCATCAGGTGCGCGATCCGGATCCCACCATCCCCGCACCTGAACGTGGAGGAGCTTCCACCCACGCGAACGCCCCGGCCGTTCCGCAGAACGCCGGGGCGCCGCCCTGGTCCGTTCCCGCTGGGAACGGACCCAGCGTGAACCTCAGAAACGGAAGGCCGCGCCGAGGTTGATGATGCTGACGCCGTAGCCCAGTTCGGCATAGGCGCCCACGTTGCGGGTGAAGAGGTAGCGGGCGCCCACGAAGGTGCTCCAGTCGCCGTAGCCCTTGCGAGGTGGCTTGGTGTCGGCATAGGTGGTGGTCTCGCCGTTCACCGTGCGGGTGCTTTCGTTGCGGTAGCCCACGATGGCGTATCCGAGCATCACGCCGGCGTACAGGTCCAGCTTGTGGGCCGGGACGTACTCGCTGAGGTGCCAGGCCACCCGCGCACCGATGGTGGTGCGGGTCCAGCGCTCGTCGAAGGTGTAGGTGACGCTGCCGTAGCTGTCCTCATCCACGTGACGCGTCCAGCGGTGGGACAGGAAGCCGCCCACACCGATGATGCCCGGGCCGGCCTTGGCCACACCCCCTTCCGCGCTGAGGCAGAACGTGGGGCTGTTGCTGTAGCTGTCGTTGTAGCTGCCGTAGTAGCCGGGGCGCACACCGCCCAGGCCGATGCCGGCGTTGAGGGCGACGTTGCCTTTGCCGAAGGCCGGTGCGGGATCCGCGTCCTGCGCCTGCACGCTGGAGGTGGCCAGGCCGAGGGTGAACCCGATGAGAAGGAGCCGGAAGGGTGCTTGCGTGTTCATGATGACCAGGGTGTTTGGGTTGTTCGTCGTTCGTGACGGGTCAAAACTCCCCTGACAGCGCGCGCATTCCTTGCCCGGCCGAGGATCCGGCGGCGGGTGGTGAGGATCCGGCGGGAACGCGGGGTGAGGCCAGACCCAGTGCCCGTGATCCGTTCACTGCTTGATCAGCGTCACCCGGTGCAGTAGGGAGGTCTCCTGCCAGAAGAACGCCGTATACACCCCACAGGCCATCCGGTCCGTGTCGATGGTGGCACCTCGGGTCAGCATCCGGTCGAACACCTTCCCGCCCGTCGGTCCGTAGAGCACGACCCGCACTGGCCGCGGATCATCGGACCGCAGGGTGAGGGTCTCCGTGAACGGGTTCGGATGCACGGATAGGCCCACCGCGTTCCATAGCGACCCCAGGTCGTTGTGGAACTCCACGATGATCGAATCGATGAAATTGGTGTGCCCCCATCGGCCTTGGTCGTCGTGGCTGCGGAGCGCCAAGCGCTGCCCGGTGGTGAGCGCGAACGGCGCGTCGGAGGTGAGCGTGTCGACCAGGTCGACCGCCGCGATAAAGCCGGTGAACGGCTGGGCCTGGCCGAAGCCGGGGTCGGGGCCACCATCGAGCACGAAGGCCTCCACGGCATCCACCGCTGCGGTGGGGGGCGCCGGTATGATCAGCACAGGGACGGTGTTCGTATGCCCCCAATGGCCATCGGCGGATCGTGTGCGCACGAAAAGAGTGTTATGGCCATGGAGGGCCGTGGACAGGTCGGGTAGCACGATCGTGTCGGCCACATCCTGAACACTGCCCGTCCACAGCACCTCTCCAGCACCGAAGCCGGGGTCGTTGTTGAGGAACGCCTCGGCACGGTCCAGGTCCGGAACGAGCGGTGCTTCAGTGATCACCATCGCAGTGAACTGGGTGTGCCCCCACCGCCCTCCATCATCGCGCGTACGAAAGCCCAGGATGTAGTGGCCGGGCGGTCTGCCGCTGAGGTCCACACTGAACGTCAGGGTCGAATCGGCCGTCGCGGGAACGAGGAACGACTGGTTCTCTCCGAAGCCCAGGTCCTCCTGGATCCAATACTCCCCGTGGACGACGAGCTGTGCGAAGGCATCACATGGCGGGTGCGCGAGCGCAAGAACGAACAGGAGTCGCCGCATGCGATCAGGGGTTGGCGCGTGTGCTCAGGGTCACCTGCACCTGGCCGCCCGGCAACGCGTTCACGGTGGAGCTGAGCGCGTAGATCGTGGGCGTGCCCGGGATGCCGCTCAGGCGGTAAGGGCTGATGCCGCTGAAGATCCCGAAGGCATCCGCTCCGCCCGGTGCATAGACCGGATGGGCGGGGATGTCCCATTGCGCATCGTCCGAAGCACCCACCACGGGGATCCCCACGTTGGCCATGGGCACCACCAGATTGTCCGGGAAGCCGGGGATCACCTGCGTGACCAGGTTGTCATGCACGGTGTTGTTGCTGCCGCCGATCGTGCCTTGAACGAATACGTTGTACGCCACCTCGGCATCACGCACGGCCTGTGTGCCGGCATTCGTGAAGGTGTTGTGCACCACCACCAGCCCCGCCATCTGGTCGCCGCCATCGTTCAGCGAAAGCGTGTTCGTGAACACATTGTTGCGCACGGTGAGGTTGTTGATGGTCTGCGTGTTGACGCTCTGGTTGATGCGATAGGCATAGTTCTCCGCGATCAGCACGTTGGTGGTGGTGCCGGCCAGGGTGATCTCGGTGAGCTCGAAGAAATTCCTACGCACGGTGATGTTCGATGTGGACGTGATATCCAGGCCGGCGTTGGTGCCCGCGAACCGGATCCCCATGACGGTTCCTCCCTGCGAGCCGGCCCCGAACGTCAAAATGCCCGCGATCGTGGCGGGCCAGGTATTGGCCTGCAGGTCCGGGTTGCTACCCGCGCCGGACAGTTTGTAGCCCGGACCGATGATGACGAGGTTCGGTACGGTGACGGTGCCGGAGCCGTAGGCGGCGCTGGAACCTTCCACATGGATCGTGTCACCATCCTGCGCGGCCGACAAGGCGTTCTGAAGCGACGCGTAGCAGGTGATGCAGGTGGTGGCGAGCACGGCATTGTTGTTCACCCGCAGGATGCGGGCGTGGAGCATGGCCGGACACAGCAGCAGGAAGAGGAGGTGCAGGATAGGTCGCATGGGATCAGTGTTTGAGGAGGATGGTGGTGGTGGGCGCGCCGGTGGGTGCAATGACCCTGACCACGTAGAGGCCGGGCGCAAGGTCGCGGATATCCAGCACACCCCGCGCCTCCGTGCGCTTGCCGGAGATCATCCGTCCATCCGGAGCGATCGGGTCCACCGTGACGCCTGCGCCGAGGTCGGGCAGCATCACTGGATCGGTCGCGGGGTCGAGATTGGCGAGCAGCACGAGCGTCCCCGTCGGTCCCGGCATGCCGGTCGGTTCGGCATCATCGGTGATCCGGCAGGTCCAGGAGGCTTCGCACCCGCTGGCGGTGTACGTGGTGTTCAACCGCGCGGAGGGGATCCGATCGCCGCTCCAAGGGTCCTCCATGCTGAGCTCCGTGACGCGGCCTTGAGCGTCGAGGTCATGGGTGTATCGCCCGTGCGCGTCCCATGATCCGGAGGTGGCAAGCTCCGACCGGGCCACACGCTGGTGCTGTGCGGTGGAGGACGATGCCGTGAACGGGAAGGCGGCGCTCCTGGCGAGATGTCGAAGTGTGCTCATTGTTCGTGGTCGGTGTTGGTGGAAGCCCGGCCATCGGTCATCCGGATGGGTCCATGCGTCCCTCCCCTCACTCGTTCACCCCGAAGGCGAACACCTTGCTCCCGTTCAGGAAGGCGTACTCGCCGGCCGGCAGCGGTGCGTCCGTCCTGATCTCGTACACCTGGTCGCCAAGGTGGGTGAACGTGATGCGGACTCGGTTGTCGGTGACCTCGCTGCTGCTGTGGTGGTAGAGGGCGTGGCTGCTCCTGCTCATGTCCACGTAGCGGTCCTTGCGGGCGCCGCGCACCTCGAAGCGCACCAGCTCGATGAGGTCGGAGGGATCCTGGCCCGGGTAGGTCTTCACCACGAACCGCGGGAGCGCGCCGGCAGCGAAGCGCACGTTGGAACGGTCGCCGGGGATCTTCTGGGAGGACACGCGACCGCCGAAGCCGCCGTATCCGCCGCCGGAGGATGCGGTGCTGGCCTCCTCCTTCTCCAGCTGCCGATAGCTGCCATCGGCCTCCTGGGTGTAGACCTGATGCAGGAACTCGGGCCCAGCGCTCGGAGGTGCGGTCTCCACGGGACGCGGTGCGCTGCCACCTGCGGTGTACACGTACGGGTTGGCCAGCGCTTGTTGCAACGACAGGATGCGTGCCGCATCGTTGTGTGCGATGGCCTCCTGCAGGGCGACCCAGTTGGCGCGGTCGCGCTGCAGGCCGGCGGCGGCGGCGTAGTTCTGCTCGGCGGCGGCCTGGGCGATCAGGCGGTCCAGCTGGCGGATGTGCGCATCCAGGCCTTCGGCCTGCGCGTTCGCCGGGGCGCTGGTGAGGATGAACAGGGCCGCAAGGCCGCAGGTGATGCAGGTGCCGAAGTGGCGGGCGATGGTGTTCATGACGGGTCGGGTTGACGGGTGATCGTGCGGTGACGGACCAAAAGTCCAGCGGCCGAACGACCCGGCCCATGGGGATCGAGGATCCGGCGTCGCGCACCGAGGATCCGGCGGAAGAGGCCTGTTCGGCCCGCCTTACAAGCGCTCCAACACCTCCATCAGCTCGGCCTTCTGCCTCCGGCTCACGGGCAGGTTGGCGCCATCAGCCATGATCACCTCGCCCCCTTCGCCCTTCACGTAGCGGCGGATGTGCTTGCGGTTGATGAGGTGGCTCTGGTGGATGCGCACGAAGCCCTGCCCGCCCAGGAAGGCGTCGAACTCACTCAGCGGACGGCTCACCACCACCGGCCTCTTGTCGCCGCGCACATGCACCGAGGTGTAGTTGTTGTCGCTGGTGCAGTACAGGATGTCGTCCAGGTGCACCACCACCAGGCCGCCCGCATCGGGCAGCGCCAGCTGGCGGTCGCTCATCAGGGTGCCCAGCAGCGGCGCGATGCGGTCGGGCGATGCGGCATGACCGCCCCGCTCGCGCACGGCCTTGTTCACCGCATCGTCCAGCTCCTCGGGGTCGATGGGCTTCAGCAGATAGTCCAGCGCGTTGAAGCGGATCGCCTTCACGGCGTAGCTCTCGTGGGCCGTGGTGAAGATCACCTGCGGCCGCAGGGGGGCGATGGCCTTCAACAGGTCGAAGCCCGTCATGTCCCCGAGCTCCACGTCCAGAAAGAGCAGGTCGGGTCGCTTGTCCTTCACCAGGGCCACGCCGGAAGGCACGTCCGCCGCGGTGCCCACGAGCACCAGCTCCGGGTGCCGGCGCGTGAGCATGGCCTGCAGCGCCGTGATGCAGATGGACTCATCGTCGATGAGGACGGCGGTGGGGGCGGATGCCGACATGCTGTCCGGTTGATCGCTGGCGATCCGAAGCTACGGTGGGGGCCGGTCACCCACAAGCCCTGCACCCGGCCTGACCGCGGCGCCCTTCACGCCGCCAGTTCGAGCGGCAGGTGGATCTCCACCCGCGTGCCCACCGGCACCTCCACGTAGCGGAAGCCCGCCGGGGCGCCCTTTTGCTTCTCCACCAGGTCCAGCCGGCTGCGCGTGATGGCCGTGCCCAGGCTGGTCTTCTCCTTGCTCACCGCGCTCCGCTGCTGCGCACGGCCCACCCCGTCGTCCTCCACCCGGATGCGCAATTGACCTTCGGCCCGCTCCACGTGCACGGCGATGTGCCCTTCGCCCTGCTTGCCCGCCACCCCGTGCCATATCGCGTTCTCCACGAAGGGCTGCGCCAGCAGCGGCGGCACCAGCACCGCCTCTGCGTCCACGTCGGGCGCCACGGTGATGGTGTAGCTGAACTTGCCCTGCGCACGCACGCGCTCCAGTTCCATGTAGGCCCGCAGCACCTCCAGGTCCCGGGCCAGCGCCACTTCGGCGACGCGGCTGTTCTCCAGCACGGCCCGCATCAGCTTGGCGAAGCGGGCCAGGAAGCTCTGCGCCCGATCGGGGTCGTTGCCCTGCACATAGCCGGCGATGGAGTTGAGCGCGTTGAAGATGAAGTGCGGGTTCATCTGGCTGCGCAGCGCCTGCGTCTCGAAGCGGGCGGCCTCGCGCTCCAGCTCGGCGGCCTGCTGCGCGAAGCGGGCCTGCCGGCGGCGGCGGTCCATCGCGAACGCCACACCACCCCCCATGAGCAACACGGCTCCTCCGCCCATTGCGGCCAGCGTGCGGGTGTGCTGGCGGTCGATGCGGGCCTGGGCCTCGGCGCGCTCCAGGGCGAGCTGCTGGACGTGGGCGAGGCTGTCGGCGAGCTGTTTCCTCTCGAATGCGGACCGGGCCTCCAGCCGGGCCACCTCATTCATGGTGCTGTCTGTGAAGAGCTGGAGCTGGATGTCCTTGGCCTCTTTGATGGCCGCAAGTGCCGACCCCGATCGCCCCGACGCTTCGTACACGTGGGCCAATCGGTCCAATGTCCGGATGGTCTGCTGCTTCTCACCGACATCACGACATATCTGCAACGCCTCCGAATAGGCGTGGTCGGCTTCCCTCAGCAAGCCTTGGGATACATCGATGTCTCCCGACACAAGGAGTGCTTCCCGAAGCACACTCCGATCCCGCCTGTCCCGAGCCCCCCAGAGTGCACTATCCACCGCCACTCGTGCACGATGGAGGTCACCGAGCCGCAGAAATGCGGATCCAATACCCGTCAGAAAGAGATCCACAAAGCGCTGATTGCCGTTCGCGCGCGCCGCACCCAGCGCCTTCTGCAACACGATCAGGTCCGAGCGGATAGATGCTTCGCCAACCAAGGCCGGCGTGCTGTTGATGTGCAAGTCCCCTTTCAACTTGAGCAGGGCCATCAGTCCCTGGGAGGTGGTGGAGATGTCCTGCATGCCCACGACCATGGCGTACTTCCGCGCATCCGCATACGCCACGAGGGCCTCTTCGGGTCGATGCAAAGCGGCAAGCAGGCTGCCCATGTTCATCTTCAGGACCGCGAGTTGAAGGGTATCGCCCAAGGCGGCCAACCTCGTTTCGGCCGCGAGGAGGAGGTCCAACGCTCCGGCAAGATCTCCTTGGTTCGTCTTCAGTTCGGCATAGTTCACCGCGCCGGACTGCCAGATATGCGGGTTGTTCTGCACCCAGTCCGAGGATAGGCCTGCCCGGAAAAGGTGGTCCGCACTGTCCACATCCCCGTTCCCCATGTAGGCTATGGCCTGATCCAGGCGCACCAGTTCGATGATCGGCCTGAGGGATCCGGTCGGGGGGATCCGCAATACCTCTCTGCCGATGGAAATGGCCGAATCCTGACGACCGGTCATGCTCAGCACGTTCATCAACATCCACCCGGTCTGGGCCAGATCCATGCTGTCGTTCAGAGAGATCGCCTCCTGGCGAGCGAGGCGAAGCAGGCTGTCCGCAACCGGGAAGGCGCCCGCTTGGAGACGGTTCAGGGCCAAGTTCATCCAAGCATGCATTAGCGGCTCGCGTGCACCGTTGCGCTCGCGATCGGCGATCCGACCCAATTGGTACTGAAGGGCGCTACTGTCATATCGGGCCTGAAGAACCTCATAGTGCAGATCCTCGACATCGTAGCGCAGATCGTCCCCTCCGATCCGCGCGGCTGTTGATTCCGCTTGCTCGAGTAACACCCATGCACTATCCGGGTGGGTGCGGTACACGGTCCGCACCGTCTCACATAGAATGCGATACCGGGTGGTATCCGCCACGGTCGGCTCACTCACTGTTGCACCTCCATCTCCGCCGCATCCTGCGAGCGCTCCCACTATGGATGTCACCATGGCCACCTGATGAAGCGGTCGGCTCCGCCGCCTCACCCGATCGATGTGGCACCCCTTCCTCATCGCAGCAAGGTCACATGCCCCACTTTCTCCAGCTCGTTGTTGTTGCCGTCGCTGTAGCGCAGCTTCCACACGTACACGCCGTCCTGCGCGCGTGCACCGCCGTAGGTACCATCCCAGCCCGTGTTCGGATCGCTGGTGCGGAAGATCACCTCGCCCCACCGGTTGAAGATGCGGAACTCGCGGAAGCGCACCACCGGATACACCACTGGGAAGAAGAGCTCGTTGTTGCCGTCGCCGTCCACCGTGAAGGCGTTCGGCACGTTCACGCAGGTGGGCGGGTAGACCGTGGCCATGTCGGTGCTGCTGCAGCTGTCCGTGTTCGTGACCACCAGGGCGAACTCCACATCGTCCGTGGCATCGGGCGGCAGGTAGTAGGGCGGGGAGCGCTCCTCACTGTAGGGCTGACCATTCACGTACCACACGTAGGTGCTGTTGGGGGCGAAGGCGGCGGTGAGCAGCACGGTCTCACAATCGGCCTGCGCCTCGGCGAGCAGCTCGGCCAGCGGCGGAGCGTTCACATCCACCACCACCCAGGTACTGTCGCGGCAGCCATCGGGGCTCGTCACCGCCAAGGCGATGGTGTCGTTGCCCAGAGAGGAGGGCACGATGCCACTGCCGCCGGGGTCATTGCCCACGAAGGCCCCGTTGAGGTACCACCACCAGGCCACCGCATTGCTGCTGGTGTCGGTGATCGGGATGGCCTGACCCAGGCAGACAGGCCCGGTGTCGAAACCGGCCAGCGGGCGCTCCAGCAGGGTGAAGGTCGTGGTGGCCGTGTCCGCACAGGGACCGGGCAGCTCTGCGATCAGCGCCAGGGTGTGCGTGCCGGGCGTGCTGTAGGCGGTGGCGAGCACGGGCCCCTGCCCCACGAGCTGCCCGTTGATGTTCCAGGCGAGCGTGGCCTGCGGCGGTGTGGCGGTGCTGGTGGCCACCAGTTGCGCGGGGTCGCCGCAGGGGTCGTAGGGGTCCAGCAGCAGGCCGCTCACCGGCGTCTCCAAGCCCACCACGGTGAAGCTGGCGCTGTCGCTGCAGCCGGTGAGCAGGTCCTCCACGGTGAGCGCCAGCACGTAGCTGCCCGGCGCGGGGATCGGCTGCGGTAGCGGGCTGGGGCTGTATGACACGGTGTCGCCGTTCAGGGTCCACACGTAGGCGAGGTTGCTGCCCGTGGTGCCGGCGGCGCTCAACGCCAGGTCGAAGGGCACGCAGAACACCGTGTCCGCGGCGCTCAGGGAAAGCACCGGCGCCTCCACCACCTCCACCTGGATCGTGTCCGCCGAGGGGCACAGCGTGATGTTGCTCACCACCGTGAGGATCACGTCGTACGTGCCGGCGTTGGCGTACGTGTGCGTGGGGTTGGGGATCGAGTCGAAGTCGCCATCACCGAAGGACCACAGCAGGCCCACAAGGCCCGCGCCGCTCGCGCTGAAGCTCACCGCATCGCCCAGGCACACGGTGGGGTCGCTCAGCGCGTCCACCACCGGCAGGGCCAGCACCTCGATCACCTGCGTGGCCGTATCCACCCCGCAACCCAGGGCCACCAGCTGCACGGTGTAGGTGCCGGGGTCGGTGTAAGTGAAGCCGGTGTTCGTGCTGATGCTCGTGGTGTTCAACGAGTCGCCGAAGTACCAGATGCTCGCCGTGTCGCCCACGCTGAAGTTGGTGAAGGTGCTGGTGAGTGGCGCACAGCCGATCACCGTGTCGGTGCTGAAGAAGGCCGTCACCTGGTTGGGCAGCACGGTCACGCTCCAGCTCGCGGTGTCCGCACCGCATTCGTTGTACACCTCCAGGGTGATCGTCCAGGTGCTGTCCTGCACGTACTGGTGGAACCAGGTGGGCGAGCCGTTGGTGCTGACGGTGCCGTCGCCGAGCTGCCAGAAGACCGAGTCCACCAGGCCGTAGCTGTCGTTGCCGATGTAGACCGTGTCCGCCAGGCAATAGATCAGCTGGTCGGTGCCGAAGGAGGCCACGGGTAGCGGATGCAACCACACCAGCAGGGTATCACGGTCCGCGCCGCAGAAGTTGGCCTGTTCATACACCAGGGTGTACAGCGTGTCGGCCAGCACAGGGCCCTGCAGGGCGAAGGAGCCCGGCTGCACCGCGTTGCTCACGACCGTTCCGTTCACCCACCAGGTGTGCGTGGTGTTGGCCATCACCAGGTCGTTGGTCACCTGCACCAGGCCGTCCCCGCAGCTGTCGGCCACGCTCCAGGTGAGCTGCGCGGTGGGCGCCTCGGTGATCACCAGGGCGTGCGTGATGGTGTCGATGCATCCGGCGCCGGAGGTGGCAACCAGCTGCACGGTGTACGTGCCGGTGGCCCCATACGTGTGCTGCGGGTCCTGCTGCGTGCTGGGTAGGCTGAGGTCGCCGAAGTCCCAGGTCCAGGTGCAGCCGCAGGCGGTGATGTTGGTGAAGTTCACCGGCGTGTTCACACACGCGCTGTCGGGCAGGCTGAAGTCCGCCACGGGAATGGGCTCCACGGTGACGGTGGTGCAGTGCGTGCTGTCGCACTCGGTGATCGGGTCGGTGTAGGTGTAGCAGAAGGTGGTGGGCCCAAGCTGCATCGTGTCCGGATCGAAGGTGTTCGGCCGGTCCCACACGCCTCCGGCGGGCGTGCCTTGCAGCGTCTGCACGGCATCGTACACGCACACGGTGAGCGGTGCGCCAGCGAAGCTGGGCGGCAGCGGGTCCACGGTGATGTCCACCTGGTCCTGCGTTTCACACGAGGCGGTGCCGACGGTGTAGGTGAGCGTCCAGGTGCCCACCACGGACGGATCGAAGGCGTAGCCCGGCAGCACGAACGAACCGCTCCAGTCGCCGCCCAACCCGTCACCCACCAGCGGGAAGGGTGCATTGCCGACGCAGGCCGCCGTGTCGTTGCCCGCGAAGGCCACGAAGGGCGGGTCGATCACCGTCACCTGCACGGAGGCGGTGTTCGTGCAGCCATTGCCGTCGGTGTAGGTGTACACCAGCACGTCCGGCGAACCGATCGGTGTAGTGGCCACCGGCGTGTATTGGCCGCTCACGGGATCCACGTTGGGACCGCTCCACGTACCGCCTGTCGGGGAATGCATGATCTGCTGCGAAATGGTCGACACGCAGAAGGTGGTGTCGCTCGTGACGGTGAGCACAGGCAGCGGGTCCACCTGAACGGTGAGCTGGTCGACCACGATGCAGCCGTTCGGGTCCGGGTAGGTGTAGGTGAGCACGTTGGGCCCGATCACGGCCTGCGCGGGGTCGAAGAGGCCGGTGATGCTGACGCCGTTGCCGCTCCAGGTGCCGCCCAGTGGATTCGGCACGAGCTGCAGCGCCGGGTCGTTCGCGCACAGCTGGTCGTTCGGCCCCGCTTCCACCGTGGCGCCCGGCACCACCTGCACCTGCACCGTATCGTCCACCGCACAGGTACCGGCGCCCACTGTGTACACCACAAGTTCCGTGGACACCGCTCCCGGGGTGAACTCGCCCGCACCGTTCACCCACACGCTGTTGCTCCATGTTCCGCCAGGTTGGTCGGCCACCAGTTGCACGGTGCCGCTGTTGATGCAGATCAGCGTGTCCGGACCGGCGGTGACCGGCGCGGGGGGCGGACCGACGGTGATGGTGATGGTGTCGCTGTTGAAGCAGCCGTTGGCATCCGTGTAGTCGTAAGCCACCTCGAACACGCCCTGCCCGTTGGGCGTGTATTGGCCGCCCACCACGGGTGCGCCCCATGTACCGCCAGCGGTCACCGGTTGCAGCAGTTCGGGGATGGGCTGGTCGCAGAGGCTCAGGTCCGGACCAGCGTTCACGACAGGCAGCGGGTTCACGGTGACGGTGATGTCATCCGTTCCGGGACAGCCACCCACATCGCCTTCCACGGTGTACGTGGTGGTGCTTGTCGGCGCCACCACCAAGGTGCTGCCCGTACCCACGGGCGTGGTGCCGATGGTCCACGCGTAGCTGGTGGCGTTCACCGCGACCAACGTGCTGCTGTCACCCACGCAGATCGACGATGGGTTCGCCACCACGCCGAGCACGGGTGCCAGGATGATGCTCACGTCGACTGTGGCGGGCGGCCCCTCGCACACGCCCAGGAACGCGACCACGGTCCACAGCCCGTCCTCTGCCGGTCCTGCGGCCGGGATCACCACCGTATCCATGGCATAGGTGACGCCCAAGGGAGAGGTCCACACGAAGGTGGCACCAGGCACGTTCGTGGCGCCGAGGGTGAGCGGCTGTCCCTGGCAGATGGAGATCGGCCCGGGCGGTACCGTGCTCGCCGGTGGGTCCGGGTTAGCGACGACCGGGTTGCTAGCCGTCACCGATCCACACACGCTCGTCACGGTGACGGAGATCGTTCCACTTGAGTTGATCGTCACTGGACCGGGGAGCGGCAGGTTGGAGCTCGATGGCGTGGCCGACGGCATGTTCCACAGGTAGCTGGTGATCGGTGTGCCGCAGGTGGTGTAGGTGGCTATGGGGTTGGCCCCGTCGCCTTCACAGAGCGAGAGCGCCGCACCCATCTGGATCTGCGGGTCATCGAACACGGTGACGGAGACCGGTGCGCTCTGCTGCCAGCCGCAACTGTTCAATGCCCGCAGCCGGATGGTGTAGGTGCCCGGCGCGGTGAACTGGATGCTCGGCGATGCGCTCGTGGCGTTGCCGTTGGTCCATTGCCAGGCGGCCGCGGCCCCGCAAAAGCCCGAACCGCTCACCACCCAGTCCCACTGCACACTGCAGTTGTCCGTCAGGTCCGTGGTGTTCTGCAAGGCCACCGTCACCGGATCGCACAGCCCCACCTGCGTGGTATCGAAGGTGGGCACCAGGGGCGGTTCGATGCAGATCTGCTGATCATACGTGTCCGCCGGGCAGATCTCCCCCTCGGCGGTCAAGGAAACGGTGTACACCCCAGGCACAGGGAACTGCACGGTGAGGCCGGTCGATCCGAAGGGCCCCAGGCTCCCCGCCTGCAGGTTGTAGGCACCAGGACCGCTGATCGACCAGGTGTGGTAGGGCGTGCCACACGGAGCGCCGATCACCCCGCCGGTGCTTGTGCTGCTGAAGGCCACCCCGGCCGTGGTGCAGGCCGTCGTCGGCGCATTGAAGCCGGCGTTCGCCGCCTCGTGCACGATGATGTTCGGCGCCGTCGGAGGAAAACCGCCGCAGGGGTTCTCCACGCACAAGCAGGCCGTGAAGGTGTTCGCCGCGGGCACCACCGGGAACTGACTACCGCCACAGGTCACCGTATATGACCCGCCCGTGCACGAACTGGCGGTGTACGTGTGGCTCACCGTAGCGGGTGGCGGGTGGGTGAACACCGCGCTCGACCCATCACCATAGTACACCGTGTACGTGGTGCCCGGCACGTTCGTGGCGTCCGGCGTGATCAGAAAGTCCACCGTGGCCCCGTCACAGACCGGAGCATTGTTCGGCCGGCCGAACTGGGCGCCAGGATTCACGCCCAGAAAGACGTTGTAGAACTGCGTGTCCTCGCACACACCATCATCCACCGTGTAGGTGATGGTGTACAGGCCCGGCGGCGAATACAGGTGCCCCTGCGGCGGCCAAGCCCCGGTCGAGGTGAACACCGGGCTCGCATCGCCCCAGTCGATCGTCACCTGCGCGTTGCCCAGGATGGACCCGTTCTCCTGGAAATTGAACAGGAACTGGTTCTGTGGCGTGCAGTTCCTGAACGTCGTCAGGCCATCGAAGGTCACCGATGGTGCGTTCGTGCAGGTCAGCGACGCCACCGAGGCATTCGTCACGCTCCAACTGTGAAGGTCCGTGGCGCAGACCGTTCCGTTGGTGTCCGTCACGGTCACCTGCACGGTCACCGTTCCGGATGTCGAGGGACTGAAGAGCGTGTTGGACGTGTTCGTCGAGGAGAACACACCGGACCCAGCCGTGACGGTCCAGGCGAAGATGAACGGTCCGTTCTGGCCGTTCGCCGTTGCCGAAAGGGCAAGCGTGTCGCCCAGGCAAGGTGAAGCGACCGGATTGTTGATCGTCACGGTGCACTGCGCCATCACCTCCCGCGCCGCACCGACCAGGAGCAGCACGAAAATCAGGAGTATGCGAGGCAATATGGAACGACACATCCGGTCAAAGTTCGCGGGATCATTCCACATCGAACGAGAGTTCCGCAGGACTTGATCCACAGTTCACCGTGTGTCAATGTGCGCGGCGGGCCTGAACGGGTTCTTCGACATCCGGCGGGACTGGGGCCAAGGTCCCGAAGGTGGCCTCCATCCGGTCGGCCAGCGCCTCCATCAGGTCCGCGGTATCCCTGCCCTGCATGTGCAGTTCGGTGCGCCGCACTTGTCCCAGGGCATCCGTCCGCTCTACCGCGAGCACCAGCCAGAGGGCCGGGGCCTGGCCCATCACCAGCGCGGCGCCGCTGCCGTGGCGGCCTTCAGCGACCTCCGCCACCCGCACCGTGCAGGGCGTCATGGACGCGAGCGCCGGGGTCAGCGCGGCCTGTAGTTGGGTGGCCAGGCCCTGGGGTGCGTGGGTGGGCAGCGGGGCCAGGATCACCTGGGCGGCGGCAGAGAAGCCGGTGGTCATCAGCAGGCTGGCGAGGAGGGGCTTGGGGTTCATGGCGTTCGTGTTGATGCCCCAAAGCACCGACCCATGGACATCCTCGGCATGCGCCGCTGCGAAGGCGGCGGCCGGATCGGGAAAGCGGCGGCTCAGCCCTTGCGGGTGTTCACCTCGATGGCCTTGGTGTTGTTGGCCACGGCCACCAGCGCCCGGATCTGCTCGGCGATGGCGCGGGTGAGAATGATGATCAGGAAGCCGAGCAGCGGGCTGGCGATCAACCCCACCAAAGGCGCATCACCCGCCATGGCCGTGAACATGTCCAGGGGGCTGCGGCCATGCCCACCGCTTCGGCCCAGAAGCGCCATCACCAACGAAGCGCCCGTGCCCACGATGGCCATCAGGGTGCCGAACCACTCCCCACAGGTCTGGAAGAAATGCGCGAACACCGGCAGCGCCACGAATTCCGACCCCTGGTTCACATACTGGTTGATGCGGTCCTTGCGGTCCCACCACAGCTGGAAGCCGATCCACAGCCCGAAGATGCCGAACAGGCCGATGAGGATGCCACCCACGCCCCCCTTGAACATCACCGCCAACACCCCGAGAATGCTCAACAGGTTGAGGGCGGCCAGCACCATGTACAGGATGCGGAAGGGCTTGCGGAACAACGCGCCGCCATCGATGAGCGCGAAGTAGGGCCGGGCGAAGCCGGTGAAGAGGTCCAGCGGCGTGGCGGCGGCCGGTGGCGGTGTGCTGTGGGGGGCGTGCTGAGGATCCATGCGAGGCGGATTGGGGGCAGTGGCAGGAGAAGAGGTTTCGGGCCGGGCCTCACGCAGCGGCGCGGAGGACGCAGGGCGAGGGGCTTCTTCCGAAGAGGGGACAGTGGGGCGGTCGGGGGGCGGCGGGGGCACGCCGGGGTTCGCGGAGGGAACACCGGTCTCACGCAGAGGTGCAGAGGACGCAGGGGGTGGCCCTTCTCCCGAAGGTGGGACACCCGGACGAGCAGCAGTGCGTAGCGGCTCGCTGCCGCTCGCAGAAGAAGCGCTGGCCTCACGCAGAGGTGCGGAGGACGCAGGGACCTTCGGCGGATCGGGCAGCGTACGGGCGGCAGGTGCGGCGTGCGGAGCGGGACGTGCTGGTGGGGCCGTTGGCGGCGGGCCCGATCGTCCGCGGGTCACCGGTGAGGTGGAGGACGGACGTTCGTGCAGCAGCAGGGGCACAAGACCGGCGATGGCGGCGACCACCAGGAAGCCCACGGCGGCCCATAGGCCGGTGGCCGGCAGGGCTTCCACCACCCCGGCGTCGATGCGCAACGCGGGCAGCCCTTGCTCCGCCAGCTGCGTGGCCCATTGCCAATGGCCGATCGCCAGCGCACCGGCCCCCACGATGCCCAGTGCCGAGAAGGCCACCGGCACCCAGGTCGCACGAAGTGCCAAACCCGCCAGGCCGAGCAGCGCGCACAGCATCGCCACGCCCGTCCACGGGTCCATCGGAACCCCCGGCTCCACATCCAACACGTCCGAAGAGGCCTGGACCGGGTCTTGTGAAGCCCCGGACCGCTGCTCGCGCAACAGGCGCCGGGCCCGGTCGGCGGGGCTTTCGTTCGCTTCGGACGGGGGCACGACCTCCGGAGCGCCGTCCACCTCCGCTTCGTCCACCTCCTCTCCGGTGGCCCATGCGCTCAGGTCGGGCACCCGGCCCAGCAGGCGGTCCCAGCCGCTCTGCCGCCCGGCAGGGCCTTCGGCCGTGCGCAGTTCGGCGAAGCCCAGGAAGAGGCAGGCCAGCGCGGCGGCGAAGAGCAGAGGCGGTAGAAGGCGGGTCATGCGGAGCTTATCCGGCGGGTCCCCTATCACCGCTGCACCATCACGTGCAGCTTGGTGTGTTGTGTTCCCCTTGTCAAGATCACGGTGTACAGTCCACCGGCCTCCGCGCTCAGGTCCAACGTGTGGCGGTCCGTTGTGATCTTGCCCGTCTCGTAGATGCGCTGGCCGGTGCTGCTCACGACCATCAGGCCCTCCACGCCCGCCACATCCGGCAGTGCGATGGTCACCAGGCCGGTGGTGGGGTTCGGGAAAAGCAAGATGCCTGTCGTTCCTTCAGTCGCCATGCCCGTACCGGTGATCGTCACGAACAGGCTGTCCGGATCTCCAAGGCCGCATCCGTTGCCGGCGGTCACGACCACCCATCCATCCTCGCCAGGCGCGCCCGTCGTCACATTGATCGAATTGCCGGTGCTGGTCCCCGACCATCCTGTCGGCAGGGTCCACACATAGTACGAGGCGCCGGGTACCGTGGCGGCCGTGTAGGTCTGCGCGCTGTTGTCCAGCACGACGGCCGGGCCCGACACTGCGGTCGCCGCAGGCGGCGCACTTACCGCATCCACGTCGATGCCGCGCGTGATCACCGAGCTCCACTGCCCGAGGTTGTCCTGCAGCTGGAAGTACACATCGGTCTGCCCCGTGCTGCTCCAGTTGCAGAAGAGCACGTCGTCGATGATGTCCAGCACCTGCACGGCGGGAGTGATGGGCACTTCCGTCAGATCGCCGGGGCTCTGTGGAACGGGTTCGCTCCAGTACCGCAGGAGCACCAGTTCATGTGGACCTTCGGCGGTCAACAGGAACTTTCGCGCCAGCACGCTGCTCCACGCCCCCTGGTCATCCCGCAAGCGGTAATGGACGCGGTGTTGGCCCACCGTAAGTCCAGCTGCAGGTGTGTTCAGGGTGATGGACACACTGCCCCCGGGGGTCAGGGCGAACGGCTGGCGGTTCACATCGTCCTGGTCGAACCAGTACTCGCCGGAGATCACCTGGAAGGGGCCGGACGGATGGATCAGGAAAGAGCGGAACAAGGTGCTGCTCCAGCGGCCCGCCTGATCGCGCAGGCGGATGTGCAGGCGATGCTGGCCGACGCCAAGCCCCGCCGCGGCCAGTTGTTCACTGCTCAAGCTCACGGTCTGGCCGGGCGAGGTGAAGGGCACGAACACCCGTTCGTTGTCCGCATCCGCCTGATCGTACCAATACTCATACCCGGAGAGGTCCGGCACCTGTGCGATGGCCCCTATCGGGACCAACAGCAACACGAACAGAAGCGCGCGTCCCATGGCTCAGGGCTGTTGTGCGCTGGCCTTGATCTGGACCCCCTGCAAGGTGCCGTTCACCGTGGTGCTCGGGGCGATCAGCTCGATCCAGTGCGGGTTGAAGGGCAGTAGACCGTTCTTCCACGGCCGTGCACCACCGTAGATCCCGACCTGGGTACCGCCCAGGCCTGCGGTCAACCACTGTGCGGCCGGGGTGTAGTCGTCCCCGTGGGCGAACGTGGTGTAGCTGGTGGAGGTCAACTGGGGGAAGGCCCCGTTCACGGTGTTGATCGGGCTGTCGACCACATTGCCACCGGCGTCCGTGGCGTTCACCCCTCCAATGGTGAATGAGAACCCGCTTTGGCCCACGAAGAGATTGTTGCGGTAGATGGCGTCCGTTTCGTTGGTCGCGAACGCACTGGACTGGTTGCGGATGAAGATGCAGTTGGTGTACTCGTTGCCAACGTTGCTGTTCAGTGCGAAGTTGAAGAACATGCATTGTTCGATCTGCGCGTTGGTGGTCGATATCCCCCCACCCATGCTGCCGATCACACAATTGCGGATCGTGGGGTCGGTGCATTCATTCAAGTCCAGGTTGGTGATGATGCACTGCTCCACCAAGGCGTTGTTGGCCAAAGAGCCGAAAGAACCGGACCCGATGGTCAAGGAGGTGATCTCGCAGCGCGAGATGAACACGTCGTCCGCGTCCGAGGTGGGAACGCTCGTGCCAAGCCTTACGGCGATGCTGCCCACGAAGGCGATCCCGTGAAGCTCGGTTCCGTCCGCATCCTCCATGATGCTGAAGTATCGGAATCCGCTTCCGGAAATGGTGGTGGTCCCACCATAGGCCGTTACGCTATCGGTCAACAAGCCGCTGCCCACAAGCACGACCGGGGTGCGGATGAAGAGGTCGGTGCTGGTGACGTACTGCCCACCGGCAAGGATGATGGTGTCCTGGCCGATGGAGGTCTCCGCATCATCGAAGACCTGCTGCAGTTCACCAGCGTAATAGAAGAAGGACTGCCCGTTCAACTGGCGCGTGATCACGCCTTGGGCGTTCGCCATCATGCTGGTAACGAGCGCAAGGGCCAGAAGGAAGAATGTTCTCATGGGTTCGTGTGTTGATCGTGGATCGAAGGTGAGGGCTGCCGGTCGGGGCCGGATGGAAGATCGTGAGCGTGGTGGGGTTGATCGAGAATTCGGGTCAAAGCCGCTCCAGGGCCTCCATCGGGTCGGCCTTCTGGCGGCGGCTCACGGGCAGGCTGGCGCCATCGCTCATGATCACCTCGCCGCCCTCGCCCTTGATGTAGCGCCGGATGTGCTTGCGGTTCACCAGGTGCCGCTGGTGGATGCGCACGAAGCCCTGGTCGCGCGGCGCCTCGTCGAAGGCCACGATGCCGCGGCTCACCACCAGCGGACGCGCCTCGCCGCGCCGGTGCACCAGCGTGTGGCTGTTGTCGCCGGTGCGGTACAGCAGATCGTCCACCGGCGCGATGCGACGCAGGAGGTCGACCCCGTCCGGTCCGCCGAGGTCCACGTCCAGGAAGAGCACCTGCGGTGCCGCGGCGCGGATCGCATCCGCGGCGGTATGCACATCACCCGCCTCCCCCACCAGCTTGATGCGCAGATGCCGCTTCGTCAACAGCGCGCGGATCAGCTCGCGGGCCTGCGGCTCATCCTCCACGACGTAGGCGGTGGGGTTCATCGCTGGAAAACTATCCATGTTCGTTGAATAAAGCGTGTTCCACGGAGTTTTTTTCGTGTTCCATGCCCAGGATCCGGGACCATCCGGAACAGGGATCCGGCGAGCGAAGGCCACAAGGCGGTGGAGCCTACGGTGTATTCGGCGGATGACACACGGAATGCGGCATCCACTTCCGCTCTCGCGATCCGGGTGGCCGCACCACCGGTCGATCAGAGCGTGAGGCTTGCACCGAAGTTCCACCAGGCGTTGCCGTAGGCCAGCTCCGTCCACAGGCCGAAGCGCTTGCCCACGGCATCGCGTGCACCGACGAAGAGGCTGTAGGCAAAGTGGTTTTTCACGTGATCATCGCTGGTGCACATATCGCCCCCTGGCGCCTGCTCCACGATGGTGCGCTTCACCAGGTCATCTGGAAGGCGGCGGTCTCCGATGCGCCCCCGGCGTTCACACCGGAAGCAGCACCTAAACCCACGTGCCCTGCGGCAGGTCGATGGTGCGCAGCTCGGCCCTGCGGCCCGTGCGTTCGCGCAGCAACTTCAGCTGCTCGCGGATGATGCCCGTGCTCAGCGAGCTCTTCGCGTGGTCGGCGGTCGGCCACTGGTGGCGCCTGGCGACCCATCCCGTTGTCCTCCACGCTCAGCACCAGGGAGCCGTCGCGGAGGCCGGCCCCGAGCGTGATGCGCCCTCCGCCCTCCAGCGGTCCCCCCCTGCTCGATGGCGTTCTCCAGCAGCGGCTGCACCACCAGCGGGGGCACGGTCACCCGAGCGGTATCGAGCGCTGGATCCACCTCCACGGTGAAGTCGAAGCGTCCGGTGGTCAACGCCTCCGGCAACCGCCCCGGATCCTTCAGCATACGCCTCTTCCGGTCAAGCACGTAGGGGTTGTTCTCCTGCAGGCCCAGCGCCTCATCGATGGACCCGGCACGCTCGTAGTGCTCCAGCGCCTGCCGCCGATCACCGCGGGCGACGGCGATGGCCGTGCTGTCACCGATCCGTTCGGCATCGGCGATCGCCAGCACCAACAGGCTGTCCGCTTCGCGGAAGAAGCCCCGTGTGCCGTAGGCTTGTGCCAGCATCCGTTCGGCGGCCGAACGGATCAGCGGGTCCGCCTCACCGAACCCCTGGAGCAGGCCAAGGCCGTAGGTCACCGCCGTGGTGTCCTTGGTGCGTGACGCCCAGCGCAAGCGCGCGGTGATCAGGGTGCGCCGGCGTACCGGCGGGCTGCACACCGTCCGATCCTTCGGTCATTGGGATCCTCGGCACAGCAGGCCGGCAAACCCTCTGCAAAAGGATCCACAACCTCGCTGCCCGCATCCGAGATCCGCGGGCTTCGTTCAGGGATCGGGGTCACACCGTCATCCGCCCGGCCAACATGCGCTCCACGTACTTGCCCAGCACATCGAACTCCACGTTCACCCTGTCGCCCGGCCGCAGGGTGTGGAACACCGTGTGGTGGTAGGTGTAGGGGATGACGGCCACCGCGAACCGGTCCTCGTGCAAGGCGGCCACCGTGAGGCTGACCCCGTTGAGGCAGATGCTGCCCTTGGCCACCACCAACCGGCGGTGTGCAGGGTCCAGCGCGAAGGTGAAGCGCCAGCTGCCGTCCTCCTCGTGCACCTCGAGACAGGTCGTCACCGCGTCCACATGGCCTTGCACCAAGTGGCCGTCGATCCGGTCGCCGAGGCGCATGCTGCGCTCCAGGTCCACGCCATCGCCGGGCCGCAGAGTGCCTAGGGTGGTGCGCGCCAGGGTCTCCTGCACGGCGGTCACCGTGTACCGATCGCCCGCGAGCGCCACCACGGTGAGGCAGACGCCATTGTGGGCCACGCTCTGGTCCACTCGTAGCTCGGGCGCCATGCGCGCGGCGATGTCGAGATGCAGGTTGCCGCCCTCGGGCCGCACGGCCAGCACACGCCCCACCTCCTCCACGATGCCGGTGAACATCAGTTCACGTTGCCGCTGCCCTGCCCGCGCAGGATGTGCACGTACCCGTTCAACTGGATCTGCTCGGGCCCGCTGAGCCGCGCGAAGGTGACCGTGCAGATGTAGAAGTACACCCCGTCGGGACAGGTCTCCCCGCTGTTCTGATTGGTGCCGTCCCAGCCGATGGCCGGATCCTCGGTGGTGAAGACCACATTGCCCCAGCGGTTGAACACCTGGAGGTCGATCCGCTCCACCCCACGGTAAGGGAAGGGCACGAAGAAGTCGTTCGTGCGGTCGCCGTTGGGGGTGTACACGTTGGGCAGTGTGTACAGCGGGCAGTTGTCCGCGCACAGGGTGTCGCTCAACAGGCTCTCATTGCCCACGCTGTCGGTGGCCGTCACCGCATAGCAACCCGCCACGCTGTTGCCGTTCACGTGGGTGAAGGTGGTGTCCGTGGCGCCGAAGAGGGTGGCGATGGGCACCAGGGTGCCGCCGAGCGAGTCGGTGAACCAGATGGTGTACGACCACGTGTCGTCCGCGCAGCTGTTGTTGGGGTTGTTCCAGGCCAGGTTGTTGAGCAGGGCCTCGCAGTCGCTGTCGAGCGTGAGCGTGGGGGCGCAGGGCGGCGTCAGGTCCAGCGGCTCGGCGCAGGCCTCCTGGCTGAAGTTGATCAGCGGCGCGATGACGGACGGGTCGCCGTACGCACCGATGGTGCGCACGCGGTAGCAGTAGGTCTGCCCGTTCACCAGGCCGGTGTCCGTGTACAGCGGTTCGGTGGTGGTGGCGATCTGCACCCATTGGGTGCCGTCGAAGCGGTCCACCGCATGGCTCGCGTTCGTCCACGGCACGTTGGCCTGCCAGCTCAGGTCGATGCGCTCATCATCCGGCGCCAGGCTCAGGAACACGCTGGATGCGGGGTCGCTGCTGCCGATGCGCACCGTGCCGCCCGAGCCGAACAGCTCCACCCGGTAGGTGTGGGGCTGACCTGCCGTGTTGAGCCCGTTGTCCACGAACGCCGTGTCCGGGTGCAGAAGGAAGGGGTGCAGTGCACTGGTGTGCACCAGCGTGCTGGCCGCTCCGAAGCCATCGCCCCGATAGAGCTGGAACTGATACGGTCCCGGGTTGGCGACGGTGTCCAGGTCGAGCGCGTTGGTCCACTGCACGGTGTCCTGTCCGGTGGTGCCGTCGGTGATGCCCACGCTCACCTTGGTGATCAGCGGCACGGTGCGCTCCAGGAAGGCGCAGACCTCCTCGCTGCTGTAGCTCTCGGCGCCGTCGCTGAAGAACGCGGTGATGCGGTAGCAGTACTGCACGCCGAAGAGCACCTGGTCGTCCACGAAGCTGGTGGTGCCGCTGCCGGCCACGCTGCCGATGAACTGATAGCCGGTGTAGGCCGGCACGCCGGTCTCACAATGCGCCGGGGTGAAGGGGAAGGGGCCCACCCTTCGGTAGATGCGGTAGCCTTCGGCGTTGGTGCACACGCTGGCATCCCAGCCCACCTGGATGGCGTCCACCACCGGCGTGGCGGTGGGGTTCTCGGGCTCGGGCGCCACCACGGTGATGTTCATCGGCTCATAGTCCTCCAGCACCACCGGGCTGCCGTTGTCGCTGGCGCGGAACACCACCTGGTAGGGCTGCAGCCGCACGTGGGCGCACACCGTGCTCCAGGAGAACACGCCGCTCACGGGATTGTCCGGTGCGCCGGCCAGGAAGGTGGCGGGGCTCTGCTGCAGCACCATGGGGCCGCCCAGGGCCGAAAGCGTCACGTTCTGCGCGGCATCGGGGTCGCTGGCCTGCACGTTGACGGTGAGCACGGTGCCGGCCACCACGCAGGTGTCGGGCACGGGCTCCACCACCGGCGGCTGGTTGCTGCAGGGGCCCACGGTGACCTGCATGTCGCGCACCACCCAGCCCACCTCGTAATAGATGCCGCTCACCTTGCGCCACTCCCGCACCCGGAAGGCGATGTTGTACTCCCCGGTGATCTGCGGCGCATCCCAGAACAGGGTGCCGTTCAAGCCATCGATCTGGAAGATGTCCGGAGCGGGCGATACCTCCTGCGGGTACTCGTAGCCCGGGATGGGATCGCAACCCAGTCCGGCGCATACCAACAGCTCGTAGCTCAGGCTGTCGCCATCGGCGTCGAAGGCCACCGAATTGTGCGCCCACAGCGTGTTGAGGCAGGCGTCCTGCAGGGGGCTGTTCAGGAAGTTCACGCTGCAGTTGCCCCCGGTGAGCGGACCGATGGTGAGCATCGACTTCACACAGAAAGTCTGGTTCACCGAGTTGGGGATGTTGAGCACCCCCTCGTTGCGGTTGGGGTCCTCGAAGCTCAGGATGTACTGGCCCGGTCCGTTGTACACGTGGACCCCCTCATATACGTTGCGTTGGGCGTCCGCCCCGATAATGGCGGTGATGGAGATGCGCGGAAGCGTGTCGCTGCTGCCATCGCCCCAGTTGATCTCCAGCTCGGGCCGGTCGGCGGGTGCGCTCGTCTTGGAGTGCGTGATGATCTGCACGAAGTAGCGCAGCGGGTTGTCCGGGTCCACGCAGTACACGATCTCCCCCGCCCTGTTGTGCGTGGCCCGGGCGCCCAGTGCTGTGAGCAGGGCGAAGAGGAGGAGGAACGGACGCAGGCGGGGCATCGTCGGTCAAAGGTCGCCATTTCCGGGCCGCGCGCGCGTGCAGAGCGACGGCCGGTGGGAATGGAACGTGCAAGGGCGGCGCTTGGTGCGCGGCCGGGTGTGCCGGAAGGGCGTCGGCTATCTTTGGCCGCACCGCCGTTGTGCGGTCATCCCCCGCCCATGATCACCTTCGAGAAGGCCACCAAACCCACCGCCGGCGCCGACACGCTGGCGCTGGTGGCCGGCAAGACACGCCTGCGCGAGCTGGCGCTGGAGCGCATCGACCAGCACTACCTCGGTGAGCAGCTCGCCAATGAGGACGGCCTGGCCGCCCTGGACATCGGCGGCCGCCTGGTGCTGGCCCACAACCCGGCCAAGGCCGCGCGCGCTGAAGTGCTGGAGAACGCCCGCCGCGCCGGGGCCCTGATGGCCGAGCGGCTGGCCGCCGCCAAACGGACCGAGGCCCAGCTGCTGGGGCTCCACGAGGATGTGGAGCTTCTGCTGGCCCTGGCCGAAGGGCTGGCCCTGGGCGCCTACAGCTTCCGCAAGTTCAAGACCGGCAAAGCCCCCGTTGGTCCCGAGCGCATCCGCCTGGTGCACCCGCACGTCGACCGCCGGGCCGTGGAGCGCCTCAACGACCTGGTGGCCACCGTGTGCACCGTGCGCGATCTGGTGAACGAACCCGCAAGCTCGCTGAACGCCGTGCAGCTCGCCAGCGAACTGCGCACCCTCAGCCGCAATGCGCAGGTGAAGTTCCAGGTGCTGGACAAGGCCCAGATCGAGGCCCTCGGCATGGGCGGCCTGCTCGCCGTCAACAAGGGCAGCGTGGACCCGCCCACCTTCAGCATCCTGGAGCACAAGCCGAAGAAAGCCGTGAACACCAAGCCCATCGTGCTCGTGGGCAAGGGGGTGGTGTACGACACCGGCGGCCTCAGCCTGAAGCCCACGCCCAACAGCATGGATTACATGAAGTGCGACATGGCGGGCGGAGCGTGCGTGGCCGGCGCCATCGCTGCGGCCGCCCTGCTGGAGCTGCCCGTGCACGTGGTGGCCCTGGTGCCCGCCACCGACAACCGGCCCGGCGGCAACGCCTTCGCCCCCGGCGACGTGGTGCGCATGCACAGCGGCCTCACCGTGGAGGTGATGAACAGCGACGCCGAGGGCCGCATGCTGCTGGCCGATGCGCTGAGCTATGCCGAACGCTACGAGGCCGAGACCATCGTCACGGTGGCCACCCTCACCGGGGCCGCCGCACGCGCCATCGGCACCCAGGGCATCGTGGCCATGGGCACCGCCGACGACCGCACCTTCGACCGTCTGAAGGCGGCCGGGGACCATGTGCACGAGCGCATCGCCCACTTCCCGTTCTGGAAGGAGTACGACCGCGAGCTGGACAGCGACATCGCGGACATGAAGAACCTGGGCAGCGATAGCGCGGGCATGATCACCGCCGGGAAGTTCCTGGCGCGCTTCACCACGCGGCCCTTCATCCACCTGGACATCGCCGGCCCGGCCTTCCTCACCCGTCGCGATGGCTACCGCCCCAAGGGCGGCACCGGCACGGGCGTGCGCCTGCTGGTGGACTTCCTCCAACGCCGCGCCAAGGCATGAGCACCGAACGCCGCCCCGTCCGCGTGGGCATCAGCTGTGGCGACCTGCAGGGCATCGGCATCGAAGTGGTGCTGAAGACCTTCGAGGATGCCCGCATGCTGCAGGAACTGACACCCGTGCTCTATGCTTCGGCCAAGGCCGTGAGCCTGCACCGCAAACAGCTCGGTCTGGAGGAGGTGCAGTTCCACCGCGTGAACGATGCGTCCGACGCGCTGCCCCGCAAGCTGAACCTGGTGAACCTGTGGGACGATGAGCTCCCGCTGGAGCTGGGCCGCCCCAGCGGACCGCTCGCCACCTACGCCATCCGCAGCCTGGAGGCCGCCACACAGGACCTGGCCGCCGGGAAGGTGGACGTGCTGGTCACCGCGCCCATCGACAAGCACAGCATGGAGGCCGCCGGCTTCGCCTATCCCGGACACACCGAGTTCCTGGCCCATGTGGCCGGGGTGGACCAGGTGCTGATGGTGCTGGTGGCCGACGGCCTGCGCGTGGGCACCGTCACCGGCCACATCCCGCTGAAGGATGTGGCCGCGGCCATCACCACCGACCGCATCCTCACCAAGGCCCGCCTCTTCCACCAGAGCCTGCTGCGCGACTTCGGCATCGCCACCCCGCGCCTGGCCGTGCTGGGCCTGAACCCGCACGCGGGCGATGGCGGCACCCTGGGCAGCGAGGACCGCGAGCGCATCCTGCCCGCCGTGCGCCAGCTGGTGGCCGAGGGCATCACCGCCATGGGCCCCTACGCTGCCGACGGCTTCTTCGGCAGCGGTGCGTACCGGCATTTCGATGGCGTGCTGGCCATGTACCACGATCAGGGGCTTGCGCCCTTCAAGGCGCTGAGCTTCGGCCACGGGGTCAACTACACCGCCGGCCTGCCCATCGTGCGCACCAGCCCCGACCACGGCACCGGGCTGGACATCGCCGGCCAGGGCGTGGCCGATGAAGGCAGCTTCCGCCACGCGGTATGGCTCGCCGTGGACGTGTTGCGCGCCCGCGAGCACTTCAAGACCGTCGGCGCCAACCCCCTGCAGCCGCAGAAGCGCGAGAAGGAGCGCAAGGAGAGGGCCTGAGGCGGATCAGTGGCCCGGTCCTTGTGCCATCCACAGTGCACCGTGGACGACCGGCGCGGATAACAAGCCGGCCGGCCCTGCGTACTAACCTTACTTTGTGCTTGATGATGAACGTCCTTCGCCACCCGACGGGATCCGGCATCGCCCTGCGCTTGGCGGCGCTGCTGTGCGCGGCCCTGCCCCTGGCGATCGCCGCCCAACCGGCCGAGGATGCCCCTCCGCTGCCGGCGGACGACCCGGTGTTGCAGCGCTTGGACGACCTGGCCCACCTGCCCTGGGTGATGAACGACCGCTTCACGGCCGACACCGCCGCCCTCAACCTGCATGGCTTCCCCGCCCACGCGGTGCCCGGCTACCCGCCCGAGGAGATGCGCAGGCGCCTTACCGTGCTGGACCACCGCACTCCGTTCGCCCTCACGTACAACAGTGTGGTGCAGTCATACATCGATCTGTACGCGGTGCGCAAGCGGGAGCAGACGAGCCGCATGCTGGGCCTGGCCCAGCTCTACTTCCCGGTGTTCGAGGAGGCGTTGGAGCGTCACGGCCTGCCGCATGAACTGAAGTACCTGGCCGTGGTGGAGAGCGCCCTGCATCCTGGCGCCCGCAGCAGCGCCGCCGCCGTGGGCCTCTGGCAGTTCATCGTGGGCACCGGCAAGCTCTACGGCCTGCGCGTGGACAGCTACGTGGATGAACGCAGCGACGTGTACAAGAGCACCGAGGCCGCCTGCCGCTACCTGAAGGACCTCCACCGCATCTTCGGCGATTGGGAGATGGCCCTGGCCGCTTACAACTGCGGGCCCGGCAACGTGAACAAGGCCATCCGTCGCAGCGGCGGCCGCATGGACTACTGGGAGGTGTACGACCACCTGCCGCGCGAGACACGCGGCTACGTGCCGGCCTTCATTGCCGTCAACTACATCTTCGAGCACGCGGCCGACCACAACCTCTATCCGATCGCGCCCAACTTCTGCGCCTACGAGGTGGACACCGTGCAGGTATGCTACCCGCTGACCATGGCCGACCTGGCGCGGTTCACCGGTTCGGACGAAACGATGCTGCGCGAGCTCAACCCGGTGTTCAAGCAGGGCTTCGTGCCCGACCCCGACCAGCCGGTGACACTGTACATGCCGCGCGACATCGTGGGCGCCTTCATCGACCGGGAGGACAGCCTGCGGTACCGCTACCTCGCGGGCATGGCCACGCCTGTGGCGCCGCAGGCCGCCGCGGCCGCTCCACAGGAGCTCGTGGTGCGCACCCATGTGGTCCGGAGCGGCGAATCCCTGGGGCTGATCGCCTCGCGCAATGGGGTCACCGTGGCGCAGTTGAAAGCCTGGAACGACCTGCGCGGCGACCGGATCAAGCCCGGGCAGCGGCTCCGGATCGAACGCAGGGTGACGGCCACCGCCGAACAGCGCCCCACCACGGCCGCACCGGCCCAGGCCGAAGCGCCGCGCAAGCCTTCGGTGGAGGACTACATCTACCACACCGTGCAACCGGGCGATACGCTCTGGGGCATCGCGCAGCGCTATCCGGGGGTGACGGTGGAGGACCTCAAGCGGCTGAACCAGGGGCTCAACTCCAAGCAACTGGCCCCGGGCAAGAAGATCAAAGTGGCGAAGCAGCAGGGCTGATCGGCGCATGCGCTTGACGGCCAAGTACTAGCACCGGCCGGCCCGGCGTTTTATCAACAGGAGGGCCGCTCCTGTTCAAAAAACGCACACCGTGCCGCCTGCCGATCCCGCTACTTTTCGGGTGTCCTTCCATTCCATGGAACGCCCTGACATCCGCTCCCTGTATCACAAGCACTGCCGCTTCAAGCTGCGCTCCGGAAAGGAGGTCTTCGGCGTGGTGTGGGAAGTGGACAGCGGCGGTGTGCAGCGCATCTTCTTCGCCAGCGTGCGCGATTACGAGCGCTTCCAGCGCGACCCGCAGCAGCCCGTTTCGGTGATCCCCATGGTGCCCGAGGAGATCGTGCACGCCGAGCGCATCGCCATCTGAACGGCGGTCCTCACTTCGCTTCCGCTTGCACGGCCTGCCAGAGGACGAACGCGTAGTCCAGGGCCACTTCCTTCAGCCGCTCGAAGCGCCCGCTGGCCCCGCCATGGCCGGCGTCCATGTTGGTGTGCAGCAGGATCGGCGCAGCGCCCTGCTGATGGTCGCGCAGACGGGCCACCCACTTGGCGGGCTCCCAGTATTGCACTTGGCTGTCGTGGAAGCCGGTGGTGACGAGCATGGCGGGGTAGGCCGCATCCTTCACATTGTCGTAGGGTGAATAGGAGAGCATCCGCCGGTAGGCCACCTCCTCCTTGGGATCGCCCCACTCGTCGAACTCACCGGTGGTGAGCGGGATGCTGTCATCGAGCATCGTGGTCACGACGTCCACGAAGGGCACCTCGGCCACGATGCCCTTCCACAGGTCGGGCCGGAGATTCACCACCACGCCCATCAGCAGGCCTCCCGCACTGCCGCCCATGGCGAACAGGCGGGCGGGGTCGGCGTAACGTTCCTTCACCAGATGCTCGGCGCAGGCGATGAAGTCCGTGAAGGTGTTCATCTTGTGCTCCATGCGGCCGTTCTCGTACCAGGCGCGGCCGAGCTCCTCGCCACCGCGCACATGGGCGATGGCGAACACGAAACCCCGGTCCAACAAGCTGAGGCGGGCGCTGCTGAAGGTGGGCTCCATGCTGATGCCGTAGCTGCCGTAACCGTATAGGAGCGTGGGCGCGGTGCCGTTGCGCGCGGTGCCGTTGTGGTACACGAGGCTCACCGGCACGCGCGTGCCGTCCGACGCGGTGGCCCAGGTGCGTTCGCTGGTGTAATCCTCCGCGCGGAAGGTGCCCAGCACCTCCTGCTGCTTGAGCAGGGTGTCCGTACCGGCGTTCATGTCGTGCTGGTACACGCCGCTCGGCGTGGTCAGGCTCGTGTAGCCGTACCGCAGCAGATGGGTGTCCCACTCCGGGTTCGTGCCCGTGTAGGTGACGTAGGCCGGATCATGAAAGGCGATCTCGTGCTCGGCGCCCGTGCTCAGGCGGCGCACCCGCAGGTGGGTGAGGCCCTCGCGGCGTTCGCTCACCACCAGATGGTCGCGGAACAGGTCCACGTCCTCCAGCAGCACCTCCTCCCGGTGGGGGATCACCTCGGCCCAGCGATCCTTGTGCGCGTGGTCCGCTTCCGCGCAGCGCATCAGCCGGAAGTTCCTGGCCTCCCAGTTGGTGAGGATGTACCAATGGCCCGGTGTGCCATCGTGCGCCGGCACATGGAAGACGCTGTGCTCGTGCTCCTCCTCGCGCGGCAGGAACGGCGTGAAGGCATCCAGCGGACGGTCCACCGGCAGCAGCCAGTGCTCGCTGGCCAGCGTGCTCTCGGTGGTGATGATCACGAAGCGGTCGCTGCGGCTGCGGTACACTTCGCAACTGAAGGCCGGGTCCTTCTCGTGGTATACCTCCACGTCCTGCTTGGGATCGGTGCCCAGGACATGTCGGAACACCTTGTAGCTGCGCAGGGTGCGGTCCTTGCGTGTGTAGAAAAAGGTGCGGTCATCGGCCCAGGCCCCACCACCGCTGGTGTTGGTGATCACGTCAGGCAGGTCGTGTCCGGTGCCGAGGTCGCGGAACCGGATGCCGTACTGCCGCCGTCCCACGGTATCCACACTGTAGGCCGCAAGCCGGTTGTCCGGGCTTGGCTCATAGTCGCCCAGATCGAAGTATTCCTGGCCCTCGGCCATCGCGTTCTCGTCGAAGATGTCGGTGAACGTCTCCGGCACGCGGTCGCGGTCGGGCCCCACCGGCGCCCGCATGTGGATCGCATATTCACGACCCTCCTCGTAGCGATGGTTGTACCAGTAGCCGTTCTCCCGATAGGGCACGCTGAGGTCGGTCTCCTTGATGCGGGCCTTCATCTCCCTGAAGAGGTCCTCGCGCAGGGTGTTCACCGGGCCGAGCATCGCATCGGTGTAGGCGTTCTCCGCCTCCAGGTGGGCCACCACACGGCGTGTGTGGGCATCGGGCTCGGCCGCCTCACGCTGGGCCTCGGAGAGGCGCATCCAGAAATAGGGGTCCTGGCGCGTATGGCCGTGCGTGGTGATGGCGTGCGGTTCGCGCGCGGCTGTGGGAGGCTGTGGTGCGGTCATCCTAGGCGGGGCGTCGGCGCAGGCGACCAGGGCCAGCAGGCCTCCCAGGAACAGGAGCGGGTGCGTGGACATGGGCTGGCGGCCGGGCCGAAGATACCCGTGGCTCACCCAAGCACCTGGTGCAGCACATCCGGCGAGCGCAGCTCCTGGGCGCCGGGCACGTGCAGCCGCACATAGCGCAGCAGCACATCCAACAGCTCCCGGCGTTGACCGGCGGCCATGGCCATCGGCGCGGGATCGTCCAATGAACCCGGCAGCCACGCCGCGAACACGGCGGTGAGCGGCGGGGCGATCGCCTGGGCGTGCAGGGGCAGCTGCCCTGCAAAGCGTCCTTCGACCAGGTCGAAATAGGGCAGCTCCTTCTCCGGTGGTGCGGGGGCGAAGCCCAGGACGGCGGCGTACCCGAGCACGAAGCGCACGGGCAGGTCGCGCACATCGCCGGCCGTGTCCAGCAGCTCCAACGCCTCCTCCAGAAAGGACCAGAGCCCGACATCACCGGCCTCCTCCCGCAGGGTGCGGGCGAGCAGCTCCTGCATGAAGAGCAGCAGGGCGGTGCGCAGGGCATCCCCGGGCACGCGCAGGTAGGGCCGGCGGAGCCTCATCTCCCGCACCTGATGCAGGTCGCGGTCGGCCCGCTCGTCCACCACCAGTTCCAGACGGGTGAGGGGCTGCAGGAGCGCAGCGGTGCCGGGGCGCCGTGCGCTCTTCGGCGTTCGCACCAGATAGCTCCGCAGCCCGAACGCCTCGGTGTAGGCCTTCAGCACCAGGGTGCTGTCGGTGTGGCGGATGGTGCGCAGCACCAGGGCCTTGGTGGTGTGCAGCATCGCGGCCTCAGCGCACCACCAGCACCTTGGTGTTGCACTTGGTATTGCCGTCCGCATCGGAGGCGAACACCAGGTACACGCCCGTGCTCACGCGGTTGCCGCTCATGTCGGTGCCCGGCCAGACCGCCTGTCCGCCATCGGAGGTGGTGCGGTACACCAGGTTGCCGGCCACGTCGGTCACCTTCACATCGCTATCGCGCACCAGGCCGGTGATGGCGATGGGGCCGCTGTATGTTTCGCGCACCGGGTTGGGGAACACCTTCGCACAGGCGTTGGTGAAACCGCCTTCGGTGGCCGTGCCACGGTAGCTCACGATGCCCTGGTCCGTGCCGAAGAACACCTCGCCGCTCTCGCCATCGATGGCCAGACTGGTGATGGTGTTGCTGGGCAGCGGGCTGTTCTCGGCGGTGAAGTGGAAGAGCTGCTCGGTACCATCCGGGGAGACCAGGAAGACACCGCTCCCCAGGGTGCCCAGCCATTTGCGGTCGGCCCCGTCCACGGCGATCGCGCTCACCGCCTCGGTCTCCAGCAGGATCTGCACGTTGCCGCCCTGTTCGATCAGGATCTGCTGGCAGTCGAAGTCGCCACCGCTGAAGACCGCATCCGGCACATAGAACACCGCCACGCCCTTCCCTGTGCCGATCCAGATCTCGCCATCGAGGTCCTCGGCCATGCTGTACACCTCCATGGACGGCAGCCCACCGCTACCCTCGGTGGTGGTGAGCGCCTTGTATTGATCGTCGCCGGGATCGCTGAGCGTGCCGTTGTCGGTGAACACCAGCATGCCGTTGGCGCGGGGCCTGATGATCCATTTGAGCCTGTTCTCGCGCGCGGGCAGGATGTCGCTCATCAAGGCGTTGTTGTTGAGCACCGCACCGGGAGCGAAGGACCGCCACGTGCCGCCGGCCGTGCGTACGCTGATCGGGGCCGCGCAATTGCTGTTGGTCACCCACAGGTCGCCTTCGGCATCGTAGGCCAGGCCGGCCACCTGCACGGCGTTCTCGGTGCCGAAGCCGGGATTCACCTGCAGGCTGCTGTTCCCTTCGTTGAAGATGGTCTGCACCGCTCCACCCCGCAGTTCCAGCACCCCGTCATCCCAGGTGCCCACGAAGGCGTGGTCCGGATCCTCCGGATCGGTGGCCACCGCCATGGGGTCGTTCACCGCGCCGCCGTACGGGTTCTCCCCCGTGGCCATCAGGGGGTCGTTGGACTTGTCGACCGTGGTCCACTGTCCGCCGACGAACCGGTGCACCCCTTCCTTGCGGAACTGGTTCGTCCAGTTGCTCTGCACCCCTCCGGTGATCACATGCAGGCCGCCCTTGGCCGCGGACATGCGCTGGGCCGACACCGTGCTCGGACCCGGAGGGAACACGGGCACCCCCGAAATGCCGTTGGTCTGGAACACGAGCCCACGGGCGCGGTCGGCCACCCAGATGCCCGTTCCATCAGCGGCCGGGATGGCCATGGCCGGCGACATGGACTCGTTGTTCTCGTAACCACTGTACACGCTTACGAAGGCAAGGGTGGCATCATAGCGCGCCACAGCGTCGTTCTGGCAGAGCAGGAGGGTCGATCCGTCCGCGCTGGTGGCCACATCGATGTTCTGACGACCGAAGGCGTGGGTGAGCCGCTGCCACACACCGGCATCGCGGTAGAACACCGTATCACGGTCGGTGGCCCCGGCGTTGTGGTAGTTCACCACCAGGCGGCCGCCCACCTCCACCACCGCGTTGAAGGGCCCCGCAGGCGTGGGCAGTTCCGTGCGCTGCTGCCAGGAGGTGAACGCGGCCAGGTTGGGGGCGAAGCGGTAGGCGGCGAACAGGCCCGCGTTCGTCGCCGCATAGATCGAGTCGCCCACGAAGGCCACATCGTTCACCTTCACCTGCGTGCCGCCCGGGGCGATGAACCAGGTCTCGCGCACCTCCAGGGCCTCCAGGTCCACCACCACGATGCCGAAGCCGCAGGCCAGGTAGGCCACCGCACCCTCGAAGTGGATGTCGTAGATGCCCTTGTCGCCGATGATGTTGCTGCGCTTGATGTCGCTGAGGTTGCTGGCCGTGCCGGCCCGCAGCAGGTCGAGGTTGCCGTTGCGGTAGGCCACCAGCAGGCCGCCCACGGCCGTGTTGTAGTTCAGCACGCTCACATCCACATCGCTCAGGGCGTTCACCTTCGTGAACCGCTCGATCTCGCCGGAAGGCCGGTGGTAGGTGAACACCGCGTTGCGCGTGGCACACCAGGCCTTGCCCTCCCCTTCGACCACGGCCAGCGTCTGCCGGTAGGGGAAGTGGTCTCGCCACTCCCCGATGGCCAGCTGCGCCGCACTGGGCGCGATGAACAGGACGGGGGACAGCAGCAGCAGGGTTCGGAGCAGGCTCATGGTCGGGAACGGGCGCACACCTAACGCGGAACGGGGCCGATCGTTGTCCGGCACAAGGTAGCGACGGGCCGAAAAGCAGGATCCCCCGGTGGCGGGGGATCCTGTCGGAGGTCACGAGCGGAGTCGAACCGCTGTACGAGGTTTTGCAGACCTCTGCCTAGCCACTCGGCCACGTGACCCTGAAGCTGCCCGTGAGCGGGCGGCCGCGAAGATAGGCGAAGGGCGCGAGGCGGGCTAACCCTCCACCGTGTACGCCACGTGGTCCACATCGCCGTTCACCGGCGGGGCCTCCTTCTCCACACGCACGCGCCAGCGGTACGGACCCGGCCATTCGCGCTGCAGCGCGTGCAGGATGCGGCGGCCCACATGCTCGATCAGGCGGCTGCGCTGGGCCATCGCCTCCTTCACCAGCGCGGTGATGCGGCCATAATCGATGGTGTCGCCCAGGGCATCGCTGGCCTCGGCCCGCGCCAGATCGCCCTGCACGTGCACGTCCACACGGTATCGACCGCCGATGCGGGCCTCCTCCTCCAGGCAGCCGTGGTAGGCGAACACCCGGATGCCGTTCACCTCGATCAGTCCCATGCGCGGCAGTGCTCCAGTCCGGCCTTCAGGCGGGCCACCACTTCGTTGCGGCCCAGCAACACGCTCACATCGAACATGCCCGGCCCTTGCATGCGGCCCGCCACGAACAGGCGGTACAGCGGCATCACCTGGCCCACCTTGAGGCCCTGGGCGGCGAGCACGTCGTTGAAGGCGGCCTCCAGGGTGGCGGGCGTCAGCTCGGCCATGCCTTCAAGCTTGGCGATGTAGGCCTCGAGCGCCGGGGCGGCCTCGCTCTTCCAGCGTTTCCGCAGCTCCGCCTCGGCCTCTGCGTTACCCGTCAGCGGCGAGCCCTCCGTGAACAGGTACAGCCCCTCGAGCATGTCGTCCACGAAGGTGGCGCGCTCCTTCAGCAGGGCGGCGGCGTGCGTGGCCCGGTCCGCAGTGGTGTCGATGCCCTTCGCGGTCCTCAGGCGTTCGAGCAGCTGCCCGCCCAGCACGGCATCGGGCTGCCTGCGCAGGTATTGCTGATTGAACCACTTGGTCTTCTCCGGATCGAAGCGGGCGCCGCCCTTGTGCACCCGACCCAGATCGAACAGAGCGGTCATCTCGGCCATGCTCATGAGCTCCTGATCGCCGCCAGGGTTCCAGCCCAGCAGGGCCAGCATGTTGATGAAGGCCTCGGGGTAGTAGCCGCGCTCGCGGTAGCCGCTGCTCTTCTCACCGCTGGAGGGGTCGTGCCAGTCGAGCGGGAACACCGGGAAGCCGAGGCGATCGCCGTCGCGCTTGCTGAGCTTGCCGTTGCCGTCGGGCTTCAGGATCAGCGGCAGGTGGGCGAAGGCGGGACGCTCCCACCCGAAGGCCTCGTAGAGCAGCACATGCAGGGGTGCGCTGGGCAGCCACTCCTCCCCGCGGATCACATGCGTGATCCGCATGAGGTGGTCGTCCACGATGTTGGCCAGATGGTAGGTGGGCATGCCGTCGCTCTTGAATAGCACCTTGTCGTCGATGTTGGCGCTGTGCACCACCACCCATCCGCGGATCAGGTCCTCGAAGCGTACTTCCTGGTGACGCGGCACCTTCAGACGCACCACATAAGGCTCACCGGCATCGAGGCGGGCCTTCACCTCGTCCGCGCTCAGACTGAGGGAGTTCTTCATGTGTTCGCGGGTCACCGCGTTGTAGGCCGGGGCCGCCACACCGGCGGCCTGAAGGCGGGCCCGCATGGCCTCCAGTTCCTCGGGCGTGTCGAAGGCGTAGTAGGCCTTGTCCGCGGCGAGGAGCTGCTCGGCGTACTGCCGGTACATCGCCTTGCGCTCGCTCTGGCGGTATGGACCGTCCGGCCCGCCCGTCCACGGGCTCTCGTCCGGGGTCAGCCCGCACCAGTCCAGCGCTTCGCGGATGTACGCCTCGGCACCCGGCACGAAGCGCTGCTGGTCGGTGTCCTCGATGCGGAGCAGGAACTGCCCGCCGTGCTTACGGGCGAACAGGACGTTGTACAGGGCCGTGCGCACACCGCCCATGTGCAGGGGGCCGGTGGGGCTGGGGGCGAAGCGAACTCGAACGGACATGGGATCAAGGGCTCATCCGCACGTGCGCTCCGGTGGCATGGGCCGGACGCGGGGTCGGACAGGCGCGCGAAGGTAGCGGGTGCCGGTCAGGGGCGCGTGTAGGCCCGGATGGCCTCGCCGGTGACGTCGAGGTCCTCGCGCACCACGAACCAGGCCTCCTCGAGGATGCGGTCCTCCAGCGCCTGGCCGTCGCGCTCGGCGTTCGTCCGCACCGAGGCCAGCCACGCACTGTCCTGCCGGATGGCCTGCGCGGTGCGCTCCATCATGTCCACGTAGGTGGGCGGGGCGAAGAGCGGCCGCCGTGGATCCCTGTGGCCCGCCGCCTCCAGCACATGCTTCCGGATCTCCGCGGCGATCAGCGTGTTGAAGTAGGTGGTGGGATGCCCGTTGTCCAGCAGCATGTACGTGTCGAGGTTGCTGCCGGTCCACGCCGGGTCCGCCAGGATCAGGTCCTTGCTCCAGATGGTCGGCACCTCATGGTGCGTGAGCCGCTCGCGGAGCAGGCGGTCGCGCCAGTTGTCCTCGCGCCCCACCATCCACTCCTCCTGGTCCGGCGTCAGGTAGTGGAACACCAGCACCACGAAGTCGACCCGGCTGGCCTTCAGCCGCTCGATGGCCCGGTCCAGGATACGGGTGTTGAGCTCCTGCTTGTGCGCGGTGTGCGCCGACCAGCCCTTCAACCGGTCGTTGGCCCAGGCCGGGAGCACGTTGGCGGGGCTGAACAGGAACCGCCGCCACAGGTAGGAGCCGATGGTGACCGGATGCGTGGCGAGGTAGTGGTCCGGGTCGGGGTCGATGGGCACGCCCTGCAGGCGCAGTCCATCACCTTCCAGCGCGAACCAGGGTTTCTGCCCCGTGCGCCAGTCCAGCGGCGAGCGGTCCATGTCGCTCACCATCAGGCTGAACACCACGAAGGGTCGGTCGTAGCGCAGGAAGGTCTGCTCGAACAGCAAGGTGATCTGGTCCACGCCGTAGCCGCCCACCCCGTAGTTGAGCAGGTGATGCTCCCGGTTGAACAACGTGTCGGTGTTCAGCAGGTCCTGGAAGCAACGCACCTCCGGCATGCATTGCGCGTAGCTGTCGCCGTAGAGCAGCACGGGCCGCTTGGCCCCGACGCTCCGGGCATCGTCATGCAGCAGGCTCTTGGCCTTGAACGCGCCGCGCCAGCCCAGCAGGGGGTGCGGGTCCTCGGGTGGACGGTACTCCCCCCCGAAGAGGGTGTACAGCTTCCAGTGGTCGGCCTCGTTGAAGGAGTCGGCGTACAGGTTCGCGTCGCGCAGCTTGGCGAAGGCGGGCTGCGTGCTGAACAGCATGCGCCGGTAGACCCATTCGGCCGCGAGCAGCGCCAGCGTCGTGGACCCCACCAGCAGCAGCACGTTCACCAGCCTCTTGCGCCATGCCATGGCCGGCGAAGATATCCGGAGGCCGGTCCGGTGGATCCGATCGGGCCGTTCGTCCTTGCGGCCCACCGGCCGGACCACACCGCACCTAGCTTGCCGCCATGCGTCCGCTGCTCCTGTTTGCAGGCTGCCTCCTGCTCATCATACCCGAGTTCCTGAGGGTCTACTTCATCATGCCCTTCCCCGGCAGCCAGGAGGATGTGGCCACGGACCTGCGGCAGGTGAACCTCGCCTACTGGCTGCACCACAACGTGTGGTGGCTGCGGCTGCTGGGTCTGGCGCTGGTGGCGGGCCCCTCGCTTCACTACCTGCGGAACGGCGGCTGGCTGAAGCGCATCGCGGTGCTGCTGCCGCTGGCCCTGGCCGCCACCGTGTTCACCCTGTTCAACTTCAGGTTCATGGCCGACACGATGTTCCTGCCGGTGGAGCACAAGGTGATGGCGGCTGTGACACAGGACGCTGGCGAAGCGAACGACCTGGTGCTCGCGGTGGAACGCAACGGTGAGGCCCGTGCTTACCCCATCGAGCTCATCGGCTACCACCACCAGGTGCTCGACACCATCGGCGGTGAGGCGGTGATGATCACCTACTGCACCGTGTGCCGCACGGGCCGCGCCTTCAGCCCGGTGGTGAACGGCCAGCCGGAGACCTTCCGCCTGGTGGGCATGGACCATTTCAACGCGCTATTCGAGGACAGCCGCACGGGCAGCTGGTGGCGGCAGGTGAACGGGGAGTGCATCGCGGGCCCGCTGAAGGGCGCCGTGCTGGCCGAGGTGCCGTGCATGCAGATGACGCGCGGCGCGTTCGCACGTTTTCACCAGCAAGGACTGGTGATGCAGCCCGATCCTGCGTTCACCAAGGAATATGAAGGGCTGAAAGACTACGACGAGGGCACCATGGCTTCCTCGCTCGAAGGCCGCGACACCGCAAGCTGGCAGCCGAAGAGTTGGGTGGTGGGGGTGGTGCATAAAGGCGTGGCGCGGGCGTATGATTGGAATGAGCTTGTACGAGACACCATTATCGGCGACACACTTGGAGGAGACAGCGTCCTATTAACCCATGGTCCTGGACCACTCGACTGTTCCGCATTCGGTATCAAGTTGGTCGAGATCATCGAGGACCAAGCGACCGGAGAGGTACAGAGACTGTTCGAGCAGAACAACATCCCGATCAACCAAGAATTCTGGCACAGCTGGCGCACCTTCCACCCCAACACCACGCGGTACGAAGCGAAGTGAGCCCGGTCGGTTCACGGAGCCGTTGAGCCCGATCCGGATATCTTGGGCGACCACCCGCACCCCATGCTGCGCCTCATCGCCCCCGCGCTCCTGCTGTTCCTCGCCACCATCGCCCGCGGGCAATGCCCCGGCTGTGCGCCCGACAGCAGCTGCACGGTGAGCCCCGCCTATCCCACGCTGTGCCCGCTGCAGCCGCCCGACGCCACGGCCGGGGTGCCCTACCAGGCCGACCTCACCTTCTGGCTGCCGCCCTCCTTCACCGACCCCGGCACCGGCTTCACGGTGGACTTCGAGCAGATGACCATCACCGGCATCACCGGCGTGCCCTTCGGCCTGGCCATCGAGACCAGCGATCCGCTCGGGGTGTACTACCCGCAACAGGCCCAGTTCGGCTGCGCGCGCATCTGCGGCACCGCGCTCGGCGCAGGCACCTACGCCATCACCATCGACATCCTGGCGCAGGTGTCGTTGAACGGCATCCAGGTGAGCGTGCCCGAGAGCTTCGCGGTGCTGCTGAACGTGCTGCACGGCACGGGGGGCAACACCGGCTTCAGCTTCACCCCCAGCACCGGCTGCGCGCCCGTCACGGTGGCCTACACCGCGCTGATCGACGGCAGCCCGGACCCCACCACGCACAGCTGGGACTTCGGCGGTGGCCAGACCGCGACGGGCCCCACGCCGCCACCGGTGACCTACGACCAGCCCGGCACCTACACCACCACCCTCGCCACCACCATCGGCGGCTACACCCTGGACGCGGCGACGCTGGTGAGCGTGAACGAGAACTGGTGCGGTGATGTGGAGGAGCCCGACCTGCCCTTGGTGGGCTGCACGGGCAGCCCCGACCTGTACTTCGTGCTCACCGACGGCAACGGCCAGTCCGTGACCGGCAGCACCCAGGACGACACCGACAACGCCACCTGGACCGGTCTCGGCCTGCCGCTGAACGACGGCCCATACTCCATCGCCTTCTTCGACGAGGACCCGGTGAGCCAGGACGATGCGCTGGGCACCTACAACCTGCCGCTGAACGGCGCTGGCACCTATCCCTTCAGCATCGCCGGCGGCACGGTGGGCAGCCTGGTGGTCACCGAAAGCGTGCAGCAGGTGTTCCACGACACCGATGTGGTGGTGGTGTATGGCGTTCCGGACATGACGCTGAGCTACAGCGAGCTCACCCAGACGCTCTGCCTCACGGACACCACCCTCGTGAGCGTGGTGTGGTACCTGGACGGCGACACGCTGCCGGGATCGGGTCTGTGCATCCAGGCGCTGGGCGCCGGCAGCTACTGGGCCACGGGCGTGAACGGCTTCGGATGCGGCGGCACCAGCGACACCCTCGTGGTCTGCCCGGTGATCGCCATCACCTACGACGCCGGTGTGCTCTTCACGGACAACGGCTTCAGCACCTACGCCTGGACCTACAACGGCACGGTACTCCCCAATGCGGACGGTGCCTTCGTGTTCAGCCAGGGTGATGGGCTCTACACCGTGACGGCGACCACCGTGGACGGCTGCACCCTGGAGGCCACGTACGAGCTGGTCACCGTGGGCGTTGCGGAGGTGGCCGATGGTGCGCGCCTGCGGGTCTTCCCCGTGCCCAGCGATGGCCGCTTCACCCTGTTGACCACAGGATTGAGCCGCGGGCGCGGCCTCCTGCGCCTGCTCGACCTGGGCGGCCGCACGACGCGCCAACTGCCGGTGGAGCTTGCACCCGGCGAGGCGGTCGACCTGGACCTGCGCGGCACCCCGGCGGGCAGCTACCTGCTGGAGGTGAGCGATGCGGCCGGGGTGCGCGCCGTGCAGCGCGTGGTGCTGCGGTGAACGGTCCGCTTAGGCGTCAGTGGGCCACCAGCAGTGTGGCGGAGACAATTCGGCCCGGGCCGACCATGCGCACGTGGTAGGTGCCCGCTGCGAGGTCACGCGTGGAGAGCTCGTGTCGTGCACCCTGCATCTGCTCATGCAGAAGCACGCGGCCCGTGAGATCGAGCAGCTGCACCATGCTTCCGGCAACTGATCGGTCGAACTCCAGGGTCACCCAGTCCTCCGCCGGATTGGGGTATATGACGACCTGAGCCGCTTCAGGCCCAACCACGGACTGTCCGCCGCCCTGCGAGGCCGCACAGCCCAGGGTGCCGGCGTACCAGGTGCGCACCGCCTCGGCACGCACCAGGAGACTGTCCACGCTGGCGGACGGGCCTCCTCCACTTGCCCGCGCATGCACATATGCCAGGTCCAGGCACACTCCCTCCCCGGCATCCAGGGTGAAAGGCCCAATGGTAGCCACGCTCCGTCGATCACCAGGCGGGTTGCCTGCACTGGCTTCGGTCCACGACCCTCCAGGGTACTCCAAATGGCTGGGGTAGCCCAACTGCGTGAACGGCTGCCCGATGTCCAGCCCGTAGAACATGTCCTCCATTGTGGGAGCAGGCAAGAGCGCGGAGTTTGTCAACGCCCGATGCGCGCTGAGCGAGGCGTTCAACAACACGACCCCTTGGGCGGGCGGGTCCGTACCGTAGCCCGGTCCGCTCACGCTGCTCTCATCGAGCGCATCCCCGTTGTAGACATATGCGATGCTCCGCAACGAGTCGCACCCCACATGATCATCCTCAAAGTGGCCGAGGTCGAAGTCGGTAAACACCCCCATGCGGACATCTTCGTAGTCGGTTGCACCGCGGTTCACGAAGGTCACCGAGGCCATGGTGCTGTTGCTGAGCACGGGGTCGTTCGGTGCATCATAGGCATAATGCATCACATGCAGATCCACTGGGATAAGCGGATGAATGTTGTTGATCGCCTGCTCCGCATGCAGTATACTGTACACCGCTTGTGTACCAGGGAATGCGGGATGTTCGCCGTTCTGTGGTTCGTAGATACCATCGGCATCCAGGTCGGCAAACGGCGCCAGTTGTGCCGGTTCCCCATTCCCCACTTCGCCATTGCCTGGCCAAGTGGCGATGGCATGCGGAATGATGTAGCCGGGATCGTTCCAGTGCTGGAAGTGGTCCATGATCATCTGTATATCCACCTTCCACACTTGATGGTACTTCGCCAAGAATGACTCGTCCATCACCGTAGCATACGGTCCGGCCTGGGGTGCGACCACAGCATCGAACCTAGGTGCCGCCACCTGGAATATCCCTTGTTCCCGCCCGCAAATCCACGGCGACGAAGAAAACACGGCGTGGGTCCCGCTCCCTTGGGGAACTTCGTACTGAGGCGCCCCATCGCGGTTGAAGAAATTGGTTGACGGGGTGATCATGGCCTTCACTTCATTCACATCTAAATAGGCTTCGTCCACCCCCTCCGCCAACTCGGCCACCAAGCGCGATGTGGCGTACGACCGGCCTTCCAATCCGCCGAGCAGGTTCCGTCCACCAAAAGCCAGCGCCGCCCGCAGGTTGCTGAAGCGGATCCGAAAGGCCTGTTGATCCCGCACCCAGAACGCTTCCTGAATACCGGCCAATAGAAATCCCTCTGCGGGATGCGCGCAGACCGCGTTCAAAAGAGTAGCACCGGGCAACGAGACGGTCGGCTCACTGAATGAAACGCCGTCCCAGATGGTCCACAAGGGCAGAACGAGCGTTCCAGCCATGTCGCTCGTGAATCCGCCGGCCACCACCAGTCCTGCATTGGTGGAAAGCAGACCGCGCGCCGCGCCGTTGAGCCCACCACCCACTTCCTGCCAAGCGGACCCATCCCAACGTACCAGTCGCCGGAAAGGGATGCTGTTCGCATCCTGTACGAAGCCACCCGCCGCGTAGAGTTCACCGCCATGGGACGCCAGTGCGCTCACATCCGCATCGAAGGCCTGACCCAGAGTCTGCCAGGTGCCGCCCACCAAGCGATACACCTGGTGCCCACTGGTGGCTGCTACTAGGTCGCCTCCATGCTGACATAAGGCCACGACCGTACTGTTGAGCCCGCCGCCGAGCGACTGCCAGGTCGCACCATCCCATCGCGCCACATGGCCTAGGCTGGCATCGTTCCCGGCCGCCACAAGCTCACCGTTGAAGATCTGCAGTGCACGCACATGCTGGGATGGGCCGGTGAACGCACCAACATAATTGTGGTGGTTCTGACCATCCCAACCCTGTAGGTTGTTACGGACATTCCCAAGGAAACTGCTGAATCCCCCACCCACGACAAGCCGTCCGTTATGGATGACCATGTCGCTAATGCCCAAGGTGCCCACCATGTCCTGACCGTAGGGGAGCAACCGTTGTGCATGCGCCGGGCACGCCAATGCGGCGAACACAAGTAAGAGGAGCGAGGAGGGGCTGCACTTCATCACATCGGGGTCTGTTAGATAAAGTGTGTCATCATCGTTATTGCTGATGATGTTGATGTTGTTGGGTTTTGAACGAGGGGGTCCGGGGGAGACTCAGAACCTGTTGATCGGTGTTGATCGCCTGTGGATCGAAGCGTGGGCCGAAGAGCAGGCGTAGCTCGGCGGCTATCTCCCTCCAAGCGAAGATGGGCTTGGCGGCCATTTTCTCCACGATGCGCTGCTGGGCCAGATAGAGCAGCTTGAGCAGGGCCATGTCGTTGTCGAAGACGCGCTTGGTCTTGGTGTACTTGCGCAGCTGAGCGTGGAAGCCCTCGATGGGATTGGTGGTGTAGATGAGCCGCCGGATGCGCTCGCTGTAGCGGTACTGGCTGGCCAGCAGCGGCCAGTTGGTGTGCCAGGAGCTCACCGCCTGCGGGTAGCGTTCCCCCCATTTGTCGCTGAAGACCTCCAGGGCATGCAGCGCTTGCTGCTCACCAGGGGCCCGGTAGATGGCCCGCATGTCCTTGACCACCTCCTTGTAGTGCTTGTAGCTGATGTACTTCAGGGTATTGCGCACCTGGTGCACGATGCAGAGCTGGATATCGCTCTGTGGGTACACCAAGGAGATCGCGTCGGAGAAGCCGCTCAGGTTGTCGATGCATGCGATCAGCATGTCCTCCACGCCGCGTTGGCGCAGGTCGCCCAGCACGCCCAGCCAGAACTTGGCCCCTTCGCTCTGCCCCACGTACAGGCCCAGCAGGTCCTTGTGGCCATCGGGGCCAACGCCCAAGGCGGTGTATACGGCCTTGTTCACCACGCGCCCTTCCTGCTTCACCTTGAAGTGGATGGCATCGAGCCACACGATCGCGTAGCGCGCCTCCAAGGGCCGCTGCCGCCAGGTCTGTACATCGGCGATCACCTGGTCGGTCACCGCGCTGATCGTGGCCTCGCTCACCTCGATGCCGTACAGGTCCCGCACATGGTCGCTTATGTCGCGCTGGCTCATCCCAAGCCCGTAGAGCTTGATGATCTTCATGTCCAGCTCGGCGTTCAGCACGCGCTCGCGCTTGGGCAGCAGCACCGGGTCGAAGGTTCCCTCACGGTCGCGCGGCGTGGCGATCTCCACCTCTCCGTGGGCGGTCTTCACCCGCTTGCGCCCATGTCCGTTGCGCCGGTTACCTCCAGGCGGCTCCTCGGCCAGGTGAGCGCTCAGCTCGCCCCGTAGCGAGGCCTCCATCAGTCGCTTCACCAGCGGGGTCAGCACCCCATCGCTGCCGCTCAAGGGCTTGCCCAGTAGCAATTGCTTCATGGCCTCCTTCTCGAAGGCTTCGTAATCGAACTTGTCCGTCTTGTCCTCCATGGGTCAGGTGTTGAAGTTCGCAATCCGGCCTGACACACTTTACTGAACAGTCTCTCACATCGGGGAATTTCGGACCTGAACCTAGCTTGATCTTGGGCCACAGTGGGGCTAGGATCCAGTCATGATATACCGGTCCGCCCCGCCTTCGATCCTTTTAACACCCTGCGGTGTACCGATGGCGGTCCGCGCCCCCTGCCCACTCCCCTACCTTTACACCATGGCGCTCCTGCGCCACTGCCGATGGCCTCCGACCACGACCTGCTGATCGCCAAGCTCGACGCGTTCACGCGCAAGTACTACAAGGACCAACTGCTGCGCGGGGCCTTGTACAGCGTGGGCCTGCTGGTGCTGGCCTATCTGCTGGCCGCCGGTCTGGAATACGTGGGCCGCTTCGGCACCGGGGTGCGCACCGTCCTCTTCTACGGCTACCTGCTGGCCGCCACGGCCGTGCTGGCGCGCTTCGTCGCCTGGCCCCTGGTGAAGCTCTTCCGCCTGGGACCGGTGATCAGCCACGCCGAGGCCGCCCGCATCATCGGCGCCCACTTCGGCGAGGTGAAGGACAAGCTGCTGAACACCCTGCAGCTGAAGGACCAGGCCGCGCATGACCCCCGCCACCGCGACCTCATCGAGGCCAGCATCGCCCAGCGCAGCCGCGAACTGGGGCCCATCCCCTTCGCCAACGCCATCGACCTGCGCCGCAACACGCGCTATCTCCGCTTCGCCCTGCCCCCGTTGATGGTGCTGCTGCTGCTCCTCGTGGCCGCCCCCTCCTTCATCACCGGGCCCACACAACGCCTCATCCGCCACGGCAGCACCTTCGCCCCCGAAGCGCCGTTCCGCTTCGTGGTGCGCAACCCCGCCCTCGAGGTGCCCGAGCAGCAGGACTTCGAACTGGAGGTGGCCGTGGAGGGCGCCGTGCTGCCCCAGCAGGTGGACGTGCTGGTCGACGGCCGCGCCATCCCGCTGGTGAAGGACGGTGTGGGCCGCTTCCGCCACCGGTTCCGCAACGTGGGCAGCGACACGCCGTTCCAGCTCACCGCCGAAGGCTTCACCAGCGACGACTTCATGCTCACGGTGGTCCCCGATCCCGCTGTGCTTGACGTGGTGCTCACCGTGGAGCCGCCGGCCTACCTGGGTCTGCCCAGGGAGGCACTGCGCACCGCCGGCGATGCCACCGTGCCGGCCGGCAGCCGCCTCACCTGGAGCATCGGCACGCGCAGCGCCCAGCAGCTCGACATGGCCTTCGCCGACAGCACCTACCGCCTGAGCCCCACCGGTGACGACCGCTTCGCCGCCAGCCGCCGCGTGCTGCAGCCCCTCACCTACCGCATGCTCCCGCGCCACGGCGAGCGCGGCCCCGCCAACGCCCCCGACCACCGCATCGAGGTGGTGCCCGACCTGCACCCCACCATCGCCGTGGAGGAGCGCGTGGACAGCGCCGCCCTCAAGCGCCGCTACTTCCGCGGCACCATCGGCGACGACCACGGCTTCACCCGCCTGCAGTTCGCCTACCGCTTCATCACCGGCGGCGACAGCGTGCCCGCCGACCGGCGTGAAGGGGTGCAGGACCTCTCCGTGGACCGCCGCCAGGTGAGGCAGGAGTTCCTGCACGCCTGGGACCTGATCGACCTGCCCCTGCAGCCCGGCGACAAGGTGGAGTACTGGTTCGAGGTGTGGGACAACGACGGGGTGAACGGCGCCAAGCGCACCCGCAGCGCCACGCTGGTCTTCGAAGCGCCCACCCTGGAGGCCCTGGCCCAGCAGCGCGCCGAACAGAGCGAGGCCATCGCCCAGGACCTCAAGCAGGGCATCAAGGAGGCCCAGGACCTGCAGCGCGAACTGGAGCGCATGCGCCGCGACCTGCTCGACAAGAAGCAACCCGACTGGCAGGACCAGCAGCGCATGCAGAAACTGCTCGACCGGCAGAAGCAGTTGGAGCGCAACATCGAACGCTCCACCGAACAACTGCGCCAGCAGCAACAGCAGCAGCAGGAGTTCCGGCAGGTGGACGAGCGCGTGCTGGAGAAGCAACAGCGCCTGCAGGAGCTCTTCGAGGACGTGCTGAGCGAGGAGATGAAGGAGCTCTACCGCCAGATGCAGGAGATGCTCGACAAGCTGGACAAGGAGAAGCTGCTGGACAAGATGGACGAGATGAAGATGAGCCAGGAGGACATCGAGAAGGAGCTCGACCGCAGCCTGGAGCTCTTCAAGCAGATGGAGGTGGAGCAACGCGCCGAGGACATCGCCGAGCAGCTGGAGAAGCTGGCGGACGAGCAGGAGAAGCTGGCCGAGGACACCAAGGCCGGCGACCAGCCCCAGGACGAACTTCAGCAGCGGCAGGACTCGCTCAACAAGGCCTTCGAGGACATCCGCGAGCAGGTGGATGAACTGGAGAAGAAGAACCAGGAACTGGAGAAACCGCTGGACCTGCCGGACACCGCACCCTCCGAGGAGCAGATCCAGCAACAGCAGCAGCAGAGCAGCGAGCAGCTGGAAAAGAAGCAGAACCAGAAGGCCGGCCAGAGCCAGCAGAACGCCGCCGACCAGATGAAGCAGATGGCCTTCCAGATGAAGAGCGGCATGCAGAGCGGCCAGCAGCAGCAACAGGAGGAGGACATGGACGCGCTGCGTCAGCTGCTGGAGAACATCGTGGAGCTGAGCTTCGACCAGGAGCGGGTGATGGACGGGTTGAAGGCCACCGGCGTACGCGACCCGCGCTTCCTGGAACTGGGCCGCGAGCAGCGCGAACTGCGCGGCAGCGCCAAGGTGATCGAGGACAGCCTCTTCGCCCTCAGCAAGCGCGTGCCCCAGATCCAGGGCACCGTGAACCGGGAGATGAACGCGGTGAACGGCCACATGGACCAGGCCCTGGAGCATGTGGGCGAGGCCCGCGCCAACGAGCGCCACAAGCCGATGGCCGCCGACGACCAGCAGCGCGCCATGACCGCCCTGAACAACCTGGCCCTGCTGCTGGACGAGGCCCTCCAGCAGATGCAGCAGCAGATGCAGAGCCAGATGCCCGGCAACGGCCAGTGCAACAAACCCGGCGGCACCGGCAGCGGCCAAGGCAAGAAGCCCAGCATGGCCAAGATGAAGGCCCAGCAGGAGGCCATGCAGAAACAGCTGGACGCCATGCGCAAGGCCATGGAGGAGGGGAAGAAGAAGGGTGAGAAACCCGGTCAGCAGAACCCCGGCGGCAAGATGCCCGGCATGAGCCAGCAGCTCGCCCAGCTCGCCGCCCAGCAGGCCGCCATCCGCAAGGAGATGCAGCGCATGGCCCAGGAGCTCAACAAGGACGGCAGCGGCGCCGGCAACGGCCTCAACAAGCTCGCCGAACAGATGGAGCGACAGGAGAAGGACATCGTCAACAAGAACATCACCCCCGAGACCCTGCGCCGCCAGCAGGACATCATGACCCGCCTGCTGGAGGCCGAGAAGGCCGAGCGCGAACGGGAGCTCGACCAGAAGCGCACCAGCAACGAAGGCCGCGACCGTCCCGCCGAGGATCCCGCGCGCTTCTTCGACTACCAGCAGCGCAAGGCCCGCGAAGCGGAGCTGCTCCGCACCGTGCCCGCCGGCCTCAAGCCGTACTACCGCGACCGCGTGAACGACTATTTCGGTACTTTTGACACACCCTGAACCACGCGATGACGGCGCTGACCGAGGATGTGCAGTTCACCGAGCGGATCGACTTCCCCAGCCGGGCGGAGAACATCGCCCTGGTGGAGAAGATGATCGATGATGTGTGCGGGCGGCTCAATGTCCACGAGTCGCACTATGGCAACATCCTCATCGCCCTCACCGAGGCGGTGAACAACGCCATCCACCACGGCAACCGGCAGGACCCCGCCAGGCAGGTCACCGTGGGCTACCACGTGGACGGCGACCGCGTGGTCTTCGTGGTGAAGGACCAGGGCGCGGGCTTCGACCACGACCACCTGCCCGACCCCACCGACCCGGAGAACATCGAGAAGCCCCACGGACGCGGCGTTTTCCTGATGCGCGCGCTGGCGGACGAGATCGCCTTCAGCGACAACGGCGCCACGGTGGCCATGGCCTTCAGCACCGCCGCGGTGAAGGAGTGATGGCCCCCCCGGTCACCTTCCTCGTCCAGGACGTCCCCGACCCCTTCCGCGACCGCACGCGTCTGCGCCACTGGTTGCAGCGCGTGGCCGCCGACCATGGCAGCCGCATCGACCGGGTCTGCTTCGTGGCCATGGGCGACAAAGCCCTGCTGGCTTACAACCGCACCTACCTTCAGCACGACGACTACACGGACGTCATCACCTTCCCGGTGGAGAGCAGCAACGGGGCCAGCGGCGATGTGCTCCTCAGCACCGACCGCATCCGTGAGAACGCTGCGGCGTTCGGGGTAAGCGCCCGGCACGAACTGCACCGCGTGATGGTGCACGGCCTGCTGCACCTGCTGGGCCACACCGACCGCACCAAGGCGCAGAAGGCCGCCATGCGCGCCCTGGAGGACAAGTACCTCGCCTGGCTGGACCGCTGAGGCTACCGATCAGACCTCAGGCTTGGCGCGGCCCTCGATGTGGGCCTTGCACTTCGCGTAGGCCACCTCGGCCACGCGGCGGCCCAGCTCCAAGCCCTCCACGTTGTCGAATTGGATGTGGTAGCCGCCCAGCACGCGACTGAAACCGGCCTGCTCGGCGGTGCTGCTGAAGGTGGGGAAGTCCAGGGTGATGCTGTCCTGGGTGATGCCCGGTTCGGTGAGCCAGCCGGGTAGCAGGCGCACCTGCACCCCGTAGCGGTCGCTGCCGGTGAACAGCTCCAGCGCCTTGCTGCAACCACCGCTCACCGTGCTGTGGCCGCTGGGATAGGCCGGGAAGGGCGGGCACAGGAAGTAATCCGGGGAATAGGGGCGCCAGTCGCGGCCCTTCATCTTCACCATGCCCTTGTGCGGACCGCCCCAGCCCACGATGTCCTCGTCGCCCAACAAGGCGTGCACCTGTTGATACGGCCGGCTGTTGTCGTAGAACATCTTGGCGTCCCAGCAGGCGATGAAGCAATCCATCGCCGTGGTGGCCACCACGAAGTACATCTTCACGTCCTGGTCCAGGTCGTGCTGGTCGCGGATGCTGACATCGCGGGCGAAGATGAGCCAGTGGCCCGCCTGCTGCACACTGCGGGGGCCGTCGCGCATGAACTCCACGAGCGCCTTCTGCTCGTTGGTGAGCGCGGCCTGCAGGGCCACCACCTCGCGCACCTGGGCCTCCAGCAGGCTGTCGCCCATCACCGGCGGGGCGGGCGGCCGGAACTGGCCGGCGCTGTCCAGCGCGAAGGGACGGACATGACCCCAGTGGGGCGACAGGCAACCCGGTGCCCAGCGCTTGCCTTCCAGGGAGAAATACTTGGGCTGCCAGCGGTTGATGTCGTTCATCTTGTCCGGCGGGTTCACCGGGGTGTAGTGCGTGTAGTCGCCGTAGATGGTGTCGGCACGGGCATCGGTGCCGAACATGTTGCTGCCGTCGTCCTTGCGGGCCTCGATCACGCTGCGGGCGGCCAGGTTGCCGATGCCCTGTGGCGTGGCGGGGTCCAGGCTGCGGTCGTCGGGGTCGTAGCCGAACTCCTTCAAACGCCCCAGGAAGAGGGCGCTGTCCGCCGGATACACCACGCAGAGGGTGCGGCACACCGCGTAGCTGATGGCCTTCTCCTTGTTGGTCACCGTGCGCTCCGCGGCCGGTCGGCGGTCGGCCTTCAGGTGCACGGGCTCGGCCACGCTGTCGTACCGGCTCCAGGCGTCGAACTGCGCGATCATCGGCAGGGCCACCATGCGGCTGTTCACCGGCGGGCGCGGCTTGTTGTGCTCCGTATCGTTGGCCGTGCCCTCCAGCACCACGCCACCCAAGCGATAGGCCATGTTGTCGCGCCCCAGCGGGCCGCGGTCGGGCGGGGCGGTGGTCTCGGCCCTTGGCGTGCCAGCACAGGCGGCGAACAGGATCACTAACGCGGGAAGAAGCGTGCGCATGGGCGTTCGATGGTCCAGCAACCTAGGCGGATCGGGGCGAAGCGCCCCTGATTTCGTGCGGATCGGGAGGGTGGATGTGTGAACCGAGCGGATGGCTTGGTGGGTCAGGTGTGCGCCTGCACCACCCCCTCCACCCTCACCTCCTCCTCCCGGTTCCAGTTGTACACCGCCGGTTGGCGCTGTCCACGGGCGAAGACCACTGCGTTGTGCACGTCGGTGAAGAGCCGGCAGCTGGTGAAGCGCACGCGCCCGTCCGCACCGCGCACTCCGGTCACCACGCCGTCGTGCTCCAGGGCATGGCGCAGCACGGCCGCAAGGTCGGTGCCCTCCTCGCGGCCGCTCTCGGGGGCGTAGGGCGCCACCACACCGGTGGTGACGTAGCTGTGGCCGCGCACATCGTAGGCGAAGCGGGCTTTGCGGGCGGCCAGGGCCTTCAGGCGGTCGAGCAGCAGAACGGTGGAGCGGTCGGTCATGGAAGCGCGGCGAAGGTCCAGCGAGCCTTGGCTGCAGCGCGGGCACGGACCCGGGGAAGATCAACAGGGCGCTGTGGGCGGCACGCCTTCGATCACCAGCCCAGCCAGGCCCGTCCCTCGTCCTCCGTCAGGAACACCTCCGATGGAAAGGGTGGCGGGAAGTAGGCCAGGTACATCCGGGTGAACGTGGCGTTGCGCTCGTTCCGCGCCACCCAGGCCACCGCCAACGTATGTGGCTGCGGCACCTGCCGGAAGTGGTCGGTGCTGATCATGTCCATGTCGAAATCCACATGATCGGGCAGCAAGATGAGCGCCTTGTGCGGGCCGCTGGCCTCTCCGAGCCGTTGGCGCGCCTGCATCATCTCCTGGATGCCGGCCACCGTGAACGTGTGTCCGGGCTTGAAATGCACCTCCACCCGGTCGGCGGCCGTGCATCGGACCGTGGCCAGTTCGGTGTCCTCTTCCCGGGGAGTGAACGCGACGGACATGCGGCGAAGGTAGAAGGCCCCTCAGCCGTCGCCGAGCTTCTTCACGATGCGCTCCACCTCCTCCTCGGTGGCCCGCAGCAGCGTGTTGCAGAAGGCCACCAGCTCCACGGCGCGCTTCACCTTGGCGGTGAGCTCGTCCACCCCGATGCGGTCCTCCTGCAGGTCCTGCATGATGCGCTCCAATTCGGCGTACGCCGTGTCGTAGGTGAGCCGCTTGTCAGCCATCGTGTTCCACGGAGGTGATGGTGCTCCGGGTGTGTCCGTGCGCAAAGGTCGTCACCACCTCGTCGCCGGGCCGCAGGGCGCTGGCATCGTTCACCGCGGCGCCGTGCAGGCGGGTGATGCTGAAGCCGCGTTCCAGGAGCTTCTCCGGACGCAGCAGGCCGATGGCGTCCTCCATGCCGCGCAGGTGCGTGGCCAGCAGGTGCAGACCCTGCTGGGCCGAGCGGACGACGGTGGCCTGGGCCTCCTCCAGGCGCGGGCGTTCCACCTGCCGCAGGCGGCGCAGGGGGGCGATGCGCAGGTCCTGGGTGGCACTGTCCACCCGGCGCCGCTCGCGCATGACCCGTGCGCCGGCCGCATGGGCCAGCTGGCCCTGTCGGGCGAACAGCAGCGTTCGATGTTCCGCGAAGGAGCTCTGCACATGATGCCGCAGGCTGGTCATCCGCTCCAGCAGGACCCGCTCGAACGCATGCGCGTGGTCCACCAGATGGTCGGCCACATCGGTGGGGGTCTTGAAGGCGCGCCCGGCCAGGTGGTCCAGCACGGTGGTGTCCACGTCGTGCCCGATGCCGGTGAGCACCGGCACGGGCAGGCGCGCCACGGCCCGCGCCAGGACCAGGTCGTTGTAGGCCTCCAGGTCCAGCTTGCTGCCGCCGCCGCGCACCAGCACCACCGCATCGAAGCGCGCGGGGTCGATGCGCGCCACGGCACGGCCCAGCTCGTAGGCCGCGTTGTCGCCCTGCACGGCCGAGGCGAACACCTGCACGTGGAAACGGAAGCCATGCTCGTTCCCGGTCAGGTGGCGGGTGAAGTCGGCATGGGCCGCAGAGCCCACCGAGGTCACCAGGGCGATGCGCTGCATCACGCGCGGCACCGGCACGGTGCGGTTCAGGTCCAGCAGGCCCTCCTTCCGGAGGGTGGCCAGCGTTTCCTGCTTGCGGCGCTCCAGCGCGCCCAGGTTGAAGGCCGGGTCCACCGCCTCGATCACCAGGCTGAGGCCGAAGACCAGGTGGTAGGTGGCGCGGGCCTCGAAGAGGATCTCCACCCCTTCCTTCAGGATCGCGTCGGCCTCGGCCCCCAGCCCTTCGCGGATGCGTGCCAGCGCGTCCTGCCAGATCACGGCCCGCATCACGGCCACGCGGACACCGGCGCGGTGTTCGGCCAGTTCCAGGTAGGCGTGCCGGTTCACCTTCAGGCCGGCCACCTCGGCCCGCACCCAGAAGCTGCGCCCTCCGGCCGCCGCCTCGATCTGCCGCTGCACGGCACGGGCCAGCTGCCCCAGCGCGTACACGGTGCGGGGCTCGGTGGTGGCGGAGGGGAGCATGGCGCCTTCGAAGGTATCCCACGGATGCCGGGGAGGGATGGGTACACGTACCGGCCCGTGGACCATGCGATGCCAAGGAGCGGATCGCCCGAACGCATCCCGCCGTCCTCCGTAAGTTCGACCGGTGTCCGCAACGCTTCTGCTGCCCCTGGTGGCCCTGGCGGCCTCGCTCCTCACCTTCGTGAGCGGCTTCGGCCTGGGCACGATGCTGCTGCCGGCCTTCGCGCTCTTCCTGCCCCTGCCACAGGCCGTGGCCCTCACCGCGGTGGTCCATCTGCTGAACAACGCCTTCAAGTTCGCGCTGTTGCGCACCCATGTGCACCGGCCCACCCTGCTGGCCTTCGGTCTGCCGGCCATCGCCGGCGCCTTCCTGGGGGCCTGGATGCTGGGTAGGCTTGGCGGCTTGGAACCGCTGTACCATGGCACCCGCCACGCGGTGGGGCCCCTGCAGGTCACCATCGCCCTGCTGATGGCGCTCTTCGCCCTGCTGGAGCTATCGCCTGCGCTCAAGAGCCTGCGCTTCGATGCGCGCTGGCGCACCGTGGGCGGGCTGGTCAGTGGCCTCTTCGGCGGGCTCAGCGGCCACCAGGGCGCCCTGCGCAGCATGTTCCTGGTGCATGGCGGCCTCAGCAAGGAAGGCTACGTGGCCACCGGCACGGCCATCGGGCTGCTGGTGGACCTGGCGCGCATCCCGGTGTACCTCACGGCGCTGGACATCGCGGCGCTGGGCATGCATGCGGGCCTGCTTGCGGTGTGCGTGCTGGCCGCCTTCGCCGGCGCGTGGTGGGGGCGCAAGCTGCTGCCCTCCCTCACCTACCGCGGGGTGCAGCTCGCCGTGGCGGTGCTGCTGCTGGGCATCGCGGCGGGCTTGCTGGCGGGGGTGATCTGAGGGCGGCCGGCCCAAAAGCCGGCCGTGGCGACGAGCACCAGGTGGCGGGTGCCTCCCGCACTGAGAGGCCCAGGGCACGCCGTTCGTCAGAACATATAGCACACCCCGGCAAGGAGGGATAACCCAGTGTAGTACTGAGGCAGTTTATCGATCACTTCACCGTCCAAGATGAAGTCCAGGTCGACATCATCCAGCTCAACTTCGCTGGTGCTATCTCTGGTACCGCTTAAGCTGAAGGGGTTCTTCTTCTTGGCAGCCGTATTCCGACCATCACCGTCATGGCCATAGAACTCCACTCGCGTATCATGCCTGACGGTGATGAACAGGTTCGCACTGGCGTGTACCGCCCAATGTCGGCCGAACGACTTGTCGATGCCGATCGCAGGAACGATACCCACATACCGGTCCCGGTAGTTCATCCGCAAATAGTCGTCGTAGATCTGCTGGTCGCCGATCAAGAAATAGACCGAGTTGTTCTCGACGTCACCGAGCTTAAGCCGGCCACCGCCATAGGTCAATCGCGCGCTGGCGCGGACGTCCCAGCTCTTCCAACGGAACGGCGTGATGCCGATGCCCACGAACGGTGCGTGGGTGTTGAACTTGCCGAAGAAGCCCTCGACGCCCAATTGAAGGAAGAACCGGTTCAGTTTGCCTTCCGCATAGAACTGGTAGGCCATCACGGTCTTGACCGTAGGTACTTTGATCACTTGCCGCAAGCTATCCCGGCTTGGTGACTGGTCGATGTACCGCACCTCCACATCGCCGCCACCTCCTGGGAGGAATCGTGGACCGAGGCTGAGGCCTAGTCGGAAACCCTTGTTCCGTGCGAAGAAACCCTTGAGCCCCTTGCCATTCGACTCCGCGATATCCTGCGCATGGCACACAGTGGTGAGTGCCATCAACAGGATAAGTGGCCATGTTCTCATGATCAAGCCTTTATTGCAGGTCAAGAATAGACGATCCGCAACAATGTACCAAAGCAACGGAATAGGCAAGGCTCACCGAATTTGACCAAGGGGATCTATGGAGATCCGCCGATCTTAACAGCCGATGTCCGTTCGATCGCCGCCCCCCCCTCGCCGGCGCGTGGTGGGGGCGCAAGCTGCTGCCCTCCCTCACCTACCGCGGGGTGCAGCTCGCCGTGGCGGTGCTGCTGCTGGCCATCGCGGCGGGCTTGCTGGCGGGGGTGATCTGAAGGCGGGCTAGAGCGGGATGTTCCCGTGCTTTTTGCGCGGCAGCTTGTCCACCTTGTTGCGCAGCATCCGCAGGGCGTGCATCACCTTGATGCGTGTCTCGCTGGGGCGGATCACCTCGTCCACGTAGCCGCGTGCGGCCGCCTCGTACGGATTGGCGAACTGCTCCTTGTACTCGGCCTCCTTCTCCTGCCACCTGGCCTGCGGATCGGCCGCCTTCGCGATCTCGTTCTTGAAGATGATCTCGGCGGCGCCCTTGGCCCCCATCACCGCGATCTCCGCACTGGGCCAGGCGTAGTTCATGTCGCAGCCGATGTGCTTGCTGTTCATCACGTCGTAGGCGCCGCCGTAGGCCTTGCGCGTGATGACGGTGATGCGGGGCACGGTGGCCTCGCTGAAGGCGTACAGCAGCTTGGCGCCGTGGTCGATGATGCCACGCCATTCCTGGTCGGTGCCGGGCAGGAAGCCGGGCACGTCCACGAAGACCAGCAGCGGGATGTTGAAGGCGTCGCAGAAGCGCACGAAGCGCGCGGCCTTGATGCTGGCGTCGATGTCCAGCACCCCGGCGAGCACGGCCGGCTGGTTGGCCACACAGCCCACGGTGCGGCCCTCCACACGGGCGAAGCCGATCACCATGTTGCGGGCGAAGTCGGCGTGCACCTCCATGCTGCTGTCGGGATCGATCACCGCGTTCATCACCTGCCGGATGTCGTACGGCTGGTTGGGGTTGGCGGGGATGATGGTGTCGAGCTCGGGCCGACGTTCGTCGCCGGCGGTGTAGGGGAGCGCGGGCGGTTCCTCCTCGCAATTGCCGGGGATGAAGGACACCAGGCGGCGCAGGGCCTGCAGCGCCTCCAGCTCGTTGGACGCGGTGAAGTGCGCCACCCCGCTCTTGCTGGCGTGCGTGGCGGCGCCGCCCAGCTCCTCGGCGGTCACCGTCTCATGCGTCACGGTCTTCACCACGTTGGGCCCGGTGACGAACATGTAGCTGGTGCCCTCCACCATCATCACGAAGTCGGTGAGCGCCGGGCTGTACACCGCACCGCCGGCGCAGGGGCCCATGATGGCGCTGATCTGCGGCACCACCCCGCTGCTGCGCACGTTGCGGTAGAAGATGTCCGCGTAGCCGCCGAGGCTCACCACCCCCTCCTGGATGCGCGCACCCCCGCTGTCGTTGAGGCCGATGACCGGTGCCCCGTTCTGCATGGCCAGGTCCATGATGCGGCAGATCTTCTCGGCGTGCGCCTCGGCCAGCGAGCCGCCCAGGACGGTGAAGTCCTGGCTGAACACGTACACCAGGCGGCCATCGATGGTGCCGTAACCGGTGACCACCCCATCGCCCAGGAACACCTGACGGTCCAGCCCGAAGTTGGTGCTGCGGTGGGTCACCAGTTGGCCGATCTCCTGGAAGCTGCCCTCGTCCAGCAACATGTCCACCCGCTCGCGGGCGGTGAGCTTGCCCTTCTTGTGCTGGGCGGCGATGCGGTCGGCACCACCCCCTTGCAGGGCCTGTTCGGTGCGGTCGGCGAGGGTCTTGAAGGCGTCGTTCATCGGGGGCGGGGCTGCGAAGGGCGGCCAAGTTAACGGGCGGTGCCGTGGCCCGGCCCGGCCCTTCGCGTACTTTGCGGGCATGGCGCTGCGCTTCGCGGACCTGCCGGTGCGCACCAAGCTGCTCATCACCCTGGCCATCCCCATGGTGGGGTTGGTGCTGCTGATCGGCAAGCAGGTGGACGGCAGCCTCAAGCGGCGCGATGTGCTGCGCTACATCAACCTGCAGACCCGGAACATCGGCCGCCTGAGCGGACTGCTGCATGAGCTCCAGGAGGAGAACGCCGCCACGCTGGCCTACCTCTCCGGCGTGCAGGACAACCAGGCCCGGCTCTCCCTGCAGTACGTGCGCACCAATGCCGCGGCCGATGCCCTCAACGACCCCGAGCTGGTGCTGGGCCAGGACATCGAGGGGGCCTCGGTGCTCGCCGGCCTCGGCCTGCTGCGCCAGCGGGCCCAGGAGCGCCGCATCGGCAGCAGCGATGTGGACATGGCCTACCGCGCCATGCGCGCCACGCTGCTCAACGACCTGAGCCGGGTGGCCAAGCTGGCCCTGGACCCCGAGACCAAGGACCGCCTGTACTCGCACCTCAGCCTGCTCAACGCCATCGATGCCCTGGCCGGCGTGCGCACCACGCTGGACCAGGGCTTCACCAGGGGCTGGCTGCCGGTGGCCGAGCTGGGCGAGCTCAGCGATGCCATGGCCCGGTACGCCACCAACCTCTACCTGTTCGAACGCGACGCGCCCGGCGAGGTGCTGGCGGCCTACCAGCAGGAGTTCCAGGGGCCTGAGGTGAACTTCGTGCGCACCATCATGGGCACCGTGCAGGAGAAGCGGGCCCTGGAGGGGCTCAACGTGGACCCCGCCGAGTGGCGCCTCAGCAGCGACCGCACCCTCGCCCTGCTCAATGGGCTGGCCGACCGGTCCATCGACCGCATCGTGGAATCCACCGACGCCAACCGGCGTGATGCCGAACAGCGGCTGCTCCTCGTGCTGGTGGCCCTTGTGGGCGTGCTTTCCGCGGTGATCTTCATGGCCTGGGTGATCCTGCGCGGCATGCGCCGCACCGTGAGCGAGGTGACGCACGCCGCCGGCGCCCTCGCCGAGGGCGATATCCGCGTGAAGGTGCCGGTGACCAGCAATGACGAGTTCGGCAACATGGCCCGCAGCTTCAACCGCATGATCGAGAACGTGCGCGCCCTGAGCGCCAGCGCCGAGGCCATCGGCAAGGGCAACTACGACACCCCCGTGCCCGTGCGCGGCGCCGGGGACGTGCTGGGCATGGCCCTCAGCCGGATGAAGGAGAACCTGCGCGCCGCCCGCGACCTGGACGCCGAGCAGAAGAAGGCCCTCGAGGAGGAGAAGACCAAGCTCCAGCAGGCCAACGCCCGCATCAACGTGCTCATCAAGGAGATCCACCACCGGGTGAAGAACAACCTGCAGGTGGTGGCCAGCCTGCTGCGCCTGCAGCGGGCCACGGTGGACGATGAGCGGCTCCAGCATGTGTTCGACCAGAGCCAGAGCCGCGTGGCCTCCATGGCCCTCATCCACGAGAAGCTCTACCGCGGCGATGAACTGGTGCACCTGGACCTGGCCCTGTACATCCAGGAGCTCTTCGCCGAACTGGTGCAGTTGAACAACGTGCGCGACACCATCCGCTACAGCGCGGAGGTGGACCCCGGCATCACCTTCGACCTCACCACCATGGTACCCCTGGGACTGGTGCTCAACGAGCTCATCACCAACTCCTTCAAGCACGCCTTCAAGGACCGGCCCTCCGGGCGCATCACCCTCACGGTGAAGCGCGTGGATGAGCAGGCCTTCGACCTCATCTACGCGGACGACGGGGTGGGCATCCCCCCGCACAAGATCAGCAGCGACGGCACCACCCTGGGGGTGAGCCTGATCGAGAGCCTGGTGGAACAGATGAACGGGCTGCTCACCGTGGAGAGCGGAGCCGAAGGCACCCGCTACCACATCCGCTTCCGGCCGCGCTAGATCGATCAGCCCTGGGCCAGCTCGGCCTCCACCTCCTCGGTGAGCTCCATGTTGTGGAAGACGGCGTTGACGTCGTCGTCCTCCTCCAGCATGTCGATCAGCCGCATCACGTTGCGCGCCGTGGTCAGGTCGGCCGGGATGGTGGTCAGGGGATACCGCTTCAGTTCGGCGCTCTTGCTCTCCACCCCCAGCTGGTCCAGCTTCTGCTGCATGGCCCCGAAGCCCTGGAAGGGCACGAGCACCACGAAGCCCTCCTCGTCACGCATCACATCGTCGGCGCCGGCATCGATCAGCTCCATCTCGAACTCATCGGCATCGCGGCCCTTCAGCGCGGCGGTCTCGATGACGAACTCCCCCTTGCGGTCGAACACATGGGCCAGCGAGCCGTTGGTGCCCAGGTTGCTGTCGCACTTGGTGAAGTAGCTGCGCACGTTGCCCACCGTGCGGTTCACGTTGTTGGTGCTGGCGTCCACGAACACGGCCACGCCACCGGGCGCGTAGCCCTCGTAGGTGACCTCCACGTAGTCGGCCTCGCCGCCACCGGCCGCCTTCTTGATGGCGCGCTCGATGTTGTCCTTGGGCATGTTGGCCCCGCGCGCGTTCTGGATGGCCATGCGCAGGCGCATGTTGGCCTCGGGGCTCGGTCCGCCGGCCTTCACGGCCATGCTGATCTCCTTGCCGATGCGGGTGAAGAGCTTGCTGAGCTTCGCGTTGCGGGCGAAGATCTTGTGCTTGCGTTTTTCGAAGATGCGGCCCATGGCTGCGCGGGTTCGTTCGGTGGGCCGCGAAAATACGCAGGCCGCGCGGGACGATCGCCCGCACGGCCCGCACGGACCGGTGTGCCCTTCGGCGTTTCCCCTTGTTGCGCCCGCGGGCCCTCCGTCCGTCAGTTGAAGCCCACCAGCGCGATGCCGGCGTTCACCGGGATCAGCTCCGGACCCCTGCCTTCCTGGAACAGCGGGGTGAGCGCGTACTCGGCGAAGAGGTTGAGGCCGCCCCAGCCCACCTGGGCCCGCGCCGCCAGCCGGTAGTTCAGCAGGTTGAAGCTGCCCTTGCTGCGCTCCTTCTCCATCTCGCCGTCCTGCCGGTACTTCACCTTGTACATGGTGTCGAAGTACCAGCTGCCCACCACCCCGAAGGCGAAGTGGAAGTTGTTCTTCCGCGAGAAGCCGCTGTTCTTCCAGGCGCCGCCGCGCAGCTCCTCCTCGGTGGGCAGCGGCGACCGTTTGGTGTTGAACTCGAACATCAGCGGCACGCGCAGGCCGATCTGGCGCAGCTTGTTCTTGCGCAGGTCGGGCTCCACCACGGTCTGCGCGAACACCGAGTCGCGGTCGTAGGCCAGCCGCACATTGTTGCTGAGCCGGTAGTTCACGAACTCCAGGCCCAGCCCGGTGAAGAGCCCCGCGTGATGGCTGCCGAACTCCACCTTGTACTCGGCCACATTGAGGGCGAAGAACCGCGAATTGGCATCCTCCAGCTGCATGAAACGCGCCTTCTCCGGCAGGTCGAAGCCGCCGTCGGGGCTCATGAAGTTGTTGAGCCCGATCTCCACCCCGGTCCAGTAGGTGAAGGCGTTACGGCGCTCGCGGCGCAGCTCGCGCAGGCGCTCGGCGGCGGCCGTGCCGGTGGTGTCCATCGCCTTGTTCTCCGTCAGGATGGTGATGATCTTCCGCTTGGTCTGGAAGGTGATCGTGTCCGGCTTGTCCTCGGTGTCCGTGTCGTCCTTGCCCTTCACCTGGGCGTAGGGTCCGCGTTTGGCGTCCACTCCCAGCTCCAGGGTGTTGCGGCGCGTGGCCGTGCTGTCGTCCTGGGCTTGGGCGGTCGCGGACAGGCCGGCAAAGGCGGCCAGCAGGAGGGTGGTGTGGATGATCGTGGTGCGCATGGTCTTCTCGTTTTCGGTGCGGGGCCGAGGCCGCCGCTCGTTCGTAGGACGGGCGCACCTCACGCGAGTTACAGGCCGCTGTGAAAAAAGGAGGCGCCCCTCCCGGGGCGCCCCTTTCCAACCTACCTACCAATTCGTTCAGGCCTTCTCCGGACGGAAGACGAAGTGCACGCGCGTGGTGCGCCAGATGCCATCGGGGTTGTCGCCGACATCCACCTTGGCCAGCTTGCTGAGCACGTACTGCCGCAACGGCTCGTTGGCGGACCAGCATTCCAGCACCTCCAGCCGGCCCTCGCTGTTCACCACGAAGCTTACGGTGACCTCGCCGGTCATGTCGTGCTTGCGCTCCAGCAGCGGGAACACCACATGGCGGTTGAGGGCGCGTTCCACGGCCAGCTCCAGCTTGTCCGCCCCAGTGGTGCGGGCGGGCTCGGCGGCGCGCAGAACAGGGCCGGTGGAGAACAGGGTCAGTACGATCAGGGCGGTGCGGATCATGAGCGTGCGCATGGCTGTGGGGCGTTGGTGTTGGTAGGCGTTGGACGGCGGGGGCGGGGGCCTTGTTACCCGATCGGTACGGGCGGCGTTGGGCGCGTGATGAACGGTGGACCCTTGGGGGGCGCCGGAAATGAGCACGGGCGGCCGCATGGCCGCCCGTGCTCATCGTTCGTCGATGCTTCAGGCCCGCTCCGGACGGAAGACGAAGCGTACCCGGCTGGTCTTCCAGATGCCATCGGGGTTCTCGCCCACGTCCACCTTGGCGAGCTTCTCCAGCACATACTGGCGCAGCGCTTCGTTGGCGGACACGCACTCCAGCACCTCCAGGCGGCCTTCGCGGTCCACCACGAAGCTCACGGTGACCTCGCCGGTCATGTCGTGCGTGCGCTCCAGGACGGGGAACACCACGTGGCGGTTCAGCTGGCGCTCCACGGCACGCTCCAGGGAGGTGGCGTGGTCCACGCTGGTGCGCAGGGGCTCGGCGGCACGGGCATACCCGTAGGTGAACACGGTGGCGAGCAGCAGAAGGCTCTTCTTGAGGATGGCGGCGTTCATGGCGGTCGGTGTTGGTGGTCTGTGCTCATGGGACGGCGCCGGACGGCCTGCTGTTACAGCCGTACGGGGGTCTTGTGATGAGCGGAAGCGGCGCCGGGATGAGCGGCATCCTGCACGGCCGGTCAGCGGCCGCGGCTGGCGGTGAAGGCCAGGCCATTGCCCAGCCGCAGGTCGAGGCGGGTGAGGCGCCGACCGGTGCGCTGCACGTCCAGGCCGGCCTGTGCGCCCCCCAGCCGCTTGAGGCCTTTGTCCACGGCGGCCACGGCGTCCGCTTCGTCGAGCGGTCGCGCGTCCGGGTCGCGCTGCTCGAGCACCTCGCCCCGTACGCGCTGCGCCAGCAACCCGGCCAGCGTGGGCGGGGCCTGAGCGCCGCCCGCAGTGGTCGCCAGCAGTTCCTCCGGTGCGGGCGTGAGCGGCGCGGGCACCACCGGCTTCACGGATACCGGAGCAGGCGTGGCGGCCGGGGGCAGCATCGGGCGGGCGGGCTCCACGCGCGCCAGCAGCGTCAGGTCCCGTGCAGGGGCGGGCTGTGGGTGATCGTTCGGGCGGTCGTGCCCGGTGGACCGGGCCGTTCCGTCGGCGTTCGTCGCTCCTTCGGAACGTGACACGCCGGTCGTGGAGGAGGCGGGACGTTCGATCGGTGGAACAGCTTCCTGCAGTTCGACCGAGGGGATGGCCTCCTGCGCGCGCTGCAGCTGTGTGGGTGCCGGGGTCGAGGGCCGTTCGGCCATTTGCACGTCCGTGGGCTGTGGGCCTCGGGTGAGGGCCCAGATGCCAAGCCCCAGCAGCAGGGCCACGCTGGCGGCGGCGGCAAGCTTCCGCAGGGACGCGCCGCCGAAGAGCGGCACCACCCGGCCTTCCCGCCTGTACAACCCGGCGCGACCGGGATAGGTCACCGCACCGGGGCGGATCCGGGTGGCGGCCACCAGACGGCGCTCACGCTCCGCCTCGGGGTGCGCCGCCAGGTACGCCTCCAGCGCCTTGCGCTCTTGCGCGCCAAGCTCCCCTTCCACCTCGGCGATCAGGAAGTCGGTCAGCCGGTGGCGGTCCACCGTGCCGGTGGGCGGAAAGCTGCGCCGCAGGTCCGAACGGCCGGGCAGGGATGCCAGGCCCGGAGCGATCCGCGCCAGGGCCATCAGCCGCGCGTCGTTGCGCGCTTCAGGATGTTGTTGCAGATAGGCCTCCAGGGCACGGTGCTGCTCGCCGGTCAGGTCGCCCTCCACCAAGGCCACCAGGAAGTCCTGAAGTGTGGCCGCCGTGGGCAGGCCCTGCGGGGGAAGGGTGCGCCGCAGGGCGTCCTTGTCCGGGAAGTGCGGCGCATCGGCCTCCAGCTTCGGCCACTCCACGCCCATCCGCTCCGCCTCCGCCGCCAGATCGGGGTGGACGCGCAGGAACTCGTCCAGCTCCCGCAGTTGCGCGGGGCTGAGCGCGCCCTCCAGGCGGTCCAGCAGCCAGGCTTCGTATGTCGTGCGGTCCAGCTTCACAGTACAAGCTCGAGGTTGCCGATGTAGTCCTTCAGGGCGGTGCGTCCGCGGTAGATGTACACCTTCACCTGCGTGAGGTTCAGCCCGGTGAGCTCCGCGATCTCCTCGTAGCTGTAGCCCTCCAGGTCGCGCAGCAGCACCACGCTCCGCTGCACCTGCGGCAGCTGCGCGAGACCGGCCTCCAGCACACGCTGCAGATCGGGCTGCGACTGGCTGCTCCATTGCAGGTCCTCGTGGTGATCCTCCATGCGCGTGCTGCGGCTTCCCTTGCGCACCTCGTCCACCATGATGTGGTGTGCCGTGGTGAACAGGTAGCTCTTGGCCTTGGCGGCCTCCACCTCCTCCACCTTCACCCACAACCGCGCGAACGATTCCTGCACCACGTCCTTGGCGAGGTCCGCATCGCGCAGGTGCTTGAGCGCAAAGCGATAGATGCCGTCCGAATGGGCGTCCACAGCGGTGTTGTAGTCGGCTACGGTCATGGAGGCAGGGGGTCCTCGCTGTTCGTGGGACGGTGGTGCGCAGTGAAAGTTACAGCACCCGCTGAACGACCTTCGCCCGCGATGTCCCGACCCTGGCCCGCGCTGGTGCTCCTGCTGGTCTTTACCCTGGCGCCGCTGGCCTTCCGCCATGTCCGCACCCTGGACGGGCCGCTGCACGTGCTGCATGCGGACCACCTGGGGCACCGGCTCGCCGGTGACGCGCCCGGGGGACAGGGTCTGCACGTGGACCTGTCGCGCACCCTGCCCCGCGCCACGGACCTGATCGCGCTGCCGGTGCTGCGGCTGGCCGGACCGTTCGCTGCGCAGCGTGCCCTGGTGGTGACCGCCATCGGGCTGGTGCTGCTTGCCGCTTGGTGTGTGGCGCGACGGCTGAACCCGCACAACCCCTGGGCGGCCTTCCTGGTGCTGCCCGTGGCCACCGGTCAACTGCTGGTGCATGGCTTCTTCGGCTTTCTGCTCGGGGTCGCCTGCACGCTGCTGGCGTGGGACCATTGGTGCGCCTGGCGGGAAGGCCGTCCGCGCCGATGGATCACGGCCCTGGGGTTCGCGCTCGCCGCCGCCTGGTGCCACCGTTCGGCACCGCTGCTGCTCGTGCTCCTGGTGATGCTGAGCGAGCTGCTGCACCGCCGTGGTCCCGACGGCCGACGCGGATGGTGGGCGCTGGGCCTGGGGGTGTCGCTCGCCTGCTCCGCCATGCCCGTGTGGCAGGCCCTGCAGCGCGTACCGCTGGAGCCCGCGCGCTCCGTGGACCCCTGGGCCGCGATCGCGGGCCTGCACCCCCTGCTGCTGCTGGATGCGGAGGCCGAGCGGCCGCTGTTGATCGGCACCGCCTTGCTGCTGCTGGCCCTGTGGGCGATCGCCCTGCGTCACGGTACGGCCGCACCCCACAGGGCACACCTGGTGCTGTGGGGCATGGCCGCGCTGATGGCCCTCGTCGCGCTGGTGGTGCGCACCCGCATGAGCGGCCTGCTCTACCTGCCCGACCGGGCGCTGTGGCTGGCCCTGCTGCTGTTCGCCCTCGGCGTGGCGGTGCGGCTCCCGCCCCGTCGGCTCGTGTTCGTCCTGCTGATCGGGATGTGCCTGGCGCAGGCCGCCCGCCTGCTGCTGCTGGAACGCCGATGGGCGCCCTACGCCGCCGCGCAGGAGGACCTGGTGGCCGTGGCACGTGCCCTGCCGCCGGGCAGCGTGGTGGCCGTGGCGCACAGGGGCACGGACTGGTTGACCCACAATGCCGTGGCCGACCTGTCCACGCTGCACAGCGGCCTGGTGCTCGCCGATCGCGGCAACCAGTGGTATGCCCGAGGCACCCCCGAGGCCGAACGCATGCGTGTGCTCCTCGCCGGACGGATGTGCGACGGCTACTGGCTGCGCCACATGGCCCGCACACCGCCGGAACGCTTCGTGGACGCGGTCGTGGTCCTGGGCCCGGACACCGCCGCGACCGACCGGTGTGCACGGGCCTGGGGGCCCGCACTCCGCAACGCGATGGAACCCGCGCTCCGCCTTCCGAACGCCACGGTCCACGAGTGGCGATAGAACCCCACGCGCAACCTTTACCGATCCCCGCGTCTATCCCGAACCATGCACGTTCACCACCGGAGCCTCTGCGCGCTCGTTGCGCTTTCCGCGTTCACCCTCGTCCATGCCCAGTTCGGGCCGGTGAACCTGTTGTTCGAAAGCGAGGCCAAGTACCCCTCACGCGTTCTAGCAGGCGATGTGGACGGCGATGGTGATCTGGACCCAGTGACCTACAACTCCGGGACGGGCAGCATCTATACCTACACCCTGCGCTGGTTCGAGAACCTGGGTGGAGGCGCCTTCGGACCCATGCGGATCATGTTCACCGGAAGCATCAGCGGTAGCGCCGTGACGATGCTTCGCGACATCGATGCCGACGGCTTCGCGGACCTGGTGGTGGACAACACCTGGTACCGCAACGACGGCACCGGCGCGGTGACCCTGATGGGGGCCTACTGCCCAACGGGCACCCCGGCGCGCCTGCTCGAGGATCTGGACGGGGACGGGGATGTGGACGACGTGATCCGGCAGGCCAACAGCGTGGACCTGCTCATCAATCAAGGTGGTGGCACCTTCACCGTGGGTGCATCGTTGGGCGCTCCCGGCATCACCACCAGCCTGGCCGTGGCTCACGCCGATCTGGACGGGGATGGGGAGAAGGACCTGCTCATCGGCGGCACCAACGCGCAGCAGGGCTGGTACAAGGGCCTGGGAGGTGGAGCCTTCGGCCCGCAGCAAGCCATCAACCCGCTGGCGCAGCCCAGCACACCGGTGTGCGGTGACGTGGATGCCGATGGCGACAACGACCTCATCGCCTTCGGGTTGCCGGGCGGCACCGTGTGGTTCGCCAATGACGGCGGCGGCACCTTCACCGTCGGTGACACCATCCCCAGCGGCATGCCCGAGGCCTTGGGCGACTTCGACGGCGATGGCGATGTGGACCTCACCATGGACAGCGGCACCAGCTGCGATGTGCGCCTGCTGCGCAACGATGGCGGCAGCGTGTGGACCACCACCAACGTGGAGCAGGTGAGCGGCTACAACTTGGTGGGCACCAGCTACCACGGCGCCGACCTCAACGGCGATGGCCTGGTGGACCTGCTGCAATGCAGCGGCATGGACCTGGCCGGCTGGTACCCGAACACCGGTGCGGGCAGCTTCGCCCCGCGTGAGCGCTTCTGCCAGACCATGGCGGCCGCGTTCGACCTGAGCGCAGGCGACATCGATCTGGATGGCGACCAGGACCTGGTGACCGCGAGCTACACCGGCGACTGGATCTGCTGGTATGCCAACAACGGCGACGGCACCTTCAACGGGCAGCAGGTGGTGACCGAGCACGCCAACCAGGTGTCCGCGAGCCGCCTGGCCGACCTGGATGCCGATGGCCTGCTGGACATCGTGAGCAACAAGGCCGACCGGGCCATCCTGTGGAACGTGGCCGGCGGCAGCTCCTGGACCCCGGACACCCTGCCCGGCCTGGGCGTGAGCCGCGCCGAGGTGGACCTGGACGGAGACCTCGACCTCGATCTCATCGGCAGTGGGCGCTGGTATGAGAACGACGGCAACGGCGAGTTCGCCATGCAGATGGAGCCGGCCTTCGTAGCGGGCACCGTGCGCGCCGGCGACATGAACGGCGACGGGATGATGGACCTGGTGTTCGGCGGCACCGTGGTGCTCAACACCGGCAGCGGCACCTTCGTCACCGTGCCCGGTGGCCCGTCCCTCGGCGTGTTCGATGTGGGCGACCTCGACGGTGACGGCGATGTGGACGCCGTGAACTACACCAGCACCCTGCTCACGGCCTACCTGAACGATGGCACCGGCGCGCTCATCGCGGCCGGCACCCAAGCCACACCGGCGGGGGTGCCCCGCACGTTGATGCTCCGCGACGTGAACGGCGATGGCTTCCTGGACGCGGTGTGGGCCCTGAGCAACGGCTACACACACCAGACCTACTACACCCTGAACCTCGGCAACGGCCAGCTGGGCCCCAACGCGCTGATCGACCCCACCGCGGAGAGCGCGGCCGCCATGGTGTACGAGGACCTCAACAACGACGCCGTGCCCGACCTGGTGACGGCCCGCTTCCGCAGCATCAGCTGGCAGGAGAACCTCTTCTTCAACGCCTTCCGCCTGCGCGGATCGGTGTTCATCGACTACGACCTGAACGCCACGTTCGACCCCACCGACCACACGGTGCCCTACCGGCTGGTGCGCACCGACGCGAACGATGTCCTTGTGTGGACCAATAGCGACGGCGCCTACGACCTCCCTGCGGACACCGGCACCTGGAAGGTGTGGCACAGCCCGCCGTCCATCTATCAGGTCACCAACGACCCCGACACGCTTCAGGCCACCCTCACAGCCCAGCAACCCATCGCCACAGGCCTGGATATCGGTTTGGCGCCCGCCATCGGGGACACCCTGCCCTTCGCCACCCTCACGCAGTCCGGCGTGTTCCGCTGCGACGACCAGGTGACCCTGTGGCTGACCCTGCGGAACAACGGCACCTTCATCCCCGAAGGGATCCTCATCGACTTCGAGCTGGCCCCGGACATGACGCTGGACGGCACCTTCCCCGCTCCTGACTCCATCGTGGGCCAACACCTCTACTGGAGCGTGGACAGCCTGGGCTGGTTCCAGGAGTTCCAAGCATCGATCGCGCTCACCGTGGGCCCGGTGGGCTCAACGGCAGGCTTCGGGTACACCATCACGGCAGCCAACCTGCCCATTCTCTTCGAGCAGCCTCCGTTCCTCTTCACGGTCTCGTGCGCCTACGATCCCAACGACAAGCTGGTGACGCCCCAGGGCTTCGGGTCGGCCGGCGCGGTGCCCATCGACCAGGAGTGGCTGGAGTACACCGTGCGCTTCCAGAACACCGGGACGGACACCGCCTTCACCGTGCAGCTGCTGGACACCTTGGACGCCGATCTCGATCCGCTCACCATGGAGGTGCTGGCCGCTTCGCATGACCTCACGCAGATCCAGGTGGACGCGCAGCGCGTGGCCCTGTTCCGCTTCGAGCGCATCCTGCTGCCGGACAGCAACGTGAACGAGGCCGCCAGCCACGGCTTCGTCAAGTACCGCATCAAGCCGAACGCCGGATCACCGCACCTCACCGCCATCACCAACAGCGCCGCCATCTACTTCGACCTCAATCCGCCGGTGATCACCAACACGGTGCTGAACACCCTGGTGGACTGCAGCCTGCATGAGGCCTTGATCAGCTCCCCGTCGCCGGACGTCCTGGAGGCCGGCGCAGGGATCCAGTACCAGTGGTTCCTGAACGGGCAGCAGCTGCCCGGCGACACGCTGCCGCAACTGATGCCCTCCTTGAGCGGTGACTACACCGTGCAGGTGACCAGCGCCTACGGATGCGTTGCGCTGAGCGCCCCCTACACCTACATCTTCACCGCGATCGGCAGCCAGGACGCGCCGGCCCTGCGTGTGCAGCCGAATCCGATGAACGGAACGGCCGTGATCCATCTCGCCGAAGCCCTTGCCAACGGGGATCGCCTCGAGCTGGTGGACGTGAGCGGACGGGTCCTGCGCAGCCTGCGGCCCAGCGGGCGGTCCGTGGTGCTGCATCGTGACGGCCTGGCCGCCGGGGCGTACACCGTGCGGGTGCTGCGCGGCGCGGCGGTGATCGGCGCGGTGCGGGTGGTGGTGGAGTAGGCGACGGGAAGCAAGGAGGAACGCTGATACGCCCCCGTGCACCCCGGGAAGGCCGGATCAGTCCAGCTTCAACACCGCGAGGAAGGCCTCCTGGGGCACTTCCACGGTCCCCACCTGGCGCATGCGTTTCTTCCCTTCCTTCTGCTTCTCCAGCAGTTTGCGCTTGCGGCTGATGTCACCGCCGTAGCACTTCGCGGTCACGTCCTTGCGCAGGGCACGCACCGTTTCGCGGGCGATGATCTTGGCGCCGATGGCGGCCTGGATGGGGATCTCGAACTGCTGGCGCGGCAGCAGCTCCTTGAGCTTCGCGCACATCTTGCGGCCCAGCTCCTGCGCGTGGTCGCGGTGGATCAACGCGCTCAGGGCATCCACGCGCTCGCCGTTCAGCAGGATGTCGAGCTTGATGAGGTCGCTCTCCTTCATGCCGATGGGGTGGTAGTCGAAGCTGGCGTAGCCGCGGCTGATGGTCTTCAGCTTGTCGTAGAAGTCGAACACCACCTCGCCCAGCGGCATCTCGAAGGTGAGCTCCACGCGGTCGGTGGTGAGGTAGTTCTGCCCGGTGAGCATGCCGCGCTTCTCGATGCACAGCGTCATGATGGCCCCAGTGTACTCGGCCTTGGTGATCACCTGCGCCTTGATGTACGGCTCCTCGATGGTCTCGATGTGCATCACCTCGGGCAGCTCGCTGGGGTTGTGCACCTCCAGCACGTCGCCGTTGGTCTTGGTCACCACATAGCTCACGTTGGGCACGGTGGTGATCACGGTCATGTTGAACTCGCGCTCCAGCCGCTCCTGGATGATCTCCATGTGCAGCAGGCCCAGGAAGCCGCAGCGGAAGCCGAAGCCGAGCGCGGCGCTGGTCTCGGGCGCCCAGGTGAGGCTGGCGTCGTTGAGCTTGAGCTTCTCCATGGCGTCGCGCAGCTCCTCGTAGTCGTCGGTGTCCACCGGGAAGATGCCGGCCCACACCATGGGCTTCACGTCCTCGAAGCCATGGATGGCCTCGGCGCAGGGGCGGTCCACGTGGGTGATGGTGTCGCCCACCTTCACCTCGCTGGCCGTCTTGATGCCGCTGATGATGTAGCCCACATCGCCGGCCTTCACCTCGGGGCGCGGGCTGATGTCCATCTTCAGGATGCCCACCTCGTCGGCGCCATACTCCACGCCGGTGTTGAAGAACTTCACCTGGTCGCCCTTGCGGATGGTGCCGTTCATCACGCGGTAGTAGGCGATGATGCCGCGGAAGCTGTTGAACACGCTGTCGAAGATGAGCGCCTGCAGCGGGGCGTTCGGGTCGCCCTTCGGCGGCGGGATGCGCTCCACCACGGCCTCCAGCACCTTGTCCACCCCCTGGCCCGTCTTGCCGCTCGCCGGCAGGATCTCCTCGCGCTTGCAGCCCAGCAGGTCCACGATCTGGTCCTTCACCTCCTCGGGGTTGGCGCTGGGCAGGTCCATCTTGTTCAGGATGGGGATGATCTCCAGGTCGTGCTCCAGGGCCAGGTACAGGTTGCTGATGGTCTGCGCCTGGATGCCCTGGGTGGCGTCCACGATCAGCAGGGCGCCCTCGCAGGCGGCGATGCTGCGGCTCACCTCGTAGCTGAAGTCGACGTGGCCCGGGGTGTCGATGAGGTTCAGGACGTACTTCTTGCCGTTCAGGGCATAGTCCATCTGGATGGCCTTGCTCTTGATGGTGATGCCCCGCTCGCGCTCCAGGTCCATGTCGTCCAGCGCCTGGGCCTGCATGTCGCGGTCGGCGATGGTGCCGGTCATCTGCAGCAGCCGGTCGGCCAGCGTGCTTTTGCCGTGGTCGATGTGGGCGATGATGCAGAAGTTGCGGATGTTATCCGCCGAAACCTGTGACATGGGGGTCGCTGGGATGAGGGTGGGCCGTGGCCTTGGCTCCGGGGGACCACACCGGCCGGGGGCTGGGGTGAAGGCGGATGGGTTCCATGGCCGGGTCCGGAAAAGGCGTGCAAAGGTAGCCCCTGGCCTGCTGCCCACCCCCTGACGCGGATGAGCGCGTAACGCGTACCTTCGAGCATCACCCCCTTTCCCATGCGCATGCTTCGCCACCCATGGGTTCTGCTCCTTCTGCTCGTTGCCGCACCGGCGGTCCTGGTGGCCCAGCCGCCCATGGTCACCAAGTACCTGCACGAGTTCGACACCCTCGGCTCCGGCCACCCCAACGACCTCATCAACGACCAGCCGGCCTTGCTGAAGGCCGCCGCCTTCTTCCAGGCACGGGGTGGCTATGGCACCTTGGTGCTGGAGGACGGGGAATACATCGTGGGCCTTCAGCAACTGTACACGCCGGGCAGCCCCTTGCCCGGACCTGACTGGATCAACTGGAACTACCCTGAAGGGTCGATCCCGGGCAGCTGTCCCTCCCTGGTGGCCCTACAGCCGGGTTTCCGGTTGGACGGTTGTGCGCAGTTCACCGTGCAGGGCGGGAGCAACACCCGTATCCGCTACCGCGACTGCCTGTATTATGGCAGCTTCTTTCGAGTACCCGGCACGGACGATGTGCTGGCCGCAACCGGCATCGATTCGTGCTACACCTGCCAGGACAGCGTGCGCCTGTTCATCGTGGATAGCCTTGTGCACGCCAAGGTGGGCGCCATGTTCACCTTCGCGCATTGCGATTCGGTCACTGTCCGCGACGTGGAGCTGGACGGCAACATCGACGGCGCGCTCCTGGGCGGCAAGAGTTCGTGGGACGGCATTCAGACCGACTATGACGGCATCGCCGTGTTCGAGTCCAGCCACACGACCATCGAGAACGTGAACGCCCATCACTTCGGCCGCGATGGCCTGGTGCTCTGGGGCAAGTATGCCGATACAGCGACCCCCTTCGCGGACGCATACCCGGACCTCCACGTGGACATCGACCCCGCCGACAGCGCGACGATCCTGGGCAACCGTACCGTGTTGTTCAACAACCGCATCCTCAGCAGCCAGTTCAACTGGAACGGGCGGCAAGGCTTCTCCTGGACCGCGCTGGCCGGCCTGACCATGAGCGGCTGCGACCTCAACTACAACGGCTGCGGCCGCTGGAGCAGCAGCCCAGGCGCGGGGTTGGACATTGAAGGCATCGGCGGGCCGCTGCGGGTGCGCCACGGGCTGTTCACCGATTGTCGCTTTCTGCACAACTACAGCGCAGGCATCCTCTCGGACCAGTCGGAGTGCATCGGCCAGCAGGGCTTCACCTTCATCGACTGCACGGTGAAAGCGGGCGAGGCCGGGCTGGCGCTCTGGGTCGAAGCCCGCGACATGGAGTTCCACGTGTGCGCCATCTACGGCTATGTGGACGAACTGTTCGAGCAGGCCGAGAACCTGCCCCGCGACCCCGACTTCGACCTGCTGTTCCGCAAGACCGATTTCTATGAAGAGGATGATGACTGGTCGTATCTGAAGGCCGACCCCTTGAATTGCGGGGGCGGGCCGCACAAGCTGGACCTGGTGGGCGGCGGGCGCGCCAAGGTCACCTTCGACAGCTGCGGGTTCTACACCAATTGCCACGGCATGGTGCGGCTGAAGGGCCGATCGAACCTGGATAGCACGTTCACGCATTGCCCGACGGGATCCACCGGCATCTGTATCGGACCGGAATGTACCCAGCAGGATGCCCGCTATGTCACCGCCACCCACTGCACCTTCGTCAACACCGGCCGAGAGCGCTGCACTGCCCAGACCCAGGTACTCGCCGTGGATCACGCCACCGTCACGGGCCTCACCATCAACATCCCCTATGAGGTGCGCAATGGCGGGCCGGGCGATATGTACGTGACCCCGTTCGGCACCGATAGCCCACCCTGCTGGCCGACCTACTGCTATGCGGACACGGTGATCCTCACCAGCTATGGCGGCAACTTCCCGCCCTGCAAACCCTTCTACGACCTCCCCGATACCATCGACGTCTGGGACCCCTGCACCGGGATCAACCTTCCTATTGCACCGTGTGTGAGCGATGCCTCCTGCTATGCCAGCACCGTGATCCCCGACAGTGCCTTCGCGAGCTTGGTGGGCGATGTCTTCATCGGTACGGTGAACATCAAGGGTAGGTTCTTCGTGGATGTGGATGTGCTCTTCCAGAACGCCGAAGTGCGCCTTGAACCCGGCGCGGAGATCATCGTGCAGAACGGCTGGACCCTCGACATCGAGAACAGCTCCTTCACCGCCTGCAACGGCGTGATGTGGAAGAGCATCACGGCGGAGGACGGGGCCACCATGCGCATCCGGGGATCTTTCATGGACGATGCGGAAAGTGCCGTGTCCGCGCTGGACGGCTCCACCGTGTGGATCGATGGCACCCAGTTCCACAACAACCGCGTGGGCCTGGGCATCCCCGATGTGGGCCTGCCGTACAACAACGTGGCCTGCTGGGTGAGCAACAGCACCTTCTACAGCGCGGGCGCCATGCCGCTGCCCTACCCCGGCCAGACCAGCACCGTGGGCCACCGGGGCTTCGCGGCCTTCGATGTGCACCGCACCACCCTGGACCTCGCCGGCGGCCACAACACCCTCCACACCCTGAGCAATGGCATCGTGGCCCACCAGAGCGATGTGCAGGTGAGCGCCTGCCGGATGTTCAACATCCAGCCCGATAGCGCCTACACCCTCTCGGGCAACGGCGCGGGCATCTTCGCCCGGGGCGACCAGGGCTTCCACTTTCTGCGGCAGCAGGGCTATGGCATGGCCGGCACACCCAGCTTCTCCAATTGCCGCTGGGGCGTTTTTACCGAGTACATGAACGTGCTGAGCACCGACAACCGCATGCTGGACATGGGCACCGCCCACCACGTGGAGCGCAGCGGCTACCGCGAGGTGGACATCCGCAACAACGCGGTCACCGCCCACCGGCACGGCATGGAGCTGCGGGCCAACGACGGCGCGGCGCACATCCTGGTGGAAGGCAACGACATCACCTTCGGCGACCACCCCTGCGCCAATTGCAAGGGCTACTCGGGCATCCTGGTCACCGAAGGCAACCAGCAGGCGCATGACGCGCGCATCCTGAACAACAGCATCCACTTCACCAACGCGGCCACCTCGCGCTTCGGCATTGCCCTCACCGCCGCCGATGCCTGGCTGGTGGCCGACAACGCGGTGCTGCTGGTGAGCAACGCCCACAACCGCACGGGCATCCAGCTGGAGGGCTGCCGGGCCACGGAGGTGAGCTGCAACCAGATCAGCAGCAGCGACACCGGCTACCCCATCGCCGCACAGAGCGCCATCCGCAACATGATGGGGAGCCAGCCGCTGATCAGCTGCAACGAGATGGACCGCACGGCCAACGGCATCCTCTTCAACGGTGTGGCCTACGACACGGATGTGCGCGGCAATTTCTTCCATAACCATAAGTGGCCCCTGCATTTGGATGCTACGGCCATCATCGGGGTGCAGGACCATAAAGGGAACCTCTGGGACCCTGCGGCCATTGCGCCAGTGTGGGGGGCGCTGTATGAGGACACGACCAACTCCGTGTTGAATCCTTTCTACTATAGCCCTGCTACGATAAGCGGCGGTACCACCGCACCGCCATCCGTGTGGCCCACGTCTGGGTGGTTCAATGTAGCGCCAGGTGCGAACTACGATTGCGCCGACCACCATGGCGAGGAGTATTGCAGCCAGTTCCAAGAGCGCGGTGAAGAACGGCTGACGGAACTGGATTTGCGGATTGCTAGTGACAGCTTGGAGAATGCCCCCTACACGGATGAGACCAAGTGGATGTTCAAAGGCCGTTTATACAAGAAACTCTACGATAACCCGGACTTGCAGGACAGCCTGCAAGTGATGACAGACTTCTACGAAGACCTGCAGGGGAGTAACACGGAAGCTTTCAAGCTGATCGACGATGAGCAATTGCATCTGTATGATCTCGACAGCACGGTTGCGATGCAGCTACGGCAGGATTATCAGCAGATGGAAGGCTTGATGGATCTGGTAAAGGATGCCATGGAGCAGTTGGGGGATAGCACCTTGACGGCCGCGCAACAGCAAGCCATCCTTACCGGTATAATCGGCTACCGTGAAAGCATCCGTGATCTATCGGTCGTGAACTCAGTGGTGTTGCAAGCGGCTTCGGCATCGAAAGGAGTGACCGCCGATGGCGTCAAAGCAGCGAACACTACGGTGACCACCAGCGAGCTGATCGAGGAGAACGAGAAAACGGTGAACGACATCTACCTGGCCACCGTCGGTAAGGACCTGGATAGCTTCACTGTCGCGCAAGCGGCTTCCTTATTCGACATCGCCAACCAATGTCCGATGCTCGGTGGCAACGCTGTCTTCAAGGCGCGTTCGCTGTACTGGCTTATTGATGACACCTACGATTTCGACGATGCTGTGCTTTGCCTGCCATACGGCATCATCGTGAAGAGCTTGACCGAGTCCCCGATCAATTCCACCGCTGTGATCCCCAACCCCGCCAGCGACGAGGCCACCCTCGTGCTGGAGCGGCCTTTGGATGCACCCAGCGTGTTCGTGGTCTATGATGCGCTTGGCGGAGAGTTGATGCGCCATTCCATACCGTTGGAAACGTCCCGCTTCGTCTTCACAACAGCATCGCTCGCACCCGCCCCATACCACTACCAAGTGCGTGGCCCATTAGGCGTCATCGGTAACGGGAAGTTGACGATCGTTCGCTGATCACATTCGCACCCATGAAGCGCCGCATGAGCACCACGAGAGTCGTGTTAGCGGCGCTTGCCGTTCTGCTGCTTTGCGGTCTTGTCGATCTGAAGGCTCAAGGGTTGAACAACCTTTGGCTCGGCGGGTATTTTGGAGAGGATGCCCCGCCATGGGGCAGTGTTGATATTGATTTCCAAAGTGATAGTGCGGTGATCACGACTACGAACAGGGCTATTGGATTCGGGCGCACCAGCGCTAACATCACCGATGCGAGCGGCAACCTGCTCTTCAGTACCAACGGGGCCTTTATCGCCAACGCCACCGGGGATACGATGCTCAATGGCACAGGACTCAATCCGAGTACATACACTTCCAACTACCCTGGAGGTTTGCACATCTCGCAAGGCTGCCTGATCCTGCCCAAGCCGGACACCCAAGGGATCTACCACCTCTTCCATGGCACCGTTGATGACCAGACAGGTCCGCACGCTCTCTACCTCTATCTGACCACGATCGACATGAGCCTGGACGGCGGGCTGGGAGGGGTGGTAACGAAGAACCAGGTGTTGATCAGTGATTCGCTGAACGTAGGAAAGGTCACGGCCGTGCGGCATGCGAACGGGCGGGATTGGTGGGTGTTCTGCCACAAAGTGAGCACGAACATGTTCTATCGGTTGCTTCTTACGCCGCAAGGAATCAGCATGGATGGAACGCAATCCATTGGTGTTACACGCCCGCCAGATGTTGGGCAGGTCTGCTTCAGTCCTGACGGCAGCAGATTCGCGTACTACTGGGGCCAGTTCAACCAGGACCTGGAGATCTTCGATTTCGATCGCTGCACGGGCCTCTTCTCCAACCCGGTGCATATCCTCATCAGCGATGCCAACAGTATGGGCGGTGTGGCCTTTTCACCCAACAGCCGCTTCCTCTACATCTCATCTGTTGAAGACGTATATCAATACGACACGGAAGCGCCGGACATCGAAGCGAGCATGGTCCACATCGCCCATTGGGATGGATTCTATTCTCCATTCCCGCCCCTAGCGACACTCTTTGATATTACACAACTCGCCCCCAATGGCAAGATCTACATCGGCACAGGCAATAGCACGTTCCACTTACACGTGATCAATGCCCCGGATGAAGGTGGCATGGCCTGCGATATGGTGCAGCATGGTTTGGAACTCCCTCGGTATTTCATCAACTCCCTTCCCAACCACCCCAACTACCATTTGGGCCCGGTGGATGGGAGCATCTGTGATAGTTTGGGTATAAACGCGGGGGTGCCCGCTGCCTTGTTGGAGGCGGGCATCAAGGTGTATCCGAACCCGAGCAACGGTGCGTTCACGGTGAGTTATCCCGCACAACCCCATGTTGGCGAGCTGGAGGTGCGCGACCTGAGCGGGCGGTTGGTGCTGCGGGAGCGCATCCCGCAATGGAGTCAGGTGCGTGCTGTTCAGCTAAAGGAGGCAGTAGGCATGTACCAGTGTCGTCTTACCTGGGGCACAGCGTCGCTTACCACACGCATCATCCTCGCCGAGCCATGAGAAAGCGCAGCACCTTCCTCGCAGTGGCCGTGTTGCCTATCATGGCCCTGGCCCAGGGCCCAGGCTCCAAGCCTGTTCAAGAACCCAAGCCCATCAATGCGCCTACGCTCGCCGTGCTCCTGGCCAACCGCCCGGCGCATATCGAGCAGACCCAGTGGCTGGAGATGATGGAGCAGCCGGCGAATCGCTCGCTCTACCCGATGCGGATCACACCAGCCACCTTGGATACCCTGGATGGGCGGCTGCTGGACAGGAGGTTCCAATATATCCTTGTGCGGTGATTTTGCGCACGATTGTCGAGATGGCGGTGATGTTCGCCGGCATGGCCCGCACCCCCAGCTTCACCAGCTGCCACTGGGGCGTTTACACCGAGTACATGAACGTGCTGAGCACCGACAACCGCATGCTGGACATGGGCACCGCCCACCATGTGGAGCGCAGCGGCTACCGCGATGTGGACATCCGCAACAACGCGGTCACCGCCCACCGGCACGGCATGGAGCTGCGGGCCAACGACGGCGCGGCGCACGTCCTGGTGGAAGGCAACGACATCACCTTCGGCGACCACCCCTGCGCCAATTGCAAGGGCTACTCGGGCATCCTGGTCACCGAGGGCAACCAGCAGGCGCATGACGCGCGCATCCTGAACAACAGCATCCACTTCACCAACGCCGCCACCTCGCGCTTCGGCATCGCCCTCACCGCCGCCGATGCCTGGCTGGTGGCCGACAACACGGTGCTGCTGGTGAGCAACGCCCACAACCGCACGGGCATCCAACTGGAAGGCTGCCGGGCCACGGAGGTGAGCTGCAACCAGATCAGCAGCAGCGACACCGGCTACCCCATCGCCGCACAGAGCGCGATCCGCAGCATGATGGGCAGCCAGCCGCTCATCAGTTGCAACGAAATGGACCGCACGGCCAACGGTATTCTCTTCAACGGCGTGGCCTACGGCACCGATGTGCGCGGCAACCTCTTCCACAACCACAAATGGCCCCTTCACTTGGATGCCACGGCGATCATCGATGCGCAGTTGCTGAAGGGGAACCTGTGGGATCCAACAGCCGCTGCGCCGGTGTGGGGGGCCTTGTATGAGGACAGCGTCAGTGCTTTTGCATATCCCTTCTACTACAGTCCGGCTACGATCAACGGCGGCACCACTCAGCCGCCTTCGTGGTGGCCCAGCAACTGGTTCAACTTCACCTTTGGCACGAACTACGATTGCGCCGACCATCATGGAACGGACTATTGCAGCCAGTTCGGGGGTGAGCGTTGCTTGGACTGTCTGCGCGACCTGGACGAGAAGATCGCCGGCGACAGTTTAGAGAACGACCCGTACACCGAGGAGACCAAATGGATGCTCAAGGGCGACCTCTTCCGGAAGATCGATGACGCGCCGGAACTCCTGGACAGCCTACCCTTGCTATCGGATTTCTATGCCGACCTGCAGGGCAGCCCCACCGCCTCCTTCAAGACGATCGACGACGATCAACTTGCACTATACGATCTGAACAGCACGGTATTGGTGCAATTGCTCGCGAACCGCGCCCAGATTGAGGAAGCAATTGCCTTGGTAAATGATGGTCTTGAACATCTGGGCGACAGTACGCTCACCCCGGCTCAACGACAGGCGATCCTCGCCGGCTTGAACGGTTACCGTCAGAACATCCAGAATCTGACGGAATGGAATGACACAGCCTTGCAAGTGGTGGCCGATTCCAAAGCGCAGAACGCGGATAACATTCAGGACGCGAACGCTGGCGTGGCAGCCAGCGAGCTGATCGAAGAGAACGAGAAGGTCGTTAACGACATTTACCTGGCGACAGTGGGTAAGGATTTGAACGTCTTTACTGCGACCCAGGCGAATGATCTCTTCGCCATTGCGAACCAGTGCCCCATGAGGGGTGGCAATGCCGTGTTCAAAGCCCGTTCACTGTACTGGCTCATCAATGACGATTACGACTTCGATGATCCATTGCTCTGCCAGCCGCATGGCATCATCGTTAAAGACATGGCCGTCCAGCCCGTGAACGGCATGACGGTCGTACCCAACCCTGCAAGCGACGAAGTTACCCTGATATTAAATCGTCCGCTTGTTGAACTTGGTGTATTCGAAGTGTACGATGCTATAGGTGCGCAAGTGATGCAACAGATCATGCCTATGGAATTGCCGCGCATCTCCTTCAGCACGGCAGCCCTGGCGCCTGCAATCTATCACTATCAGGTGCGCGGACCGTCGGGCATCATCGGTGTCGGGAAGCTCACGATTGTTCGCTGATCAGCCGCCGCATCCATGTACCGCCGCACGAGCAACGAACGAGTCGCGTCTGCGGCGCTTGCCGTTCTGCTCCTTTGCGGTTTTGTCGGGTTGAAGGCTCAAGGGTTGAACAACTTGTGGGTGGGTGGCTTCGATAGCGACGGCCCACCACCTTTTGGGGGTGTCGATCTGGATTTCGAAAGCGGGAGCATGGTCATCTCGACCATGTCCCGCGCCATCGGCTATCGGAGGACCTCCGCCAACATCACTGATGCGAACGGGAATTTGCTATTCAGTACCAATGGGTCGTTCGTCGCCAACGGCTTGGGTGATACGTTGCTGAATGGGACCGGTTTGAACCCAAGCAGCTACACATCCATGTTCCCCGAAGGACTATATCTCTCGCAAGCCTGTTTGATCCTGCCAAAGCCGGACACTCCGGGTATCTATTATCTTTTCCATGGCACGATAGACGACCAGGTGACAACTACAGCCAATTACCTCTACCTGACCACCATTGATATGAGCCTGGACGGTGGCCTAGGTGGGGTGATAACGAAGAACCAGGTGCTGATCAGTGATACGCTGAACGTGGGCAAGATCACCGCCGTGCGGCATGCCAACGGCCGGGATTGGTGGATGTTTTGCCACAAGGTGACCACTAACATCTACCACCGTTTGCTGGTTACCCCGAATGGAGTAGCCAACGATGGAACACAAGCCATTGGGGTTATCCGGCCGCGGGATGGCGGGCAAGTCTGTTTCTCACCCGACGGATCCAAATTCGCCTACTACTGGGGCCAGTTCAACCAGGACTTGGAGGTCTTCGATTTCGATCGCTGCACGGGCCTGTTCACCAACCCGGTGCATATCCTGATCGATGACTACGACCAGATGGGTGGTGTGGCCTTCTCACCCAACAGCCGTTACCTCTATGTCTCCTCAGTTGAGGATGTTTACCAATACGATGTGCAAGCTGCGGACATCGGGGCATCCATGGTACACATCGCGCATTGGGACGGGTTCTATTCGCCCTTCCCGCCGTTCGCCACGCTCTTTGACATCGCGCAACTCGCACCGGACGGCAAGATCTACATCAGCACCGGAAATAGCACGGACAAACTGCATGTGATCAACGATCCGGATTCTGCGGGTTTGGCCTGCAACATCGAGCAGCACGGGATCGATCTACAGCGCTACTTCAGCAACTCCCTTCCCAACCACCCGAACTACCACCTGGGCCCGGTGGATGGCAGCGTATGCGACAGCTTGGGGATCAACGCGGGGGTGCCCGCTGCGCTGGTGGAGGCGCGATTGAGGGTATGCCCGAACCCCAGCAACGGGTCGTTTACCTTGAGTTACCCCGCCCATGCCGGGGCTGGTGAATTGATCGTGTTCGACCTCACCGGTCAGTTGGTGCTCCGCGAGCGCATACCGCCATGGAGCCAGATGCACCGCTTGGAGTTGAGCGGAGCTGCGGGGATGTACCAGTTCCGGATCAGGTGGGGCAGCACGTCCACCGCAGTTCGGGTGATCCTTCAACCATGATCAAGCACCTGCTTTTCGTTCTGTTGCTCGCGTGGCCCTGCGCATCTCGGGCGCAGCAGCCCAACGCGCACGCTCCTCTGAACGCACCCACTTTGGCGGTGCTGGAGGCCAACCGCCCGCCGCACATCGAACAGTCGAAGTGGCTGAAGATGATGGAGCAGCCGGCGAACCGCAGCCTGTATCCGTTGAGGGTCACGCAGGCGATGCTGGATACCCTTGACACAGAGGCGCTGGATCGCCGTTTCCAATATGTGATGAGCGCCCCGCGGACGACGTCCGCCGGAACAGGGCATTGACCCTGGCCGAACAGCCCTTGGGTCCGGTCAACTTGGGCCTCGCTTGCGGACGACCGGGGCGTGGTCGCCCTGGGACGTGGGCTTCCGTTCCGTTCACCCACTCCGCGCCCAGCGCGCCCTGCCGGTCGCCACCCCGCGCCCGCGCCGTATCTTGCAGGGGCCCGGGCAACCTTTTGCCCGCCGATCGCATCATTCCCCACGGACGCCATGACGGACGAACAGCTCGTGACCGGATGCCTGAACGGTGAGCCCCTGGCCCAGAAGGAGTTGTACCGCACCTACGCCCGCAAGATGATGAGCATCTGCATGCGCTACGCCCCGGGACGGGAGCAGGCCCAGGACATCCTGCAGGACGGCTTCGTGAAGGTGTTCCAGAAGATGGACCACTACCGCGGCGACGGTCCTTTGGGCGGCTGGATCGCCCGCACCATGGTGAACACCGCCCTGGACCACATCCGCCGCAACAAGCCCTACGACCACAGCCTGGACCTCACGGAGGCCGAACACCTGCACAGCGAGGACGCGCAGGTGCTGGGCCAGATGAGCACCGATGAGCTCATGGAGCTGATCCAGGCCCTGCCCCCCGGCTACCGCGCCGTGTTCAACCTGTTCGCCATCGAGGGCTACGCCCACAAGGAGATTAGCGAGATGATGGGCATCAGCGAGAACACCTCGAAGAGCCAATTCATGAAGGCGCGGGCCTACCTGCGCAAACTGCTGCCCAAGGAGGCGGCCGACATCTACGGTGATGGAGCGGAAGGATGACCTGATCGAGGTCCTGCGCGACCGGTTCAACGGCCATGAGACGGCCGTGCCGCCCGGTGCGTGGGACGCCATCACCAGCCAGCTGGCCCTGGGCGCCGCCACCAGCACCGACCTGGTGAGCGACCTCTTCCGCGACCGGTTCTCGGGCCACGAGGCCGAGGTGGACCCCGGCCTGTGGGAGGCCATCGAGCACCAGGTGGCCCAGGCCGACCCGGTGAACAGCCTCTTGCGCGACCGCTTCACCGGTCATGAGGCTCCTGTGCCGCCTGCCGCGTGGACCGCGATCGAAGGCCAGCTGGGCCAGGGCGCCGTGGCGGCCTCCGGCGGAAGCTCGTTGCTCGGATGGGTGGCCGGTGGGGCCGCCGCCCTGCTGGTGGCCGGCGGACTGTACCTGACCGCTGACAGCCCCTCCCCCGCGGAGGGCGAGCGTGCCGTCGCCACCCTCGAGGCTCCGGCCACCACGATCGAAGTGCCGGCAGCGCCCCCCACGGCCGCAGCGGCGGCCAGCACGACCGTTTCCACCGCCCCCGCGGAGACCGTGGCGTCGCGGGCCGAAGCGACGACGACCGCCACCGCACCGCCGGCCGCCCGCACCCGGCACGAGGACCCCGCACCGCCGAGCGAGGCCCGGATGCCGGACCTGCACCCGGCAGGCACCCCGGAGCCGGCCGACCCGGCCACCGGCACCGAAGCCGCACGGACGGAGGAACACCCGGACGTCCCCTCCACGGCGGGAACGGCACCGATCACGACGATCGCGTCCGAGCCCGATGGGCAGCAGGTGGTGCAGGAGGTGCTGCGCGAGCTATCCCGCACGGAGGACCGCCCGGCGCGGACGGAGGCGCCGCAGCATGAGGAGCCCGTGGCCGAACCGGAGCCCTCCACCGCGGCCGATGCCGTGGCCGAGCCGGTGCTTTTCATCCCCAACGTGTTCACCCCGAACGGCGACGGGGAGAACGAGCAGTGGGTGCCGCAGGGCAGCCACTATCAACGCGTGGCCGTGCGGATCTTCAGCGGGGCCACCGGGGCTTTGGTGTTCACCTCCAACGACCTTCGTGCGTGGGACGGCAACGACCTGCAGGGCCACCCCTGCCCCAGCGGCACCTACCTCTACGCCATCGAGGTGGAGGACCTGGCGGGCAAGGCCAAGGCCTACAGCAGCACTGTGAACATCATCCGCTGAACCGGACATGCGGCACCTCGCGACCCTTCTTCCTATCCTGACGGCACTGACCGTCGCCGGACAGGCTCCGCACGACCAGGCCAGCTACGATGCCTGGAAGCTGGCCAACCATCCGCCCGCTCCCAACACCGGCATCACCCCCGCACCGGACCCTTACGTACAGCGCGGCGGCAGCAGCACCTGCGACTGCTGGGTGATGCCGGACGCCAGCTACACCACGATCAACAACACCACCCAGTGGAACGCCAGCGGCTTCCACAACGCGGACGACGGCAGCTACGGGCCGATCATCCTGCCGTTCCAGTTCTACCTGTACGGCACCCTGTACAACACGGTGTACATCAACATCAACGGCAACGTCAGCTTCGGCCAGTACTACGGCACCTTCAGCTCCACCGGTTTCCCCTTCAACGGCTACACCATGGTGGCACCGTTCTGGGCCGATGTGGACCTGCGCGGGCCCGGCCTGGGCAACAACATCGTGCAGTTCAAGGTGACGCCCACGGCCATGTACGTGAACTGGACGAACGTGGGCTACTTCAGCCAGATGACCGACAAGGTCAACACCTTCCAGCTGATCATCACCGATGGCACGGACCCCGTGGTGCCCAACGGCGCCAACGTGAGCTTCTGCTACAAGGACATGCAGTGGACCACGGGCTCGGCCAGCGGCGGCACCAACGGCTTCGGCGGCACACCGGCCAGCGTGGGTGCCAACGAGGGCAACGGGGTCGACTACATCCAGTTCGGGCGCTTCGATCAGCCGGGCACCGCGTACGACGGCCCCTTCGGCCTCAACGATGGCGTGAGCTTCCTGGACGACCAGTACTTCAGCTTCAGCACGGACATCACCACCTCCAACGTGCCCCCGGTGATCAGCGGCCAGAGCGTGTGCGATTCCATCATCCTGTGCGTGGGCGACCTGGCCACGTTGGACGTCACCTTCCTGTCGCCGGAGCCCAACCAGATCACCACACCCTCGGCCAGTTCCACCACCCTCACCAACTTCACCATCACCAGCCTGGTGCCCGGTCTGGCGGCCACCATCAGCATCGACATCCTGCCCACGCCGGCCGATGTGGGTTACCACATCATCACCGTGGAGGGCACGGACGACGGTGTGCCCTCCATGACCTCCACGCTCAACATCGTGGTGGAGGTGCAGCAGGGCGCGGTGATCACCCCCGGCTCCCTCACCGTATGCGACCTGGACGCCCCGGTGGACATGCTGACCCTGCTGGGCGGCAACCCGCCCAACACCGGCGATTGGACCGACCCCAACGGCAACGTGCACAGCGGCACCTTCGACCCCGGTGTGGACATCGACGGCGCCTACCTCTATGCCGTGGGGCAGGGCAGCAGTTGCGCGGCCAGCGGCACGGTGACCATGACCACCCAGGCCAGCGTGAACGCCGGGCAGGACGTGGCCCTGGCTTATTGCAGCAGCGACGGGCAGGACGACCTGTTCCTGAACATCCCCGGCGGACCCATGGCCTCCGGAGGCTGGCAATACCCCAACGGCAGCGTGTTCTCCGGCACCCTGGACCCCGGGGCCGACCCCGCCGGGGTGTACCGCTACATCGTGCCGGGCACCAGCCCCTGCCCCACCGACACCGCCTTCGTGACCGTGGACATCCCGCTGGCCGTTGACGCGGGCACGGACACCTCCCTGACCCTGTGCGCCGATGCCCCCCCGCTGGACATGCTCGCCACCCTGGGCGGCACACCGGACGCCACCGGCCAGTGGAACGATCCCAACCAGCAGCCCTTCCCCGGCACCTTCCTGGCCGCCACGGACGCCCCCGGAGCCTACACCTACACGGTGACCGGTACGGCGCCCTGCCCCACGCTAACAGCCACGCTGACGCTTGCTGTGGATCCGCTGCCCGATGCGGGCCAGGACGCCACCCTCGCCATCTGCTTCGACGGGCCGGTGACGCAGCTGTTCCCGTTGCTGGGCGGCTCGCCGGACACGGGCGGCAACTGGTTCGATCCCGGCCTGCAGGCCCACGCCCCGGTGCTGGACCCTGCGGCCGACACCAGCGGCGCCTACGCCTACGTGGCCTACGGCATCGGCACCTGCTCACTGCTCACCGACACCGCGCTGGTGCAGGTGACGGTGAACCCGCTGCCGGTGATCTCCTTCACCGTGGAGCCCGATAGTGGCTGCCACCCCTTGCAGACCACCCTCACCAACACCACCGACAGCATCTACCTCGGCGGCACCTGCGTGTGGGACCTGGGCGATGGGGCCACCACGCTGAGCTGCGACAGTGTGCCGCACCTCTACGAACTGCCCGGTTGGTACACGGTGGGCCTCACGGTCACCACCCCGCAGGGCTGCACCGACCAGCTGCTGGTGCCCGGCGCCGTCACGGTGGACCCCGCCCCCGTGGCCTCCTTCATCTTCAGCCCCAACCCCGGCACCGAGCAGAACGCCAGCATCTACTTCGCCAGCGATGACCCCGAGGCCGTGGAATGGTCCTGGACCTTCAACGGCACGGACACCGCCACCGACCGCACGCTCTACTACGAATTCAGCGATGTGATCGGCGACGACCACGAGGTGTGCCTGCGCGTCACCGACCAGTACGGCTGCACCGACTCCCTGTGCAAGGTGGTGCCCGTGTACGTGCCCGCCATCTACATCCCCAACGCCTTCACCCCGGACGGGAACAACCTCAACGAGCTCTTTCAGCCGGTGCTGGCGGACATGGTGCCCGAGGAGCACACCTTCGAGGTGTACGACCGCTGGGGCCAGCTCATCTTCAAGACCAACGACATCGAACAGGGGTGGGACGGCCGTGCACAGGGTGGCGGGGAGATCCTGCCCACCGGCGTGTACACCTGGCGCCTGATCGGCCGGCCCGTCTTCGCCGCCGAGAAGCAGGAGTGGGTGGGCCATGTGAACCTGTTGAAGTGACCTCCGAACCATGCACATGCGAACCACGATCCTCCTGCTGACCGCCCTGACGCTGCACTGCGCAGCAAGCGCCCAGGTGACGCTCACCATGGCCGAGTACGACGCCCTGAAGGCCGAAGGCCGGCTGCCCGGGAGCTTTGAGCTGGTGCGGCCGGCCCAGGAGCCCATCACCCCGCGCGTGCAGGCGTCCAAAGCCCCGCCCGCCCGCCCCAAGGGCGGTGGCGGCGTGAACGGTGACTGCAATTGCTGGGTGGCGCCCGACAGCACGTACCAGCTGGCGATGACCCCGAACGACGACGGCTCGTCCGCCGCCATCACCATCCCGTTCCAGTTCAACCTGTACGGCGACCTGTACAACACATTGTACATCAACAACAACGGGAACATCTCCTTCCAGAACCCCTACTTCACCTTCAGCGCTTCGCCCTTCCCCAACAACGAGTTCATCATGGTGGCCCCCTTCTGGGCCGATGTGGACACGCGCGGCGACGACGGTCTCGGCCTGAACGGCGGACAGGTGCTCTACAAGGTGACCCCCACCGCCCTGTATGTGAACTGGGTGGCCGTGGGGTACTTCGCTTCGCAGACGGACAAGCAGAACACCTTCCAGCTGATCATCACCGACGGCACCGACCCGGTGATCGGCGCGGGCAAGAACGTGAGCTTCTGCTACAAGGACATGCAGTGGACCACCGGGGCCGCTTCGCAGGGCGTCAACGGCTTCGGAGGCATCCCCGCCGTGGTGGGCGCCAACCGCGGCAACGCGGTGGACTACATCCAGTTCGGCACCTTCGACCAGCCCGGCATCACCTACGATGGCCCCTTCGGCAACCCGGACGGGGTGGACTGGCTGGACGACCAGAACTTCGTGTTCACCACCGCGGTGAGCACCCAGAACATCCCGCCCATCGCCAGCAGCACCTTCCTGTGCGACACCGTGCGCGTGTGCACCGGTGAACTGGTGGACATCGAGATGAACTTCATCGCGCCCGAACAGGGGCAGGTCACCGTGGCCAGCTCCTCGGCGCCCACGCTCTCCGGCTACGTCGAGGTGCTGAACACCAGCGGCAACAACTCGGTGATCGTGCAGGGCCAGTTCACCCCCACGCCCCTGGAGGCCGGCTTCCACACCATCACCTTCACGGCCACGGACGACGGCACGCCGCCGCTCACCACCACCATCGACATCGTGGTGGACGTGTTCTATACCACGCTGCCCGCGCCCGTGATCAGCGGCGACACGGTGGCGTGCAGCGGGCAGGGCGCCGTGCTCACCGTGCCGCCCCTGTACGACACGTATTCGTGGAGCAACGGCTACGACGGCAACAGCGTGCTCGTGGGCCCGGGCACCTACAGCGTGGAGGTCACCGCCGGCTACTGCACCTTCGGCAGCAACACCGTGACGGTGGTGGAAGGCCAGAGCCCCCAGCCGGTGATCGCCGGCAACCTCTTCTCCTGCGGCGACGACCCCACCGTGCTGAGCACCACGCAGCCCTTCCCCACCTACCAGTGGAGCACCGGCTCGCAGGACCCCACCATCACGGTGAACACCGGCACGTACACGGTGACGGTGACCAGCGCCGATGGGTGTGAGGGCACCTCGGCCCCGGTGAACGTGCTGACGGCCCCTGTGCCGGACGCCGGCATCGTGGCCACACCTCCGGGGCCCGTATTCCCCGACACGCCGGTGATCTTCAGCGACGGCAGCACCAGCCAGGACCCCATCACCCAATGGCTGTGGGACCTTGCCGGGCAGGGTTCGGGCACCACCAACACCGCCGGCATCACCTTTGACGAGCCCGGCACCTACCCCATCACCCTGCTGGTCACCACCGCCAACGGCTGCACGGACACGGTGACCTACCTGTTCACCGTGATCCCCACGGAGATCTTCGTGCCCAACGTCTTCAGCCCCAACGGCGACGGGGACAACGACAACCTGGAGTTCACCGGGGTGGAGTACTACCCCAACTCGGACCTCAAGGTGTTCAACCGCTGGGGCCAGAAGGTGTATGAGAGCACGAGCTACCGCAACCAGTGGTCGCCCAAGGACGTGAGCGAAGGCACCTACTACTACGTGCTCACCCGCAGCGACGGCAAGGAATACGCCGGACATGTGACCCTTTTGCGCTGAAGGCCCGCCCCTTCAGCTGAGCGCCCCGCCCCGCGGGGCGTTCCTCTATCTTCGCCGCCCTCCATGAAGGTCACCGACCACCTGCGCAAGGCCACCGGCACGCTCTTCAGCTTCGAGATCCTGCCGCCGCTCAAGGGCCGCGACATCCGCTCCATCTACGAGGGCATCGACCCGCTGATGGAGTTCGCCCCCAGCTTCATCAACGTCACCTACCACCGCGAGGAGGTGATCTACAAGGAGATGGGCCACGGCCTGCTGCAGAAGGTGCGCCTGCGCAAACGCCCCGGCACGGTGGGCATCTGCGCCATGATCAAGGCCAAGTACAGCGTGGACACGGTGCCCCACCTGATCTGCGGCGGCTTCAGCAAGGAGGACACCGAGGACGCCCTCATCGAGCTCAACTTCCTGGGCATCGGCAACGTGCTGGCCCTGCGCGGCGACGCCGTGAAGAACGAGGGCCACTTCGTGCCCGAGCGCGATGGCCACGCCCATGCCGTGGACCTCATCCGCCAGATCGCCGCCCTCAACCGCGGCCAGTATCTGCACGAGGAGGAGACCGAGACGGCACCCACCGACCTGTGCATCGGCGCCGCCTGCTACCCCGAGAAGCATCCCGAGGCCCTCAACCTGGACACCGACATCGCCTACCTCAAGCAGAAGGTGGAGGCCGGGGCCGAGTACCTGGTGACCCAGATGTTCTTCGACAACGCCAGGTACTTCGCCTTCGTGGACCGCTGCCGCGCCGAGGGCATCACCGTGCCCATCATCCCCGGCCTCAAGCCCCTCACCAACCGCAAGCACATCGCCTTCATCCCGAAGACCTTCCACCTGGACCTGCCCGTGGCCTTCAGCACCGAGCTGGCCAAGTGCCGCACCGACGAGGAGGTGAGGCGTGTGGGCATCGAATGGGGCATCCAGCAGGCCCGCGAGCTGATGGCGCGCAACGTGCCCTGCCTGCACTTCTACACCATGGGCCGCAGCGAGGCCGTCCGCGCCATCCTGAAGGCCGTCCGCTGACCCGCCGCCCATCGGTTCGCATGCGCACGACCTGACCCGCCCTGCGGGATGGGCACATGGCCGCACGAGCACGACCTGTCCCGCCCCAGCGGGATGGGCACATCATCGTACCTTTCGGTGATGCGGCCGTACGCCCTGTTCGAAACCCTGCTGTGCGCTTGCGCGGCCACCGCCCAGGTGGCCTGGGACAAAGGCGTGCTGGACGAACTGGCCTGGCGGGAGCGCCATGGTGTGGCCCTCCTGATGCGCAGCGGCACGCCCACCTGGGGCTACGACCTGCACTACCACCGGATGGAGTGGTCGCTCGACCCGGCGGTGAACCACATCAGCGGCACGGTGCGCAGCCACTTCACCGCCACGGCCCCGCTGAGCACCCTGCGCTTTGATGCGGACACCGCCCTGCATGTGAGCGCCGTGCTGCACGGCGCCGACCCGCTCACCTGGTCGCACACCACCGATGGTGCGCTGCTGATCGACCTGCCGACGCCCCTGGCCCCCGGTGCGGTGGACAGCGTGACGGTGGTGTACGGCGGCGCCCCCAGCGGCAGCGGCTTCGGCTCCTTCGCCGTGGGCACCCCGCAGGGCAACACCGCCCAGTGGACCCTGAGCCAGCCCTACGGCGCCCGCGACTGGTGGCCCTGCAAGCAGGACCTCAACGACAAGATCGATTCCATCGACGTGCTGCTCACCGTACCGGCGGCCTACGACGCGGTGAGCAACGGGGTGCTGGTGGCCGTCACTCCGGTGAACGGCGGCACGCACCGCCTGCATCACTGGCGCCACCGCCACCCCATCGCCTACTACCTGATCGCCACGGCCACCTGCGACTACGCGGTGAGCCAGATCCAGATCCCCCTGCCGGACGACACGGTGCCCATGTGGACCTACGCCTACCCGCAGGACGACTACATGGCCCAGCTGGTGGCGGGCGATGTGGCCCAGCAGATGCCCTTCTTCAGCACGCGCTTCGGCACCTACCCCTTCGCCGACGAGCAGTACGGCCACGCCCAGTTCGGCTGGGGCGGCGGCATGGAGCATCAGACCATGACCTTCATGGGGGGCTGGAACTACGAACTGGCCGCGCACGAGCTGGCGCACCAGTGGTTCGGCGACAAGGTGACCTGCGGCAGCTGGCAGGACCTGTGGCTCAACGAAGGCTTCGCCACCTACCTCAGCGGCCTGTGCTACGAGACCCTCGCCCCCCAGTACTGGGCCGGGTGGAAGCGCGCCCAGGTGGACCTGATCACCGCCCTGCCCGATGGCAGCGTGTTCGTCACCGACACCACTGACATCGCCCGGCTCTTCAGCGCCCGCCTCACCTACCGCAAGGGCGCCCTGGTGTTGCACATGCTGCGCTGGGTCTGCGGGGACAGCGCCTTCTTCGCCGGCTGCCGCACCTACCTGGACGACCCCGCCCTGGCCTTCGGCAGCGCCCGCACCGCCGACCTGCAGGCCCACCTGGAGGCCGCCAGCGGCCTGGACCTCGACGGCTTCATGGCCGACTGGTTCACCGGGGAGGGGCACCCCACCTACACCGTGGAATGGACCCAGGACGCCGGCGGACAGGTGGACCTGCAGCTGCACCAGAGCAGCTCGCACCCCAGCGTGGCCTTCTTCGACATGCCCGTGCCGATCCGCTTCAAGAACGCGGTGGATGACACCCAGATGGTGCTGGACCACACCAGCAGCGGCCAGGCCTTCAGCTTCTGGCTGCCCTTCCCTGCGGACAGTGCCCTGCTGGACCCCGACACCTGGCTCATCAGCGGGCAGAACCTGGTGCTGCGCGTGCCCTCGCTGGCCTACACCGACGACCGCGCCGTGCTGTACCCCAACCCCACCGACGGCGATGCCCTGCTCTACCTGGGCGGCACGCGACAGGGCAGCACCGACATCCGGATCACCGACCTGCACGGTCGCCTGGTGCGCGCCCTGCCCGCCCGCCCCATCACCGACCGGCGCGTGGAACTGCCCGTGCGCGACCTTGCCGCAGGGCTCTATGTGGTGGAGGCCGATGGCCTGCGCGGGGTGCTGGTGAAGCGGTAGGGGAGCGGGGGCCGTCGGCAGGGGTCGGGTGAGCGCTCGGCTCGGGCTACGGGAAGGTCGTGCGTGCCGAGTGGGGGGGTTCGTAGGGCCATGCGCCACTCGCGACGCACAAGCCCGCCGCACCGGCCGACGCGAGCGGCAACACCCGTGGTCGGGATGCTCCCTGGCATCAATGGTTGAGTTCTCGCTCGGCTCGGTTTGTGGGAAGGTCGTGCGTGCCGAGTGAGGGGGTTCGTAGGGCCTCCGGCCCGTCAGATCAGCTCAGCCCTTGCACCACTCGCGACGCACAAGCCCACCGCACCGGCCGACGCGAGCGGCAACACCCGTGGTCGGGATGCTCCCTGGCATCAATGGTTGAGTTCTCGCTCGGCTCGGCGTGTGGGAAGGTCGTGCGTGCCGAGTGAGGGGGTTCGCAGGGCCTCCGGCCCGCCTCAAAGGCTGCTCCCCCGGCTCGTTCACTCCTCATCGACCTTCATGATCGGCTGTTCATGCGCACTGCTCAACGCGTAGTGCTCCGGCTCGGTCACCAGCCCCATTACCACCGGGTTGTTGCGAATGTACTCGGCCTTTTGTTCGAAGAACGCCGGGCTGTACAGCAGTTCGGGGTGGCTGGTCTTCTGCCAGAACATGAATACGCTGTTCTGTGCCGATGCCTGGCCGTGCTCGCGAAAGATCCTCATCATCCATTCCCTTCTACTTTCCTGCGGATGCTCTTCGATCGCCTTGAGCAGCAGTTTGGCCGTGTAGCTCTTGAAGTCGCGCAGTACTTCCGACAGCAGCCCCCGTTCGCGTCGCGCGATCATATGCAGGTGGCTCGGCATCAGCACGTAGTGGAATACCTCAAGCCCTTTGTTGCGGCGGCAGAATTCCAGGTTGTCGAAGATGATGTCCACGTATTCCCTGCGCGTGAACACATCGACCCAGCCAACGGTGGTCAGCGTTACGAAGTAGCACGCGCCCTCTTCGTTGGCTTTGAGGAATTCGGACACGACCGCAAAATACAGGCGGGCGAGGACGCCCTACCCTACCTTGCACCACTCGCGACGCACAAGCCCACCGCACCGGCCGACGCGAGCGGCAACACCCGTGTAGTGGGAATGCACCCGAGCGTTAACGGGGTGCGTACTTCATCCCTTGGGCTTCACCGCCGATCGGATCATGCGGATGGAATCCTTCTCGCTGATGGGCTTGACCTTCCCGCTCACCATGTCCTGGAAGCGCCCTTCCAGTTCGGCCATCTCTTCCTCGGAGAGGTCTTCGTCCTCTTCGATCGCGACCTCCTTCTTGAAAAAGCTGGCCACTTTCCGCAGGGTCTTTTCGTCCGCGATGGACAGGAGTTGCCGCATGAGTTCAAGCTTGGTCGTGGCGATGTCCATGGCGGAGTGCTTCGTCGCGTAAACGTAGTACGGCCTGGGCCCTGCCGCTGAGGCCGCCGCGTCCTGGGTCAGGTTGCCGAGCTAGCTCCCGTGATGGCCAGTTGACCGCCTTCGCGAAGCGCTTCGGCGCGGCAAGCAAACTGGCCGGGATCCTCTCCCTTGGCATCCTCCGCACAAGTGACCGGCGGTCTTCGCCGCAGCGCCCTGGCGAAGGCGACCTGCCGCGCACCAGCCCCGCTCACCGAACACGTGCGCGCTCCAGGGCCGGCGGCCACGTTCTATGGCCCGAACCGGGGATGCGGCTTCCGTCGTGTATGCCTCACCTGGTAGATGAGCACCAGGTGCTCACGCACTTCATACACTACGCGATAAGGGAATTGATGCACCATGGCGTGGCGAAAATCCCCTTTGCGCTTCTGCCCGGATGGGTTCAGCGCCAAACTCCGATAGCAGTCGGTCAATGCGTCCTGGAAGCGATACCCAAGACCCGGCTTTTCGCCTTCATAGTAGGTGAAGATCTCCGCGACCTCTTCTGTGGCTTCGGGCAGCACCAGGACCGTGTAGCTCATCGCTTCGAGCCCTCTCGTGCACGTCGCATGGATTCCTCCACGCTGTGAGGCTTGCTTTCCCCGCTCAGGTAGCGGGCGCGACGGCGCTCCAGTTCGGCGACCTCTTCATCCGTGTAATCCTCTTCCACTTCGGGCACCTCCGACTCGATCGCCTTGGCCACGCGCGCGAGCGCCGCTTCATCCCAGATCAACATCAAGCGGTGCATCAGGTCCAATTTCTTCAGGGCGATGTCCATGGCGGAGTGCTTCGTCGTGTAAAGGTAGTACGGCCTGGGCCCTGCCGCTGAGGCCGCCGCGTCCTGGGTCAGGTTGCCCAGCTGCTCGCCGTGGTGGCCCGTTGACCGCCTTCGCGAAGCGCTTCGGCGCGGCAAGCAAACTGGCCGGCATCCGCTCTCTTGACATCCTCCGCACAAGTGTCCGGGTGTCTTCGCCGTAGCGCCCTGGCGAAGGCGACCTGCCCGCGCACCAGCCCCGCCCGCCGAACACGTACGCGATCCAGGGCTATGGACCGAACTTCTTACTGGGCCTGTGGCTGGTGTGGACCACCCGATAGATGAACACGTCCTGTCCATCGACCTCATAGACCACACGGTACGGGAACTTTCGCAGCCTCACATGCCGGAAGTTGCCCCTGCGCAGTTGGTAGCCGTACGGGTTGGATCGGATGGAGTCGTAGCACTCGCCCAACGCGGCCATGAACCGATCAGCAAGCACGGGGCGGACCGTGTGGTACCAGAAGAACGCTTCGAGCACGTCCGTGGCCGCCGTGCCGCGCAGCGCCATCCTATGGCTCATTGCTTGACCATCTCGCGCGCCATGCGCTGCACTTCCTCCCAGCTATATGAGCCGCCTTCTCCGCTCAAGCGCTCTGCCCTGAGCAATTCGAGTTCCGCAACCTCCTCGTCGGTGATGTCCCGGTCTTCCACTTCCATATCGATCACTTCACGCAGGCGGTCGAGTATGGCCGTGTCACGAACGGCAAGCATGCGCTGCACCAGTTCGAGCTTCATCGCTGCGATGTCCATGTGCATGGGATTGTTGCGTAAAGGTAGGCTCATGTACAGGGTCCGGGGATGCACAGCTTGGGTGGGGGCGGGCCGAGGCGGGCGGTCGCAGCGTGCGCGTGGATCCTCACCGAACTCCAGGTCGGGACCCTGGCCCGCGCGCCAGCTCTGCTCGCCGACCCTTTGCACGGCCGCGGAGCGGACGGGAGGGTGTCCCGTGCCTTCAACGGAATGAACGATCGTCCCTGGGTTCCATCCGACGGTCCCCAGTGGACGTGGACGATCCGATCGCATCAACTGATGGCACGGGAGGACGGCCTGACGACCCACGCCCCCTCCCACGCCGAACTCCCGCGCCAGAGATCGGGACCGCAAGTGCCGATAAGTGTTGTAGGCCTTGAGCCTGTTGCGCATCTGGTTCACCTGCAGTCCCGCTCAGTCCTCTTCGGAGATTTATCATGGGCAAGTGTAGAGTTGCGCGATTGAGGTCCTCCGTTGCTTTCTCCGCGCTGATCGGCTGGCTCTCGCTCTTCAAGCGCTAGCGCACGAGCGGGACGCTCGCGCGAGTCAGGGTTTGGACTTGCCGAACAGCGACAGGAAGAAGACGGGGTAGAAGAAGAGGAAAAGCATAGTACTGACTATCAATACACCAAAGAAGATTTTGCGTGCAGCGCTCTCTTGAAAGCGGCCCTGAAGTTCGTCATAACGGCCACGATAACGCAACCGATTCATAATATAAACTATTACCAGCAATGCCATCCAGCAAGCTACAACAAGTTGATGATAGTGCTTTCCATGATCTTCAAAAGCAAAGAAGGCGATGGACAGGTATACGTCTAAAATGAAGAAAATCTGGATTGCCGTCACCAACCAGATGGCGCGATCTGCATCCTGGCCGTCATTCTTGAAGAAGAATGTTGACGCTCGATAGAAGACGTAGTCGAACACCTTCACGGATCACCAATTGTCAATCATTTCTCCTGCTCTGTCAGTAAGGCTTTTACCCGTGAACAATGAGAATCCTAAATCTGCGGCTCCATAGACCCATCCCACAGGGGTGAAAGTCGTGAGAACTCCAATCCCAATTTTGGCACCCTCTTCGAGTGTGACATTCCCGTCCTCAAAGGCTTCTATAGCTGTTATCCCTGCGCCCAATAATCCAAAACCACGTCCAGCCGTTTTTGCAATCTTGGATGCAGTTTGAAGCTCAATCTTCGCTGCTTTGGTTGCCTGTGCTGCGTTAAGCACTCCTGTGGGCGTCCGAACAGCATACTTGAATTGAGTGTTCGCGGCCGAGACTCTGAGAGCCTTGTCGGCTCCTTCCATCAACAAACCAAAGCCACCGGCGAGCTCCCCAGCGATAGAGAAACGGCTTTGCACATTGGTCGAAACTGAAGTCTTAGGTCGTTCATAGTTGAGAGCATAATTTCGTCTCCCTTGCGAGATTGTTGGCCCACGAAGTCCTGCGCCTCCCCCAGGCTTGAGAACGGGCGGTTTTCCACCAGGGAACAGACTTGGCGAATTCCCCGCAGAAGCCGAAGACGGGGGATCCGTACCACCAGCATCAGGAACGGAACCTCTGAAGCTCTTGAAAGAAAATCCTTTCCCGTCGTCGTACGAATTTCTCTCTGACCACCCTTCACCACCGTCCGGAAGTCCCCATTTGGGATCTTCCGATTCAACCTTGTCCGGCGTCGGTGCCGCTTCGAGCCCTTCCAACTCCACCATGTCCAGGACGCGGTTCTCGCTGAATGCATAAGGTGAGTTCCATGGGAACGAGAACGCGAGCGGATCGATGCTCAGGAACCTCCCCAACCGTGCATCATGCACGCGGTACTCGAAGCTGAGCGCTGTCCCTTCGGCTCCAAAGAGCTCATTATCCTTCTCTTGTCCTTGGAACCCGAACCTGTACGCGTCGCTGCTGTAATTCCTCCCAGGCAGCAGTGACCCGAAGGGCTCATTCCCCTGCGCACTCAGCACCTGCGCCTCGTGCGGGGCACCGTCGCCCACCAGCAGCCGGCCGGTGACCACTGTGCTGACGTTCCCCAGATGGTCCGTCAGCTCGTACTGCAGTCTGCGATCGTCCGCGGCCTGGGTCTGGGGGATGGTGGGTGCCGGGATGAACTCCACCTCCTCCACGTATCGGCCCAGGCGGCTGCTCCCATAGAGCGCACGCTCCTTCAGCGTAAAGCTGCCGCCGCCAGGTTGGTGGCGATAGATGGCCATCACATTCCCCTGCGCATCTCGCACATAGTGTTCGCGGTGCAGATCGGCTCCGGCGCCCACGGTCTTCTCCGTGCGCTGGCCACCGGCCCCATAGGCGAACTCCATGGCTTGCAAGGTACTGCCGCCCGGTCGCGTCACCGTCCTCACCTTGCCGGCCACCGTCCAATCGATGCCGGCGATCTCCTCCTCCAGGTCCTGGATCAAATTACCCAGCTCGTCGTAGCGGTAATTGTAGGCCGTCTCGATGCTCTGGTCCTGCGGATCGAAGCCCGAGGGCCCGGTGTGGAGGATGTCCACGGCCTGCTCCCCGGGGCCGGCGTTCACCAGCGCGTTGGTCGGGTCGGCCAGGTCATCCACCTGGTACAGGCGGTTGCGCAGCAGCTTGGCCCCGGTGGCTTCCTTGTAGCCGTAGGCCAGCGCGTCGTAGGGCGCTCCGGCCTGGTCCCAGCGCTCGGCCGTGCGGATGTTGCCGTTGGCGTCGTAGGTGTAGCTGCTGCGGTACTTCTCGGCATCCGGCCCGGTGGGCGTGGGCAGTGTGGTCCAATCGTTCGTCGCATCGTCAAGCCCGGCGCGGGTGCGCATGTGGCGGAGGCGGTTCAGCTGGTCGTTCCCCACCACTTGCTCACCGCCCCCCGCCACCTGCGCGGCGCCGCATGGGAAGCGGTCCGCGGCGGTGAACGTTTGTGCCGTCATCAACGACGGACCCACACCAACCACCACACGACCATGAACACCGCCATCACCCTCCGCAGCCTCATCGCCCTCACCCTCTGCGCCACGCTGGCCAGCTGCTCCAAAGAGGAGCCCCTGCAGCCCAACCGCCCCGCAGGCGCCGCACCCACCGCGCTGGTGAACGATGCCCAGGGCCTGGGCGCCGACCTGACCGCCGCGAACACCGGCCTCTCCAGCACGGACGTGGCCGTGAGCAACGACACGCCGGTGAGCAGCACCAGCAGCAGCCTGCCGAACGTGGCCCAGCAGCAGGTGCCCGACCTCTCCACCGCGCAGAGCGGCGCCGGAGGGACCGGCCCCGGCGACCCGCTGGAAGATCCCGTGCGCCTGCACGGCGAGCAGGACCTGCCCGTGGAGTGAGCCACGCCGCGTCCATCCCCGAAGGGCCGCCCGGTGCGGCCCTTCGTCGTTGACACGGCCGCCACCCGGTCCACCGCGGAACCCCATGCGTGTGCACTCCGCCTTCGCGAAGCAAGGTCCGCGTCCATCCGGGGTTGGTCACCCCAGCGCCGATCACGCACCGCCCCTCCCCTACTTTCGACCCGTGGACACGCCTGCTGCCCCGGTGGACCGGGAGGTGCTGCTGCGCTTTCTGGCGCGGCTGGGTCAGGCGGAGCTGGCGGCCGGCAACGCGGCGCCCTTCGTGGAGCGCGACCTGGGGCTGATCGCCCGCGCCCATGGCGTGCAGGGCTTCACGGCCTTCGTGCTGCCGACGGTGCTCTTCCTGGAGCTGGATGAGGGTGGCCAGCACAAGGTGGACCTGGCCACGGGGCCCTACCGCATCGGCACGCTGCGCTTCGACCAGATCGAGGAGGTGCTGGTGATCGCCCGCGAGGCGCGTCAGCTGGTGAACGGCCCGGCGGCCGGGCTGGAGCGCCTGGAGGCGGTGTGGCGTTGGCCGCACAAGTACGGCGCCTGGGGCACCATCGGCGGCTACCTGCTCACCAGCCTCGGTGTGGCCGTGCTGCTGCGCCCCACGCTGCACGGCCTGGCGTTGAGCACCGCGCTGGCGCTGGCCTGCGCCCTGCTGATGCACGCGGTGCGCAAGCGGCCCGCCTGGGCCGTGGTGGCCCCCGTGGTGGCCTCCTTCGCCCTCAGCGCCGTGGTGGCCTATGCCCTGCACCTGGGCTTTCCCGAGCGCGCCACCAACCTGCTGATCCCGCCGCTGATCACCTTCCTGCCCGGGCTTACCCTCACGGTGGCCGTGATCGAGCTGGCCTACAGCCACACCATCAGCGGGGCCAGCCGCCTGGTGGCCGGCTTCGCCCAGCTGGTGCTGCTGGCCTTCGGGGTGCTGGGCGGCATCGGCCTGTTCGAGCATCCCACGGACCCGGTGGACCTGCCGGCGTGGCCCGGACGCATCAACGCGGCACTGCCCTGGCTGGGGGTGCTGCTCTTCGCCGTGGGCCTGCACGTGCACCAGAGCAGCAAGCGCCGCTCCTTCGGGTGGATGCTGGTGACGGCGGTGGCGGCCTACGCCGCGCAGTCCATCAGCGGGCAGCTGATCGACGGGGCCAGCACGGCCTTCTTCGGCGCGGCGGCCATGACCATCACGGCGCTGGTGATCGAGTTCCGCTTCGCCGGCCCACCGGCCATCGTCACCCTGCTCCCCGCCTTCTGGCTGCTGGCCCCGGGCAGCTTCGGCCTGCGCAGCGTCACCGGCCTGGCCACCGGCGCCGGGGCGGTCACCGATGTGTTCACCCTGCTCTTCGCCATGACCGGCATCGCCATGGGCAGCCTCATCGGCGCCTTCGTGTACAGCGTGGCGCTGCACCCGCGCCGCATCACCTGGTGGCGCATGGACAACCCCTGAGGCTGTCGCGCGGCGGGTTACCTTCGGGGATCCATTCCATCCCCATGCGCACCCTGATCGGCCTGGCCCCGCTGCTGCTGAGCGGCACCCTGGCGGCCCAGACCTTCACCCTCAGCAGCACCGATGTGGGCGGCCAGGCCACCGACCAGCAGGTGTACAACGGCTTCGGCTGCACCGGGAAGAACCAGAGCCCGCAGCTGAGCTGGACGAACGCTCCGACCGGCACCAAGAGCTTCGCCGTGACGATGTACGACCCTGATGCGCCCACCGGCAGCGGGTGGTGGCACTGGGTGGTCTTCGACCTGCCCGCCGGCACCACCGGCCTGCCAACCGGCGCCGGCACCCCGGGGATGCCCGGCATGCCCGAGGTGGCCGTGCAGAGCCGCACCGACTTCGGGGGCCAGGGCTACGGGGGTCCGTGTCCGCCCGTGGGCCATGGTGCCCACCGGTATGTGGTGACGGTGCATGCCCTGGGGGTGGAGAAGCTGGGGCTGGACGCCCAGGCCAGTCCCGCCCTGGTGGGCTACACGCTGAACGCGAACACCCTGGCCAAGGCCAGCCTCCTTTTCTACCACAGCCGTTGATCCACCGGCTAGCACCTCCTCCTCAAGCTCTTCCGTCGTGGCGCGGACCGGGCAGGATGGGTCTTGGTTTTCCACGATCGTTCCACGTGGAACACACCGGGTTTTCCACGATCGCCGCATGAGCACCCTGGGCACCTATGACGTGGTGGTGGTGGGCGGCGGCCATGCCGGCTGCGAGGCCGCTGCGGCGGCGGCCAACCTGGGCTCGCGCGTGCTGCTGGTGACCATGAACATGGGCGTGATCGGGCAGATGAGCTGCAACCCCGCCATGGGCGGTGTGGCCAAGGGCCAGATCGTCCGCGAGATCGACGCCCTGGGGGGCTACAGCGGACTGGTGAGTGACCGCAGCGCCGTGCAGTTCCGCATGCTGAACCGCAGCAAGGGCCCCGCCATGTGGAGCCCCCGCACCCAGAACGACCGCAACCTCTTCGCCGCCGAATGGCGCCGCCTGCTGGAACAGACCCCGAAGGTCCACTTCTGGCAGGACAGCGTGGTGCGCATCGCGGTGGAGGGCGGAAGGGTGACCGGGGTGCGTACCGGGCTCGGCATGGACATCGCCTGCCGCGCCGTGGTGCTCACCAGCGGCACCTTCATGAACGGGGTGATGCACATCGGCGAGCGCCAGATCGGGGGCGGTCGGGCCGGCGAGAAGGCCAGCCACGGCATCACCGAACAGCTGGTGGAGCTCGGCTTCGAGGCCGGGCGGATGAAGACCGGCACCCCGCCCCGGGTGGACGGCCGCAGCATCGACCACAGCGTGATGGAAGAGCAGCCCGGGGATGAACGGCCCGGGAAGTTCTGCTACTCCCCCGCCACGGCACCGCTTGCCCGCCAGCTGAGCTGCTGGATGACCTACACCAGCCCCGAGGTGCACGACATCCTGCGCACCGGCTTCGACCGCAGCCCGATGTTCAACGGCCGCATCCGGGGCATCGGCCCGCGCTACTGCCCCAGCATCGAGGACAAGATCGACCGCTTCGCGGACAAGGACCGGCACCAGATCTTCGTGGAGCCCGAGGGCTGGGACACGGTGGAGACCTACATCAACGGCTTCTCCACCAGCCTGCCCGAGGAGGTGCAGCTGGCGGCCCTGCGCAAGATCCCGGGCTTCGCCCACGCCCGGATGTTCCGTCCCGGCTATGCCGTGGAGTACGACTACTTCCCCCCCACCCAGCTGCGGCACACGTTGGAGACCAAACTGGTGGAGGGGCTCTACTTCGCCGGGCAGATCAACGGCACCACCGGCTACGAGGAGGCCGCCTGCCAGGGCCTGATGGCCGGCATCAATGCCCACCTGAAGCTGCAGGAGAAGGACCCCTTCGTGCTGGGCCGGGACGAGGCCTACATCGGGGTGCTGGTGGATGACCTGATCACCAAGGGCACAGAGGAGCCGTACCGCATGTTCACCAGCCGGGCCGAGTTCCGCATCCTGCTGCGGCAAGACAACGCGGACCTTCGGTTGACCCCGCGCAGCCATGCCCTGGGGCTGGCCGACGACGCGCGCATGCGGCGGGTGGAGCGCAAGCAACAGCTCAGCCGGGCCTTGGTGGACGGCCTCAAGGCGGAAAGCCCGGCCGCAGAGGCCTCGAATGCGCTGATCGTTCCACGTGGAACCACCCCCGTGAAACAGCGCACCCGCCTCTTCGACCTGCTCACCCGACCCCAACTCGGCTACGCCGATCTGGAGCCCCTGTTCGAGCGTCGGGAGGCCTGGCGCGCGGAGGCTGGCGACCTCGCGGAAGAGGCCATCGAACAGGTGGAGATCCAGGTGAAGTACGAGGGCTATCTGGAGCGGGAGCGTGACCTCGCCTCGCGCATGAGCCGCCTGGACCATGTGCCGCTCGACGTGGATCTCGACTACCTGAAGCTGACCTCCCTGAGCATGGAGGCACGGCAGAAGCTCGACCGGGTGCGACCCACCACCCTGGGTCAGGCGAGCCGGATCAGCGGGGTCTCCCCTGCCGACATCAGTGTTCTGCTCGTGTACATGGGCCGTTGACCGATCGATCGTTCCACGTGGAACAGCACGCCACCGAAACCCTGGACCGCTGCCCCCTTTGCGGGGCTGATGCCCCCCGTCCTTCCGTGCAGGTCGAGGATCACTCCATTTCGCACGAGCGCTTCCAGTTGATGGACTGTGGCACCTGTGGATTCCGGTTCACCAACCCGAGACCCGGCCCACAGGCCATCGGCCGCTACTACGAGAGCGACGACTACATCAGCCACAGCAACACGCGCAGGACGCTGTCCGACCGCCTGTACCAGCTGGCCCGTCGCTGGGCCCTGAGGCGCAAACACGCCCTCGTGGCCGCCCACCGCACCAACGGCCGGGTCTTGGATGTGGGCTGCGGTACCGGCGAATTCCTCGGTCACCTCAAGCAGAAAGGCTACCTCGTCACCGGCGTGGAACCCGCCCTGAAGGCCCGCGAACAAGCCATCGCCCACCACGCCATCCCTGTTCTGCCCCACTTGGACCAGGTGCCAAGCCGGGAACAGTTCCATGTGGTCTCCCTGTGGCATGTGTTGGAGCACCTGCCCGACCTGCGCGGCACCTTGAAACACCTCTATGCCCTCACCGCCGATGATGGCCTGTTGGTGATCGCCGTGCCCGATCGTGAAAGCTGGGATGCGCAGCACTACGGGAGCGCCTGGGCGGCCTACGATGTGCCCCGCCACTTCTCCCACTTCCGGCGTTCGGATATCCACCGCCTGGCAACAGAACATGGCTTCGAGCCCATCGCGGTGCGGCCCATGTGGCTGGACGCCCCCTACATCGCCCTGCTGAGCGAACGGTACCGCGGCCACGGTCCGGTGATGGCGCTCCTCCGCGGTGTGCTGTTCGGAACCTGGTCCAACCTCGTGAGCGCCGTCTCCGACCGACCCACCTCGAGCTCCTTGTACCTCTTTCGGAAGGCGGCCGTCTGAGAAGGGCGTTTTTCTGCGCTCTGCCGCAACGGAGGCCCTTGGGCAGTAGTGCACCTGTCCGGAGTGGCTGATCGGCGATCCTGGCGCGATCGGCGAGGTCGATGATCCACCCGCCTAATGCGCTGATAACCATACCATTATGCGAACACCGGGCGGGCGCCACGGGTGGAGCCCTGGTTCCGGTGACCGAACGCACCGGAAGCCCCTCTCCCGGGGATCTACCTTTGCGGCCCTTTTGCACGACCATGAGCACCATGACCCTGCCCACCCAGCGGATCGGAGACCTGCTTCGCGCCCTCGGCGTCCGCGACCAGAACCCCGGCGTGTCCACCGGAATCCTGTGGCTGCCCGGCCACGGCGAGGTGCTGGAGAGCCATAGCCCGGTGGATGGCGCGTTGATCGGAACGGTCCGCGGTGCCACGCGGGCGGAATACGACGAGGTGGTGGCCACGGCGCAGAAGGCCTTCGCCGAATGGCGGGCCTGGCCCGCGCCCAAGCGGGGCGAAGTGGTGCGCCAGCTGGGTGAAGAGCTCCGGAAGCACAAGGCCGCCCTGGGCAAGCTGGTGAGCTACGAAATGGGCAAGAGCTACCAGGAGGGCCTGGGCGAGGTGCAGGAGATGATCGACATCTGCGACTTCGCGGTGGGCCTGAGCCGCCAGTTGCACGGCCTCACCATGCACAGCGAACGCCCGGACCACCGCATGTACGAACAGTGGCACCCGGTGGGGCTGGTGGGCATCATCACGGCCTTCAACTTCCCGGTGGCCGTGTGGAGCTGGAACACCGCCCTGGCCTGGGTCTGCGGCGATGTCACGCTGTGGAAGCCCAGCGAAAAGGCGCCCCTGTGCAGCATCGCGTGCCAGCACATCACCGCCGAGGTGTTCACGCGCAACGGCGTGCCCGAGGGCGTGAGCAGCATCATCAATGGAGGCCGCGAGGTGGGCGAATGGATGAGCCATGATGCGCGCATCCCGCTGGTGAGCGCCACCGGCAGCACCCGCATGGGCAAGGCCGTGGGTGCCGCGGTGGGCGAGCGCCTGGGCCGGTCCCTGCTGGAACTGGGCGGCAACAACGCCATCATCATCAGCGACAAGGCCGATCTGGACATGGCCCTCATCGGCTGCGTGTTCGGCGCGGTGGGCACGGCCGGGCAGCGCTGCACCAGCACGCGCCGCCTTATCATCCACGAGGCGGTGTACGACACCTTCAAGCAGAAGCTGGTGAAGGCCTACGCCCAATTGCGCATCGGCGATCCGCTGGACGAGCGCAACCACGTGGGCCCGCTGATCGACAAGGCCGCGGTGAACATGTACCTGAAGGCCCTGGAGGCCGCGAAGGCCCAGGGCGGCAAGCTGGCCGTGGAGGGAGGCGTGCTGAGCGGCGCGGGCTTCGAGAGCGGCTGCTACGTGAAACCCGCCGTGGTGGAGGCCACGCCGGACATGGCCATCGTGCAGGAGGAGACCTTCGCGCCCATCCTGTACCTGCTGAAGTACGGCGGAGACCTCCACGAGGCCATCGCCATCCAGAACAACGTGAAGCAGGGCCTGAGCAGCGCCATCATGACGCTGGACCTGCGCGAGGCCGAGCGCTTCCTGAGCGCGGCCGGCAGCGACTGCGGCATCGCCAACGTGAACATCGGCACCAGCGGCGCGGAGATCGGTGGGGCCTTCGGCGGCGAAAAGGAGACCGGCGGCGGCCGCGAGAGCGGCAGCGACGCCTGGAAGGCCTACATGCGCCGCCAGACCAACACGATCAACTACGGCACCAAATTGCCGCTGGCGCAGGGCATCACCTTCGACCTGTAGGTTTCCCCGCTGCCGAAGCAAGCGTCCATGGCCGCTCGGCCAAGGCTTCTAGCTTTGCCGGCCTTGTCCATGGCCCTGCGCGCTGCCCTCATTCTGTTCATCGTCGCCTGCGGATGGGGTGGCTGCGCACCGAAGACCGCGGACGGGCCCGCCACCCCGCGCTCCGGCCCCTGGCGCATGGCGCTGGACCTCAACGGGCAGGAACTGCCCTTCCTCTTCGACCTGGAGCACGACAGCACCTGGCACATGGTGGTGCACAACGGCGAGGAACGCATCGCCGTGGATGACATCGCCCTGCATGGTGACTCCATCCGCGTGCGGATGCCCCTGTTCGACTCGGAGTTCCGCGGCCGCGTGCTGAACGACAGCACCATCACCGGCCACTGGCACAACTACCTTAAGGGTCCCGACTACCGCATCGCGTTCACGGCGTCCGCCGGCATCGCCCGCCGGTTCGCGCAGACCCGCAGCGCACTGGATGACCTCTCCGGGCAATGGCGCACCCACTTCAGCCACGGCACCCCGGAGGCCTACGATGCCCTGGGCTTGTTCACCCAGCGGGACGGACAGCTCACGGGCACCTTCGGTACCGAGACGGGCGACTACCGCTTCCTGGAAGGCGTGGTGGACGGGGATTCGCTGAAGCTCTCGTGCTTCGACGGCTCGCACGCCTTCCTGTTCAAAGCGCAGCTGCGCCACGACAGCCTCATCGGCCGCTACTGGAGCGGCACCCATTGGCAGGAACCCTGGGTGGCCGTGCGCGATCCCCACTTCCACCTGCGCGACCCCGATTCGCTCACCTTCCTGAAGGAGGGGCACGACATGGTGGACTTCCGCTTCCCGGGGATCGACGGCGGCACGGTAAGCCCCAAGGACGCGCGTTTCGCCGGCAAGGTGCTGATGGTGCAGGTGATGGGCAGCTGGTGCCCCAACTGCGTGGACGAGACCCTGCTGCTGGACGAGCTCTATGCGAAGTACAACGGCAATGGGCTGGAGGTGATCGCCATCGCCTTCGAGAAGTACGAGGACGAGGCCCGCTCCATCGCCGCATTGAAGCACTTCCGCGACCGCCTGCAGGTGAACTACCCCATCGTGTACGCCGGCAACGCCAACAAGGAGGTGGCCAGCGCCAAGCTGCCCTTCCTGGACCACGTGATGAGCTACCCGACCTGCATCATCATCGACCGGCAGGGCAAGGTGCGTCGCATCCGCACGGGCTTCTATGGGCCGGGCACCGGCGAGCACTACACGCACTACAAGCGCAACCTCGAGCGCTTCCTGCAGGACCTGCTGGCCGAACCGGCGCAGGCCTCCTAGCAGGGCCTACTTGCCGCCCTCGGGGCGGTCCACCACGATCCGTTCGGGCCGGTTGGCCAGCAACCAGGCGGTGTGGAACACCAGGCGGGTGCGTTGCTCCAGCAGGTCGGGCAGGATCTTGTCCACCTCGTCGCCGGGGCCATGGTAGTCCTCGTGCACACCGCTGAAGTAGAAGATGGCCGGCACCCCGTTGCGCGTGAAGTTGTAGTGGTCGCTGCGGTAGTAGTACTTGTTGGGATCGTCCGGTGCGTTGAAGGTGTAGTCGAGCTCCAGCCCGGTGTAGGTGCGGTTGGCCTGCTCGTTGAGCGCATGCAGCTCGGTGCTCATCCGGTCGCTGCCGATCACATACACGTACGGTGCGCCGGTGGCGTGGGCACTGTCCCGGCGTCCGATCATGTCGATGTTGAGGTCGGCCACCGTGCGGTCCAGGGGGAAGACCGGATGCTCACTGTAGTACTGCGAACCCAGCAGGCCCTTCTCCTCGGCGCTCACCGGCATGAAGAGCACGCTGCGGCGCGGGCCCTGACCATCGGCCTTCGCCCGCGCGAACGCCTCGGCCATTTCCAGTAGCGCCACCGTGCCGCTGCCATCATCATCCGCCCCGTTGTACACCTCGCTGCCCTCCTTGCCGATGTGGTCGTAATGCGCGGTCACCACTACCAGTTCGTCCTTGAGGTCGCCGCCCTCCACATAAGCCAACACGTTCTCGCTGATGAGCTCGCTTTTCAACGGAGTGGCGCTCAGCACCAGGTCCGGTGCGAACGGAACGGTGACCGGACGTTTCCGGGCGCGTTTCACCAGGCGGGCCTCCGTCCATCCGGCACCGGCCAGCAGTGCATCGCGGAGGTCGGGCCCCGCCAGGATCACCTGCAAGGCACCTGCCCGCTCCGGCCGCTTTCCCCCGCGCGCGTCCCGATCGCCCGCCAGCCGCATACGCGCACTGGACAGGTGATGCTGGTAGGTGCTGCGCAGCTCCCCGTATGTCGGTGTGGCGTAGAACAGCACCGCGGCTCCGGCCTGTTCGGCCGCGGTGGTCCATGCGCTCACGGCGGACAGTGGGGAGGCTCCTGTTGGTGCGCGCTCCACCACCAGCAGGGCCATGCCCTTGAGGTCGCGGCCGCGCAGCACGGTATCGGGCCGCATCGCGGCGGGAGCACACACCACCAGCGCCTGTTCCACCCGCAGGTCCTGTTCCAACCGTTCATTGAAGTAGAACATCCCCTCCAGGTAGCGGTACGGCTTGCCGGACACCTTCACCACGATGCCTCCGGGGCGCCGCACCTCCAGCACGAAGGGCTGGAAATAGCCCTGTGTGATGCCGCGTTCGGCCCCGCCGGGCACCTCGGGGATCCCGAAGGCCTGGAACTGCTCGCGCAGGTATTCCGCGGCCATCTTCTGCCCGCGCTGGCCGGCCTCACGGCCCTCATAGGCATCGCTGGCCAGGATGCCCAGGTGCTGCATGAGGTCGGCCGCGGTGATGGTGGACGCATACCGCAGGGCCGTGCTGTCCACCTGGGCCGGGACCTTTCCCAGCACCACGAGCAGCACGACGATCAACGTACCGAAGCGGCCCTTCATGCCTGTTCGATCTTCTCCACCCGCGCCTGATGGCGGCCTCCTTCGAAGCGGGCATCAAGGAAGGCATCCACCACGGCAAGGGCCTGCTCCACACTGATGAACCGTGCCGGAAGGGCCAGCACGTTCGCGTCGTTGTGCTCGCGCGCCAACCGGCCCAGCTCGGGCAGCCAGGCCAGGGCTGCCCGCACCCCGCGGTGCTTGTTGGCGGTGATGGCCACGCCGTTGCCGCTGCCGCAGATGAGGATGCCGAGCTCGGCCTGGTGGGCGGCCACCGCCGCGGCCACCGCATGGGCATGGTCCGGATAGTCCACGCTCTCCCGCACATGGGTGCCCTTGTCGGTCACCTCCACCCCGCGTGCCCGCAGGTGTTCCTTCACGGCGTGCTTCAGGTCCAAACCCGCATGATCACTGCCCACGGCGATGTGTTGTGCCATGCCTCAAAGATACCCCGGCCCCGTTGTCCACGATCCGATCGTCGATCACGGTCGATCCCTGTGGATGATCGATCAACAACTTTTCCGCCCTGCGAGTTGTCCACCGTGCCATACGCCAGGGGATCGTCAACAGCAAGCGCATCTTCTACCGGGTTGTGCACGGGGGATCCCACCGCCCAAGGGTCGGCAACCGGCTCCAGGTTTTCAACCGGTCCAGGGAACGGTGATCATCCACGATCGTGGATGACCGATGCCCGGTCCACGTCCACCGCGGGTCAGCGTTCTGCACGTTATCCACAGGACGGCCCGCCGTGGTGAACTACTTTTGATAACCCGTTCGTGCAAGCGGGCGGCCCACCGATCATCCACCGTGTCCACAGCCCTTACTATATCATCTATTCTCTTTAAAGAAAGTATTCATGGGATACGTGCAGGGCATCGGATGATCGTGGTGGCCGCCGTCCTGTGCTGCACCTTTGTGGCGGCCGGTCAGGACGGTTTCACCCAGTACCGCCATCCCAACGGCACGGTGAGCAGCGAGGGCATGCTGGTGGACGGCAAGCCCGAGGGGATCTGGAAGACCTACTACGAGAACGGCGTGCTGCGGTCCGAGGGCGCACGCACCCGGTTCCAGCTCGACAGCCTGTGGAAGTTCTACGCCCCGGAAGGATGGCTCAGTTCCACGATCGAATACACCGATGGCCGCAAGAACGGGGCACAGCGCAAGTTCGACGCCTCGGGCGCACTGGTGAGCGAGGAGCGCTACGCGGCCGATGTGCGCGAGGGCAACAGCACCTACTACCACCCGAACGGTCAGGTGCACAAGGTGGTGCCCTTCGTGGCGGGCAAGGAGGAGGGCAGGGGGGGTGAATACGCCGAGGACGGCCGGCTCGTGGCGCTGTTGAGCTACGGGGGCGGCATGCTCCGCAAGCGCGAGCCCATCAACCGGATCGATGCGGCCGGGCTCAAGCAGGGACCCTGGAAGGAATTCCACGCCAACGGCAAGGTGAAGTGGGAGTGCACCTATGTGGACGACAAGCGGCAGGGCATCTACAAGGAGTATGATGCGGCCGGCAGCCTGAAGCAGATGGTGAAGTACGACCAGGACCAGGTGGACACCGGTTCGCGTGCGGCGATGACGCTGACCATCAAGAACACCTATCACTCCAACGGCCGGGTGGCCAGCATCGGCAGCTACAGCAAGCAAGGCATGCGTGAAGGGCTTTTCCGCGAGTACGATGAGCAGGGCCAGGTGCGCTCAGCGGCCATTTACACCGACGACCGCCTGATGCGGGAAGGACCGGTGGATGAGCGCGGTGTGCCGCAGGGCCGCTGGACGGAGTATTACGTGACCGGCGAGAAGCGGGCGGAGGGCGAGTACAAGGACGGCAAGCGGGAAGGGGAGTGGACCTTTTTCCACCGCAGCGGCGCGGTGGAGCAGAAGGGACGCTACCAGGCGGGGCAGGCGCAGAACCTCTGGAAATGGTTCTATGAGAGCGGCAAGCTGCACCGCGAGGAGAACTACCGCAAGGGCCGGGAGGACGGCGCTTCCGTGGAGTATGATGAGGAGGGCAACGTGATCACGCAGGGCGAGTACATCGATGGCAAGCGCGAAGGCAAATGGTTCTATCGCGTGGGCGACCACACCGAGGAGGGTGCCTACCAGGACGGGCAGAAGGAGGGGGAGTGGCGTCACACCTTTGAGAGCGGCAAGCGCAGTTTCGAGGGCTCCTTCGTGGGCGGTGAGCCCAACGGCAGGCATCGGTGGTGGTGGCCCAACGGGCAGTTGCGGCTGGAAGGCCGGTACGCCATGGGCCTGCAGCAGGGCGATTTCGAACACTGGTCGCCCGAGGGACAGCTGCTGATCACCATCCGCTACAAGGACGGCCAGGAGGTGAAGATCGATGGCACCCGCGTGCCCCCGCCGTTCGAGAGCGGTGGCGATGCCCCATGATCCAGCGCAGCTGCGGTCACCGACCACCTGTGTAAGTTCGACCCGATGAGCGGAACGGCCGATGCGGAAGGGTCACGCACCCAGGAGCTGGCCAGGGCTTATCTGGAGCTGCGCCGGCAGTACGAGGACCTGGTGGACCGCAACATGGCCGGCGTGTTCCGCACCACGCTGGACGGGCGTTTCCTGGAGTGCAACGCCTCCATGGCCCGTATCCTGGGCTATCCGGACCGGGATGCCTTGATGCAGGTGAACGCCAAGGTGCTCTACCTGAACGAGGAGGACCGCACGGAGTACCTGAAGGAGCTCACCGAACGCGGGCACCTCATCAACCACACCATCCGCCTGCGCCATTTCAGCGGTCGCACGGTGCATGTGCTCGAGAACGTCTACCTGGACCGCTCCGAGGATGGGATCACCACCATCGCGGGCACGCTGATCGACCGGTCGCCCCAGGTGCAGGCCGAACTGGAGCAGCAGGCGCTGCTGGAGAACTACCGCCGGCTCGTGGAGCATGCCCCGGAGGGGATCCTCATCGTGCAGGATGGCCTTGTGCGGTACGGCAATCCCACCGCCGACCTGCTGATGGGTGCGCCCAGTACCGGGACCGTCCTGGCCGATGCCGTGGAACCCACGCATCGGCCGGTGCTGGCCGCGTGCCTGGAGGAAGCCCGCCGCGAGGGTGAGGGCGCCCCCGTGGAGCTGGCCCTGCGGCGTGCCGACGGTTCCGGCGGGCGTGTGCTCCTTTCCGCCTCACGCACGTTCCATGAAGGTGCGCCCGCCGTGCAGGTGCACCTGCGCGACGTCGGGCGCATGCGGGCCACCATGGAGGCCGGTCTGCGGGCCCAGATGGCCGAGGAAGTGAACCGTGTGCTGCGCCAGGAGATCATGGACCACCGCCGCACACAGGAGGAACTGCGCCGCGCGAAGCGCTTCGCGCGCAGCCTGGTGGACAGCTCCCTGGACATGATCATCGCCGTGGACGAGGCCGGGCTCATCACCGAGTTCAACCCGGCGGCCATGGTGCGCTTCGGTTACGAGGCGGATGAGGTGCTGGGCCGTCCCGCCCGCATGCTCTACGCGCACGGGGAGGAGCACGCCCGCATCCAGGGGGAACTGAACGCGCACGGGGCCTTCGCCGGCGAAGTGCACAACGTCGATCACAAGGGGGAGGTGTTCCTCACCTTCCTGGCCGCCTCCCGGTTGTACGACGAGCAGGGCTCGCTCCTGGGCAGCATGGGCGTGAGCCGCGACATCACCCACGCCAAGCGTGACCAGGAGGCGTTGCGGGCCAGTGAGGAGCGGTACCGCGACCTTTTCGAGAACGCGATGGACCTGATCCAGAGCGTGACGCCCGATGGCCGCTTCGAGTACGTGAACAGGGCCTGGCGCGACACGCTCGGCTACACCTCCGAAGAGGTCGCGCACATCACGGTGTGGGACGTGGTGCATCCCGATCACCGGGAGGCTTTTCGTGCCCAGTTCGAGGGCGCCTTCGCCGGCGAGCCGGGCGGGCCCATCACCACCGTGCTGCTGGCCAAGGACGGCCGCAGCATCACCGTGGAGGGCAACCGCAACGTGCGCCGGGTGGATGGCCGTCCGGTGGCCACGCGCGGCATCTTCCGCGACGTCACCCGGGAGCATGAGGCCCGCGGGCTGGTGGTGAAGCAGGAGGCCACCTTGCGCGCCCTCTTCGAGAGCAGCGAGCACATGTTCTGGAGCGTGGATGAGCGCATCGCCCTCACGAGCTTCAACCAGGGCTACGCCCGGATGATCGAACGCCTGTACGGCACGCGCCCGGAGATCAACCGGGATGGTAACATCCCGCGCAAACGCTTCGCCAGCGAGACCTACCATGCGTTCTGGGAGGAGAAATACCGGGAGGCCTTCACGGGCCGCCCGCTGCGGTTCGAGACCGAGCTCACCGATGCCCGGGGCCGGTACGTGAGCAACGAGGTCTTCCTGAGCCCGGTGTTCAGCGCGGATGGCCGGGTGCGCGAGGTCTTCGGCGTGGGCCATGAGATCACCGAGCAGAAGCTCGCCGAGCGTACCGTGCGCGAGCAGGCCGCGCGCCTGACGGCCATCTTCGAGAACAGCGCCAACATGATGGTGTGGACCCTGGACCAGGAGTTCCGCATCACCTCGTTGAACGACCATTTCCGGGACAGCAGCACGGAGGCCTTCGGCTACACCCCGCGGGTGGGCGATGCCTTCCTGGAGCACATGCTGGAGCGCGTGGCCCCGGCCGAACGCCGGTCCATCCGCACCCACTACGAGGCCGCCATGAAGGGCCGGCCCCGCCAGTTCGAGGTGGAGATGCACGACACCGACGGCCGCACCCGGTGGGTGGAGAACTTCCTGAACCCCATCCGCGTGGACGGGCGCGTGGCCGAGATCAGCTGCCTGGCCTATGGCATCACCGACAAGAAGGAGGCCGAACGCCAGCTGATCGAACGCCTGCGCGAGAATGAGGTGCTGCTCAAAGAAGTGCATCACCGCGTGAAGAACAACCTGCAGATCATCAGCAGCATCCTCAATCTGCAGACCGCCTATGTGGGGCACGACCAGCGCATGCTCGACCTGATCCGCGAGAGCCAGGACCGCATCCGCTCGATGAGCTTCATCCATGAGAGCCTGTACCAGAACAAGACCTTCAGCAGCGTCGACCTGTCGTCCTACATCGATCGCCTGGCCCGCAACCTGGTGCTGAGCTACAGCCTCAGCGGCAAGGTGGAGCTGCGCACCGACCTGGAGCGGGTGGAGCTCGTGCTGGACCAGGCCATCCCCTGCGGCCTCATCCTCAACGAGCTGATCAGCAACGCCCTCAAGCACGGCTATCCGGACGGCGCGGCGGGCATCATCACCATCGCCCTCTCCTGCCGGGACGGGCGCGTCACCGTGGAGGTGGCCGACGATGGCATCGGCCTGCCCGAAGGCTTCGACGCCGAGCGCGATGCCAATCTGGGCCTGCAACTGGTGGCGACCCTCAGCGAACAGCTCGATGCCCGGCTGGAACGCGAAAGCGGCCCGGGGGTGCGGTATTTCCTTACTTTTGATCGCATCAAGTAGCGCGCGCACATGGCCCAGACCAATGTCCTGGTCGTTGAGGACGAGAGCATCGTGAGCAAGGACATCCAGCACAGCCTGAAGAAGCTGGGCTACCATGTCGTGGGTGCCGCCGCCACGGGCGAACAGGCCGTGAAGCTCGCTGTGGAGGCCCAGCCCGACATCATCCTCATGGACATCATGCTCAAGGGGGAGATGAACGGCATCGAGGCCGCCACGCAGATCCGCCAGGAGACCAACATCCCGGTGATCTTCCTGACGGCCTATGCCGACGAAAGCACCCTGAACAAGGCCAAGGTGACCCAGCCTTACGGTTACATCATCAAGCCCTTCAAGGAGATCGACATCCACACGTCGATCGAGATGGCGCTGTACAAGCACAAGAAGGAGGCCGAGGTGCTCAAGGAGCGCGACCTGTTGTTCAACCTGGTGGAAAGCCAGGGCAGCGCCAACGACCTGCTCTTCGTGAAGAGCAACAGCCGCCTGGTGAAGCTGCGCATCAGCGACATCTACTACATCGAGGCGCTCAAGGATTACGTGGTGATCAACACCCTCAACGCACGCTACACGGTGCACAGCACCATGAAGGACATCGAGGGCAAGCTGCCCGAGAGCGAGTTCGCCCGGGTGCACCGCTCCTTCATCGTGCGCATCGACAAGATCGTGGCCATCGAGCAGCCCAACCTGATCCTGGAGAACGACAAGAAGGTGATCCCGATCGGCGGCAGCTACAAGGACGACCTTTCGCGTCGCCTCAAGCTCGTTTAGTGCGTCCTTTCGCGGGGGGCCTTGACCCACGCGCCTCGTCCAGCACCAGGTCCACCGTGCGGCGGTCCATGTCCACCGCCTTGATGCGGACGGCCACCTCATCACCCAGCCTTAAGCGCCGGCCCGTGCGCAGCCCGGCCACCTGGTAGCGTTCGGCATCGAAGCGGTAGGCGTCGCCGGGCAGTTCGCGCAGGGGGATCATGCCCTCGCAGCGGTTGGCCTTCAGCTCCACGTACACGCCCCAGTTGGTGAGGCCGCTGATGGTCCCCTCGAACCGCTCGCCCACCCGGGCCAGGAGGTACTCGGCCTGCTTGTACCGGATGCTGGCCCGTTCGGCATCGGCCGCCCGCTTCTCCATGTTGCTGCTGTGCCGGCAGCTCAGCTCCAGCGCCTCCTTGTCCAGGTGGCGGCCACCGCCCAGGTAGTGCGCCAGGGCCCGGTGCACCAGCAGGTCCGGGTACCGGCGGATGGGGCTGGTGAAGTGCGTGTAGTGCTCGAAGGCCAGGCCGTAGTGGCCGATGTTGTCGGTGCTGTAGATGGCCTTGGCCATGCTGCGGATGGCCACCTGCTTGATGATGTTCTCCTCCTCGCGACCCTTCACGGCCCGCAGCAACCGGTTGATCGCATGGGGCAGGTCCTCGCCCTTGCCGATGCTGAGCTCGTGCCCGAAGCTGCGGGCCAGAGCGCGCAGCTGTTCCACTTTCTCGGTATCGGGCAGGTCGTGGACCCGGTAGACGAAGGGCGGAACACCGCCCTTGCGCTGCTTGCCCACCCAGGCGGCCACCCGCTTGTTGGCCAGCAGCATGAACTCTTCGATCAACCAGTTGGCCGGCCCCATCACCTTCTCGTACACCTCGATCGGCCGCCCCTTCTCGTCCAACCGGAACTTCACCTCGTTGCCGCCGATCTCCAGCGCCCCGTTGGCGATGCGCTCGCTGCGCAGCACCTGCGCCAGCTTGTGCAGGGTGAGCACCTCGGCCCCGAACTCACCCGTGGCCCCGTCGATGATGGCCTGGGCCTCGGCATAGGCGAAGCGCCGCTGGCTGCGCATCACCGTGCGCCCGAACCACTCGGCCTTCACCCGGGCGCGATCGTCCAGTTCGAAGATGGCGCTGAAGCTCAGCTTGTCGGTGTGGGGGTTCAGGGAGCACAGGTCGTTGCTGAGCCGTTCGGGCAGCATGGGCACCACGCGGTCCACCAGGTACACGCTGGTGGCGCGGGCCGACCCCTCCAGGTCGATCACCGAGCCGGGGTGTACGTAGTGGCTCACGTCGGCGATGTGCACGCCCACCTCCCAATGGCCGTTGTCCAGTTGCCGAACGCTCAGGGCATCGTCCAGGTCCTTGGCATCCTCCGGATCGATGGTGAGGGTGGGGATGCTGCGGATGTCGCGGCGCCGTGCGATCTCCTGGGGCGTGCATCCATCGGGGATCGTGGAGGCCGCGGCGAGCACGCTCTCGGGGAACTCCAGCGGCAGGCCGAACTCCGCGAGGATCGCGTGCATCTCCACCTGGTGCTCGCCGGCGCGGCCCAGCACGCGCACCACGCTGCCGCGCGGCAGGTCGCGGGCGTCCTTCCATTCGCCCAGAGCGATGATGGCCTTGTCGCCCTCGCGTGCGCCACGGGCCTCGTTGGCCGGGATCAGGAAGGGACGTTGCACGCGCTGGTCGTCGGCCACCAGCATCAGCCGGCCCTGGCGGATGTGCACCGTGCCCACGAACTCCGTCCGGCGTCGGCGCAGCACGTCCACCACCCGGCCTTCGGGTCGCTGGCCGCGTCCGCCGGTGAGCTTCACCCGCACGGTGTCGCCATGCAGGGCGGTCCCCACGTTGCGGGGATGCACGAACACATCGCCGCGGCCTGTGTCGCCCGCCGGATCGGGCCGCACGTACCCGCCCCCGCTGCCGATGATGTCGATGGTGCCCTCCAGGGTGTCGGCCCCGCCGGACGCGATGTACCGTCCCTTCTTGCCGCTGCGGATGCGCCCCTCGTCCAACAGGGCCTCCAGGGCATCGTACAGCAGGTAGCGCTGCCCCTTGTCGCGGAAGCCCAACTGCAGGGCCAGTTGCTGGCTGGTGACACCGGCATGGCCGGCGCGCTGCACGGCCGCCAGCACGCGGGGGGCCAGGTGGCCGTCAGTGGGGGAGGGGCGTCTGGAAGGCATCCGGGGCGGGGTGGGCCACGAAGGTCGCTCAAAGCCGCGCCCTCCCTGTTTCCCGGGGTCCACCAACGATCGTTGATAACCTCCCGGAGATAACTACCTTTGCAGCCCTTTCGCGGGAAGCCATGTACGAGTCCGCCAAGATCTTCAGCGGTACCGCCACGCGGTATCTGGCCGAGAAGATCGCCGCCTTTTCCGGCGAGCGGCTCGGGGAGGTCTCCGTCAGCCGCTTCAGCGACGGGGAGTTCCAGCCCAGTTTCGAGGAGACGGTCCGCGGCGAACTGGTCTTCATCGTGCAGAGCACCTTTCCGCCCAGCGACAACCTGTTCGAGCTGCTGATGATGGTGGATGCCGCCAAGCGGGCGAGCGCCAAACGCATCGTGGCCGTGATCCCCTATTTCGGCTTCGCCCGGCAGGACCGCAAGGACAAGCCGCGCGTGAGCATCGGCGCCAAGCTGGTGGCCAACATGCTGACGGCCGCCGGTGTGGACCGCGTGATGACCATGGACCTTCACGCCGATCAGATCCAGGGCTTCTTCGAGGTGCCGGTGGACCACCTGTTCGCCAGCAGCATCTTCCTGCCCTACATCAAGGAGCTCGGTCTGAAGGACCTGGTGATGGCCGCGCCGGACACCGGCGGCACCAAGCGGGCCAATGCCTACAGCAAGCACCTGGGCTGCGACATGGCCATCTGCTACAAGCAGCGCAAGGTGGCCAACCAGATCGAGAAGATGACCGTGATCGGTGACGTCAAGGACAAGGACGTTGTGCTGATCGACGACATGGTGGACACGGCCGGCACCCTGACCAAGGCCGCCGACATGATGACCGACCTGGGGGCCAAGAGCGTGCGCGCCGTGTGTACGCACGCCGTGCTCAGCGGCGACGCCTGCGACCGGCTGCAGCGCTCCAGCCTGGCGGAGCTCATCGTCACCGACACCATTCCCATCGGGCCCGAGAAGCTGGCCCGCACCACCAAGATCAAGCAGCTCACCGTGGCCCAGTTGTTCGCCGACGTCATCAAGCGCGTCCGCAGCCACGAGAGCATCAGCAGCCATTTCATCATCGCCTAACCCCCCGACCCATGAAGAAGGTAGAACTCACCGGCGCCGTGCGCACCACCACCGGCACCAAGAACGCCGACCAGCTTCGCCGCGAGAAGCAGGTGCCCTGCGTCCTCTACGGCGGTGGCAGTGTCACCCACTTCGCCACGGACGAGGCGGCCCTGGGGAAAGTGGTGCACACCCCTGACGCCTATCGCATCGAGCTCGACCTGGAAGGCCGCAAGGTGATGGCCAAGCTGCAGGAAACGCAGTTCCACCCGGTGTCCGACAAGATCCTCCACGCCGACTTCATCGAGCTGGCCGAGGACAAGCCCGCCCGCGTGACCCTCAGCCTGCGCCTGAAGGGACAGCCCACCGGCGTGCGCAAGGGCGGCAAGCTGAACCAGACCCTGCGCAAGCTGGAGGTGAAGGGCCTGCCAAGCCAGCTGCCCGAACACCTGGAATACGATGTGGACCATGTGGAGATCGGCCAGAACGTGCGCGTGCGCGACCTGAAGTTCGCCGGCATCGAGGTGTTGAACAAGCCCGAGGAAGTGGTGCTGAAGGTGAGCGTGCCCAAGAAGGAGGCCGAAGCCGCCCCTGCCGCCGCCGCTCCGGCCGCCGCTGCCGCTCCGGCCGCGGATGCCAAGAAGGCCGAGGCCAAGCCCGCCGCCAAGAAGTGATGACCCGGCCCCCAGGGCCGCACACCCCCTGCACGGACCCCGCACCCACGGGGTCCGTGCGCATTGCACCCCATGAAGCACCTGATCGTGGGCCTCGGCAACCCCGGCCCGGAATATGTCGGCACCCGCCACAACATCGGATCCGACGTCGTGGACCATCTGGCCCGGGCCTTCGAGGTGCGGTTCGCGCCGGCGCGCTACGCCGATCGTGCCGAATTCCGCCATAAGGGCCGAAGCTTCATCCTGCTCAAACCACAGACCTTCATGAACCTCAGCGGCAAGGCCGTGCGCTACTGGATGGACCAGGAGGACGTGCCGGCCGAGCGTGTGCTGGTGGTGAGCGATGACCTGGCCCTGCCGTTCGGCAAAGTGCGGCTTCGGTCCAGTGGAGGGGCTGGTGGCCACAACGGCCTCAGCCACATCATCGAGGTGCTCGGCACGGAGGCCTTCCCGAGGCTGCGCTTCGGCATTGGCAGCGCCTTCCCCCGCGGCAGGCAGAGCGAATACGTGCTGGGCCGCTGGACGCCGGAGGAACAGGCCCTGCTGCCCGAGCGGGTGGAACTGGCCGCCAAGGCCGTGGTGCAGGTGGGCCTGCTGGGCATCGCCCAGGCCATGGGCCACTTCAACAACCGCTGATCGGCCCGCTACCTTTGCCCCATGCTATCCAAGAAGATCGAGAGCGCCCTCAACGGGCAGATCGCCATTGAGGCCAGCAGCAGCCAGGCCTACCTTGCCATGGCCAGCTGGGCCGAGAACCAGGGCCTCAGCGGAACGGCCGCCTTCCTCTACCGCCACAGCGACGAGGAACGCATGCACATGCTGAAGCTGATCAAGTTCGTGAACGAGCGCGGCGGCCGCGCCGTGGTGCCGGCCCTCAAGCAGCCCTCCACGGACTTCAAGAGCATCACCGACATCTTCCGCAGCCTGCTGGAGCACGAAACGCACGTGACGGCCACCATCAACCAGGTGGTGGACACCTGCCTGAAGGAGAAGGACTACACCACGCACAACTTCATGCAGTGGTACGTGAGCGAGCAGATCGAGGAGGAGGCGCTGGCCCGCACCCTCATCGACAAGCTGAACCTGATCGGCAACGACAAGGGCGGGCTCTACCTCTTCGACCGCGACCTGGAGGGCATGATCGCGCCGGAAAAGGGCGAGGGCAAGGCCTGATCCCACCGGCCCCCTACCAGCGCCACTGCCCGGCCATCCGGAGCTTCTCCTCCAGCCCGTCGGCGCGGAGCCGCACGCCGAGCTCCTCCTCCGTGAAGCGACGCGGCAGCGTGTCCGCATCGGCCAGCAACAGCAGCAACGCACCCACGAAGCGCACGTTGTTCACCATGTCCCGCGGGTCGACCAGGTGCACATCGTCGCAGCTGCTGTGGTAGCAGCCGTACACATGCCCGCCCAGATCGCAGAGCGGGTTGATCACCGGCACGCCGGCCAGCAGGAAGGACTGGTGATCGCTGTGCAGCCAGGCCTGCTCCTTCAGTTCCATCCGGAACGTCGTGTCCAGCGCATGGATGGATGTCATCAGGGTGTCCACCAGCGGGCCCCAGCCGTCCGGTCCCACCACGCCGAACCCGAAGGGATCGCCGGTCATGTCCATGTTGATCATGCACCGCACGCGGTCCAGTTCGCCGCCGGCCTTGAGGTCGGCGACCAGGGCTTCGGAGCCGAGCAGGCCCTGTTCCTCGCCCATGAAGAGCACGAAGCGCAGGGTGCGGCGCGGGCGCTGCCCGCTGGCCACCACGGCCCGGGCCATGTCCAGGATGGAGAAGGCGCCCAGTCCGTTGTCCGTGGCGCCCGTGGCCAGGTCCCAGCTGTCCAGGTGGCCACCCACCACGACCACCTCATGGGCGAGGTCCGATCCCGGGATCTCCGCCACCACGTTGCGTGCCTGCACGGTGCCGATGCGGTTGGTCATGCGCAGGCCGATGCGCAGGGGTGTGCCGGCCTTGAGGCGCTCACGGATCCGAAGGCCATCCTCCGATGCGATGCAGGCAGCGGGCACGGGGATGGTGGCCCCGTCGATGGACGCAGTGCCGGTGAGCAGCACGCCGCCGTCGACGTTGTTGACGAACACGATGCCGACGGCGCCATGGCGGATGGCCAGTGCGGCCTTCTCACTGCGGTGCAGGTTCCCCGTCCCCTGCGGCGCATCCACGAGCCCGATGTTCATCAGCACCACGCGACCGGCCACCCGGTCCTTCAGCCGGGCGTACTGTTCCGCCAGGCCGTTGCCCAGGTCCAGAAGCTCGCCCTCCACATCGGCGCTGTCCGGTGTCTGTGCCAGGGCCACGGCCGCCAGGTGCTCGGCGCCGGCCCCATCGCTGAGCCTCAGCATCACCGATCCGCGGGCCCAGGCCTGGGCCGTGAAGGGATGCTGTGAGACCCGCCCCGCACCGCCCAGGCGGAAGAGGCTGTCGGCCGCCTCCTGGGCGCGCACGCCCTGCGGACTGCCGGTGAGGCGATGTCCGATGGCGGAGGTGCTCCAGGCGAGCCATTCGTACCCCCGTGCGTTCTCACGGGCCTCCACCTCGAACCGGGTCAGATCGGTGTGCTGTCCGTGAACAACGCCGTGTGCAAAGATGCCGAGGGCCAGCACCGGACAAGCCTTCCAAAGGCGCCTACTTTGCCCGCTGTTGGGGACGATCATGGCCATGTGGGACGCGACGGGCAAAGGTAGCCCGCGGACGATGCCGACCTGGGCGTGGCGCGCGCTGATGCTCCTGCTGGTGGGTCCTGTGCTGGCGGCGGCCCCGCCCCAGCTTGACGTGGAGAAGGACACCACGGCCATCGTGCAGGCCAGCTACATCTACAACATCGCCAAGCTGGTGGAATGGAAGGACCCGGGCATGAGCTCCGGCACCTTCGTGATCGGCGTGATCGGCGGTGCCAACCTGTACCAGGAGCTGATCAAGAAGTACAGCACGAAGGCCATCGGGAAGCAGCCCATCGAAGTGCGGAAGCTGCCTCGCTCGGCGAGCATCGATCGCTGCCATATCCTCTTCGTCGGCCAGTCAGAGCTGGCCTTGATGCCGGAGATCTACCGCAATCTGGCCAACAAGCCCACCCTCATCGTCACCGAGTATGCGGACGCCCTGGAGGACGGCGCGGTGGCCAACTTCGTGAAGGTGACCAGCACCCTGAAGTACGAGCTGAGCGTGACCAATGCGCGCAAGCACAAGCTGGAAGTGGCCCTGACCCTCAAACAACTGGCCCACCGCGTGGTGGAATGACATGAGCGGCCGCCTCCACACAGCCCTTCTGCTGCTCGCACTGCCCCTCATGGGTGCGGCGCAGACCGACCTGCTGCCCGAAGCGCTGCGCAAGTACCAGGCCGGGGCCCTCAATGAGGCCCGTGCCCTGGTGGATGAGGCGGTGCTGGACACGGCGCACCAGCACGACCCCGAGGCCTGGCTGTTGCGTGGCTTCATCCTCAAGGACCTCTACAAGGCCAAGGCGGGAACGCCGGAAGGGGAGGCCGACCGGGACAGCGCACTGATCAGCCTTGACCGCTGCCTGGTCCACGACCGGAGCGGCGCCTACACCGAGAACGCTGCGCAGGCGTACGATTTCCTGAGCAAGACCTACTTCAACGACGCCGCCAAGGCCCTGAACGATCTGCGGCCCGATGATGCCCTCGCCCTCTACGGCAAGTACACCGCGGCCACCGAGCGCCGGGGTGTGCCTCCCGACCGCGCGGCCAAGGACGTGGAGTTCCACAACGCGCTCGGTACGGTGTACACCAAGCTCTACAACCAGGACCGGGAGCAACTGGTGTGGTACGACAAGGCCGTGGCCACCTACCAGCTCGTGCTGCGCATGGACACCGGCAACTACGGAGCGAACTACAACCTGGCCACGCTCTACTACAACCGGGGCGTGTACAACATCCAGCGGGTGGGGGCCGAGTACGACATCCCGAGCCTGCAGCGCATCCAGGAGGTGAGCCGCGAGTTCTTCCTCCAGGCCCTCCCGTACATGCTCAAAGCCTTCCAGATGAACCCCGGGCGCCGCGAAACGCTCCTTGGTCTGGAGGGGATCTACTACAGCCTGCAGGACGCCGAGCGCTCCGAGCACTACCGCAAACTCTTCGAGGAACTGGGTCCGGAGGAGGACCGCTGACCGCCATGGCCAGGCTGCGCATGACCATCGGCAGGAAGATCGGAATGGGCTTCGGCCTGTTCATCTTCTTCGCCGCCCTGGTCCTGTTGCTCACCAACCGCACCCTGGAGCGCAGCCGGCAGATCAACGACGAGATCAACCAGGTGTACAGCCCCAGCGTGGACGCCTTGGTGCGGTTGCGCAACCTGGTGGTGAACGCCCACATGCTCGTCAAGCACTGGGCCCTGGTGGAGAGCCGCCCGGACGCCCGCGAGAAGACCTCCCTGGTGGAGGTGACCGGCGAGGACCTGCCGGCGCTGCTGGACCGCATCGACACCCTGTCGGCCAACTGGGACCGCGAGGAGGTCGAACTGGCCAACCGCGTGTTCGGCGAGATGGACGCCATGTTCCTGCTGCATGCCCGAATCAAGGAGATGCTGCCGGACATGGAGAGCTACAGCGACCCGCTGATCTTCCTGGAGCGCAACGACCTGGCCGAGGAGGGCGGGCCCCTGGACGAGCAGACCGACAAGGTGCTGGCCGACCTCGATGTGCTGCTGGCCATGCAGGAGAGCAAGCGCCGCCAGCTGAGCAGCGGCATGATCCGGAGCTTTGACTCGCTGAAGTTCTTCGTGCTCTATCTGGGCATGGGCCTCATCGCCGTCGGCCTCATCGTGGCGGTGGTCATCATCCGGGGCATCGTGGGGCCCGTTCAGCGATTGCGCACGGTGCTCCTGGGCCTTGGCCGGGGCGTGTTCCCGCGGGGCCGCATCCGCACCGGCAACGACGAGATCGGTGAGATGACCAGCGCCCTCATGGGCCTGATCGAGGGCCTCAAGCGCACCACCGATTTCAGCCACGCCGTGGCCGCCGGCGATTTCGATGCGGACTACAAACCCCTGAGCGAGGAGGACGTCCTGGGCCACGCGCTGCTGAAGATGCGCGCCGAACTGGGTGAACGCGAGCGCATTCTGGAACAGAAGGTGCGTGAGCGCACGGAGGAGGTGGTGCGCCAGAAGGAGGAGGTGGAGCGCCAGAGCCGCAAGGTGGTGGAGCTGTACAAGAACGTCACCGACAGCATCCGCTATGCAAAGCGCCTGCAGGAATCCATCCTTCCGCCGGAGCGCAAGATCCGCGAACTGCTGCCGCGCTCCTTCGTCTTCTACCGTCCCAAGGACATCGTTTCTGGCGATTTCTACTGGTTCGAGCGGGTCGCCGACCGCACAGTGTTCGCCGCCGTGGATTGCACGGGCCACGGCGTCCCCGGCGCCTTCATGAGCCTGGTGGGCCACAACGGCCTCAACCAGGCGGTGCGCGAAAGCGATGCCCTGCGCCCCAGTGCCATCCTGCGTGCGCTGAACCGCATCGCCTTCGACGCCCTGCACAAGGACCGCGACCAGTCCATGGTGCGCGATGGCATGGACATGGCGCTCTGTGTCTACGACCCCCGAACGCGCACGCTCGACTATGCCGGGGCCAACTGTCCGCTATATCTGGTGCGCGATCGCGACGTGATCCAGTACGCCCCGGACAAGATCCCCATCGGCGGCTTCGAGCTCCACGGGCAATCCTTCACCGACCACCGCATCCAGCTGCAGGAGGGCGATGTCGTGTACATCTTCAGTGATGGGTACGCCGATCAGTTCGGCGGACCCAAGGGCAAGAAGTTCCTCTACCGCCGGTTCCGGGAGCTTCTCGTGGCCATCAGCAACGAACCGCTGGAGGCGCAGAAGCGCGCCCTGCTCGAAGCCTTCATGGATTGGAAGGGCGCCCACGAACAGGTGGACGACATCCTGGTGATCGGGATGCGCGCCTGACCGCTAGGGCCCCCAGATGGGCATGTCCGATGTGGTGTTGTTCAGCGGGTTCATGCACATCACCGGGATCATCGGCTCATTGGTGATGATCTCCTGTTCGTTCGGAACCCCCAGTACACCGAAGAGGCTGTTCTGCAACATGTTCACGATGGCGATGAGGTCCGCGTCCACCTTCACCGCGTAGCGGATCACCCCCTTGACGAAATCATCGCTGTCCTCCGGAAGGATGTGCGCCTCGTGCTCGATGCCCCGCTCGCGCAGGAACTGGCCGGCGAAGCGGATGTGATTGTGCAGCTGATTGTGCAGGAACTCGTCGCTCTCCTTGGGCACGACCACATGCACCTTGCTGTTGAAGTACCTGGCCATATCGGCCACCATGCTCAGCTTATGGCGGCTCTCCTTGTGCAGGTCCAGGGGAACCACGATGTCCCGGTAGCCGTCCGACTTGATGTTGCGCTCCTGCACCACGATGAAGGGCACGGTGCTGTTGGTGATCACCCGCAACGCCCGGCTTCCGGTGATGAACTGCATGCCGCGCATGCCATGAGTGCCCATGATGATCATCGCGGCCCCGATCTCCGCGGCGGCCTCGCCGATGTCCTCATACACGCTGCCCACGCGCACGAGGGTCTCCACCTTCACGGAGGTGCGCCATTGCGTGGCGCGCTTGGCCTCCATGTCCAGCTTGGTCCGGGCCTCATCGGCGTGGGCGGCCTTGTCCACGATGTGCAACAGCGTCACTCCGGCATCCACCCGCTCAGCCAGTTTCAGCGCGTGGTTCATGGCACAGTCGGCCACTTTGGTGAAGTCCGTGGGGACCAGGATGGTCTTGCGCGTGCTCATCGGCGCGGTCTCGGTTGGGGCGCCAAGATAGGAGAGCCCCGCCGTCAACGCCATGCCTTCAGCGCACGCGACCGCCACGTATGGCCATCGACCGTGATCAGTACGGTGTAGGCCCCGGGAGCAAGCCCGCTGGTGTTCAGCTCAAGTCCGGAACCCGACATCCCCACCCCACGCAGCACGATCCGCCCCATGCCATCCACCAGTTCCACCACCGCACGGGTGCCTGAGATCCCGGCCACCACCAGTCGTTCGGTGAACGGTTGTGGCATCAAGGTCGGCATCGCACCCTCCGCGGGATCACCGATCGCCAGGCCCCCCACGAGCACGTTCTCGCAATGGGTCACGATGCAGCTGTCCTGCGACCAGGGGTCCAGACCCACCACGGTCATGCATACCGGGTAGGTGCCCGGGGCCGCGTACGTATGCGCCGCCGAACCGCCCGTGGCCACGGTGCCATCGCCGAAGTCCCAGGTCACCGACAGGATGGGTCCGTTGGCCTGGGTGCTGTTCTGTACCGCGATCGCCGTGCCCACACCGGTCCAGACAAAGTCCACCGCGAACAGGCTGTCGCACGCCGTGGTGGAGGCGATACTGACCCATTGGCAATACGAGGCCCAGCAGGTGTCCTGCGCCAGGGGCTCCCAATACCAAGCGGACAGGCAGGTATAGTACGCGCCGGGCCCGGGAAAGACATGCTGCGTGTTCTGCCCCCCTCCGGTGGTCCCATCCCCGAAGTCCCAAAGCCACCCGATGGTTGGCAGGGTGCTGGCCCCGGAGAAGGACGCCGCGCTTCCTGTCACAAGGACCGTGAAGGTCGCCACATACGTGCTGTCACACCCCCCGCCTGCCGGCACGGTCACGGGCTCACAGATGGTGTCCACGCAGGTGAAGACCCCTCCTCCGGGTTGCTGGTAGATGCTGATGGCCGTGAGGCAGACGGTGTAGGTGCCGGGCAGGGCATAATTGTGCAAGGGCTGCGGGTCGCTGGAGGTGCTGCCGTCGCCGAAGTCCCAGTTCCAGGTGGTGGAGAGGCCGGTGCCGGTGGTGGCGTTGGAGAACTGGGCGCCCTGTGGGAAGGTGTTGGCGAAGAAACCGGCCTGGAGCTGGGCGCAGGGGTTGCCGGCGGTGAGGTCGATGATCTGGCAGGAAGTGGCGAAGCAGCTGTCCTGGGCCAGGGGGTCCCAGGTCCACACCGTAAGGCAGGCCTGGAAGACGGTGGGCCCCGGGTAGATGTGGGTGGAGATGGGCGACCAGTCGCTGGAGCCATCGCCGAACTCCCAGTGGTATCCCCAGGTGTTGTCGAAGACGTTGGGGGTGAAGATGACGGTGGTGCCCTGGGCGGTGAACTGGAAGTCGGCGCTGAGGCTGTCACAGGGACCGGCCTGGGCAACGAGGGGCGCTGATAGAAGGGCGGCGGCGAGGAGGCGGAACATCATGACTGGGGGCTTCAGGACCTGTGACCGCTATGACGTCGCCAGGGCTGTGCGGGGCGCCCGGGGTCACTCCTTCAGGAAGTGAAAGGTCCGCGCACGTTGGCCGTTGGTGAGGCGCATCAGGTAGGCCCCGGCATCCAGGCGTGCGACATCCACATGGTCCAGGCCACCGCCCAAAACTCCGGTCCAGCAGCGCCGGCCCTGGGCATCCAGCACGTCGGCGGACCACGAAGCCGGACCCGTTGGGGAGCGCACGATCAGGACATCCGCACAGGGGTTGGGTGAAACGCTGAAGGCCTGTTCGACCTCCTCTTCGAGTCCCACCAAGGGCATCAGGTGCACGGGCAGGCACACGGACAATGAGCATGTGTCGGGGGCGAGCGGACCATCGATGGTGACGGTGAGGCACACGGTGTAGAGATCGGGCAGTGCGTAGGTATGGAGCGGCTGGACCTCCGTGCTGCTCGTGCCGTCGCCGAAGTCCCACAGCAGGTCCGGCAGCGCGCCCGACGTCAGCGAGGTGTTGATGAAGGCCACGGTGTTCCCGTTGATCAGGTGATCGAAATCCGGCTGAAGGACCTGCCCGCACGGGATGGTATCGGGTCCGAAGTACACCCAATTGCAGGTCTGCACGGTGCAGCTGTCCTGCAGGACCGCATCGAGCAACGTGGCGGTCATGCACACGGCATACGGCCCGTTGCCCGCGAAGGTGTGCGAGACCATGGTCCCGGAGCCGGTCGCGCCATCGCCGAAGTCCCAGGTGATGCCCGTGATGGGGGTGGTGATGATGCTTTCCAGGGCGAAGGTGAAGGTGCCGTTGTCGAAGCTGCCGGCGAATTGCAGATCGGTGGTGTCGCACACGGAGGGGGGCAGACCACTGTTGTTGACCACCGTGCAGCCGGTGGCCGTGCAGAAGATCCCTTGCTGGTCCAGCACGTCCACGCTCACGCACATCAGGTAGGTGCCCGGTGCGCTGAAGGTGTGGTCGAAGGTGGTGCTCCCCGCCGAGGTCCCCTGGCCGTCGCCGGCGTCCCAGTTGAACGTGTACACGGCCAGCGCCCCGTCCACCGAGGCCAGCAGCGACCACGCGTTGGGGCCTGTGGGGGTGGCGGTCACCTGCACGGTGACATCGGCACCGCACGGTTGGGGCTGCGCCAGGCTGCGAACGCCAAGCAGGGGCACCATTATCAGCAGTGCCATCCTCAAGCGCGTACGTGGTGTTCCGTTCATCGTTGGCGGTGGGGAAGATCGACGCGCAGCCGCAGTTGTGCGCCAAGGCGTGTGGGAAGGGCCTGCACGGCCCCCTGTCCGAAGACCATGCCCAGGCCGGTCTGGTAGACCGGTCCGGCAATGATCCGTACGTGCTCGGTGAGTTGGAACCCACCATCCAGTGCCAGTTGAGCGGAGACCAGGCCGAAGGAGCGGTCCGCATCGCGCACACGCTCGGCCCGCTGCACCACCGCGCCCCCTTCGGTCACCTCTTCGAGGAAGAGGTATCCATCGCGCATGCGCTGCCATTCCAGGGCCAGCCCAAGGTGGGCGCCGAACATCCAACGGCGCACCCCGCCCTCCCATCCAAGCAGCAGGGGCACGCGCCAGGTGGACGAACGACCCGTGATCGCCGTGGTCTCCGACCGCTCCCGTACCACGAACAGCGTATCGCTCTGTGTGGCCAGGACCGTGTTCTCGAATACGGCGATGCTGGTGTTCACGAAGGCGTTCACCTGCTGGCTCCGGTCGGATCGTTCATAAGCGCTGCGACCTCCGGTATGCTCGATCCCCACGCCGAACCAGCTGCCCGATCGCCAACGGCGACCGGCCCACAAGCCCAGGTGCCATTCTCCGGCGTGTCCTTCCACGGCCGCCCGAGCGCCCACCAGTTCGGGGTCGGTGCCCTGCCAGCGGCGGGTCCGGTCGAACCGCCCGGCCATCACGGCCACCCACCAGTCCGCGCGAGGCAGCACGTAGCTGTCAGGAACGCCACGCGCGATCGGTGCGCTCACGGGCACGCCATGCACGAAGGCCGAGCGCCGTCCCGACAGCCATTGCGCATCGCCGGCTTTCGTGCCCTCCGCAGCGATCACGGCGCCTCGGACCGAACCGCCGAAGGCGCTCGTCGAGGACGTCCGCTCACGCTCATGGACCGTTCGAGCGCCGGATGACCCCTCGCCGTCCCCAGGGTTCAGGTGTGCGGCCCCGGCGAGGTCCGAGCCCTGCCGGGCGGTGGACCTCCGGGCCCGATCGCCGCGGCTGGCCGGCTCCTTCCCGGGGTCCGGGGAGAGCGTGTGGGTCGCGGACCGGACCGTGGGTGCGGCATCCGGGGTCTGTTCCGCCGCAGGTGTCGTGGCCTCATGCGCAGGTGATCCCGGATGGGTCGTGTTGGGCCCAGCGGGTGCATCCGGGGCGCCGGCATGCGCGGCGGACGCCTGCACAGGGGTCGGAATTGGAGGGGTCGGGGCCTCGGACAGGGCCCACCAGAGCGCGGGAGCGCCCACCATCAGGGCCAGCGGGCCGATCCAGCGGATGCGTCGCCAGATCACCAGCAGGCGTCGGCGACCCGCGCGCTGGCGCATCACCCCCTCCCAGATGGCGGCAGGGGGCTCCTGCTCGGCGGCGGCGAGGCCGCGGCGGAAGATGTCATCGATCGGATGCCTTTCCCTCATGGGTCGTCAGGTGTATGGCGTGAATGCGTTCCTGCAGCATGCGGCGCGCCTTGGCCAGCTGGCTGCGCGAGGTGCTCTCCCCGCAGCCCAGCATGGCCGCGATCTCCGCGTGGTCGTAGCCCTCGATGGCGAACAGGTTGAACACCGTCCGGTAGCCGTCCGGCAGCCCGGCCACCAGGGCCAGCAGCTCCCGCTCACCCAGCTCGGCCAACGCGGTGGCCGCCACAGGGTCCTCCGGCAGCTTCTCCAGGCCGATGCGCTCCTGCTGGAACGACTTGCGCCGGTATTGGTTGATGGCCGTGTGCACCATGATGCGGCGGACCCATCCCTCCAGGGAGCCGTCCTGGCGGAAGCCACCGAGCTTGTCGAACACCCGCACAAAGCCCTCCTGCATCATGTCCTGCGCCTCCAGCTCGTGCCGGGCATAGCGCAGGCACACGGCGTACATGCGCCGTGCATACCGCTTGTAGAGGGCCTCCTGGCAGCGACGATCCTCGCGCAGGCAGCCTTCCACCAGCTCGCGCTCGGTGAGTTCACGCACCGGTCCGGTGGTTTCCGTTAGCCGTTGACGTCCCGATCGGCACTTCCGCTGCCTGCCGGGGGATCAACGGGCACGAATGCCCGGCAAGGTACTGGAGATCAGGCTCTTTTCGCGAACCAGTAGCCGTCCAACAAACGGTGGCAAACGACTGCTGTCGCATACAAATGACGACTTACCGAGTCCCGGTCATCGAGGGGTGAAGGTTTGCAGCGGCTTCAACGACAAGCCGGCCTCGAACGAACACACAACCCCTCAAACACACCTGAGACCATGAACACGATGAAGAACCTTGTGCAGCTGATCGGCAACCTGGGCAACGACCCGGAGATCAAGGAAGTGAGCGGCGGACGCCGCATGGCCCGCATGAGCGTCGCCACCAGCGAGAGCTACACCAACCGGAGCGGCGAACGGATCACCGACACCCAGTGGCACACGGTGGTGGCCTGGGGCGCACAGGCCGAACAGGTGGGCAACCTGCTGCACAAGGGCAGCCGCGTGGCCCTGCAGGGCAAGCTCGTGCACCGCAGCTACGAAGGCAAGGACGGGCAGAAGCGCTACATCACGGAAGTGGTGCTCAGCGAGTTCCAGGTGGTGAACAAGAGCGAACCCGCCGTGGAGGCCGCCGCCTGATCACCCTCCCCAAGGATCCAACGAACCCTCATCACCCCAAACACCCAACGAGGTCATGAACACCCTGAAGAACAAAGTGCAGTTGATCGGTCACCTCGGGTACGATCCGGAAGTGCGCGAGATCGCGCAAGGACGCAAAGTGGCCCGCATGAGCGTGGCCACCCACAGCAGCCATCGCAACGCCAACGGCGATCGTGTGAGCACCACCCAGTGGCACACCGTGGTGGCCTGGGGCCGCACGGCCGAGATGGTGGAGCGCATGCTCCGCAAGGGCACCGGCGTGGTGCTCGAAGGGCGCCTGGTGCACCGCAGCTACGAAGGCAAGGACGGGCAGAAGCGCCAGGTGAGCGAGGTCGTGCTCAACGACTTCCAGTTGCTGGCGACCGGCGCCAAGGCGGCGTAACCCCTCATCCCATCGAGGCGGGGGCCGTTCCGAAAGGAGCGGCCCCTGTTGCTTTCCCCCCAAAGCGGAAGGGCCGCCCGCAGGCAGCCCCTCCATCGTTCCAGGACCCCCGTCCCGTTCTGAAAGGTGATCAGCGCGCCGCGGTGACGTCCGCAGCGGGAAGGGTCACCAGCGTGTGGTCATAGTGGACCTTCATGAGGCCGCTGCCCTTGGTGAAGGTGATGTGGCCCACCGGAGCGGCGAAGGCCAGGTCGTTGGCGGGGCTTTGGGGCATCAGCTCCACGGAGAAGCGGACCTCGCGGTCGTTCTCGTTCTTGAACTTGGGGAAGGCGTTGAGGGTGTTGACCTCCACCACCTTGGTGATGTAGCCGTTCTGGCGGAAGGTGAGGCGGAGCCGGCTGTCGGCCTCCACGCGGAGCTTGAAGGTGCCGTTGCCGGCCACCACCAAGCTGTCCAGGGAGCCGTCGGCGCGCTCCACCAGGAGGGTGGTGCGGCGGGCACCGCCGTCGAGGGTCTCGATCTTGCCGTGGAAGGTGATCTGCTTGCTGGCGAAGAGGCAGCTGGCGGCGAGGAGGGCGGCGGCGGCGAGGAGGAGGCGGGCGTTCATGGGGAGGGGTCGTTGGCGTTCGATGGGTCAAAACTGCCGCGGCCCCCAGGCCTTCCATAGGCTGGATGAGCAAGTGGCGGCGGGTGGTCAGCAAGTGGCGGGAACGCGTCCAGAGGCAGACACCCCCCCCAAAGCGGAAGGGCCGCCCGCAGGCAGCCCCTCCATCGTTCACAGGACCCCCGTCCCGTTCTGAACGTTCATCAGCGCGCCGCGGTGACGTCCGCAGCGGGAAGGGTCACCAGCGTGTGGTCGTAGTGGACCTTCATGAGGCCGCTGCCCTTGGTGAAGGTGATGTGGCCCACCGGAGCGGCGAAGGCCAGGTCGTTGGCGGGGCTTTGGGGCATCAGCTCCACGGAGAAGCGGACCTCGCGGTCGTTCTCGTTCTTGAACTTGGGGAAGGCGTTGAGGGTGTTGACCTCCACCACCTTGGTGATGTAGCCGTTCTGGCGGAAGGTGAGGCGGAGCCGGCTGTCGGCCTCCACGCGGAGCTTGAAGGTGCCGTTGCCGGCCACCACCATGCTGTCCAGGGAGCCATCGGCGCGCTCCACCAGGAGGGTGGTGCGGCGGGCACCGCCGTCGAGGGTCTCGATCTTGCCGTGGAAGGTGACCTGCTTGCTGGCGAAGAGGCAGCTGGCGGCGAGGAGGGTGGCGGCGGTGGCGAGAAGGAGGCGGGCGTTCATGGGGAGGGGTCGTTGGCGTTCGATGGGTCAAAACTGCCGCGGCCCCCAGGCCTTCCATAGGCGGGATGAGCAAGTGGCGGCGGGTGGTCAGCAAGTGGCGGGAAGGCCCCCTTCCCCCGCTACAGCGGCCAGCTATTGGCCAATGCCGACGAGCGGCTTACATTTGCGCTCCGTTTTCCAACGGAGACCTTCCCTGGTAGCTCAGCTGGTTAGAGCACATGACTGTTAATCATGGGGTCGCTGGTTCAAGTCCAGCCCGGGGAGCTAGCGAAGGCCGCATCATGCGGCCTTCCTTCTTTTCAACCTGAGCCCCCATGCAACTCGTCACTGTTGGCACCGTCGCCTTTGATCGCATTGAGACCCCGTTCGGAGTGGCGGAGAAGACCGTGGGTGGCGCCGCCACCTACATTTCCCTGGCCGCCAGCATCTTTCTGGAGAAGATCGGGCTGGTGAGCGTGGTGGGCGACGATTTCCCCACGGCCGTGATGGACGACCTGCGCCGCCGTGGCGTGGACCTCTCCGGCCTGGAGGTGCTCGAGGGCAAGGAGAGCTTCTTCTGGGCCGGCCGCTACCACTACGACATGAACAGCCGCGACACGCTGGAGACCCGGCTGAACGTGCTGCTGGACCTGGACCCCAAGCTGCCCGCCGCCTACACCCAGGCTCCGTATGTGATGCTGGGCAACCTGGACCCCAAGGTGCAGGCCAAGGTGCTGGACCAGATGGCTGAACGCCCGGCCCTGGTGGTGATGGACACCATGAACTTCTGGATGGACAGTGCCCTGGAGGACCTCAAGCGCGTGATCCAGCGGGTGGACATCCTGGCCATCAATGATGCCGAGGCGCGCCAGTTGAGCGGGGAGCACAGCCTGGTGAAGGCGGCCGGGAAGATCCTGGCCATGGGCCCCAAGTACCTGGTGGTGAAAAAGGGGGAGCACGGTGCCCTGCTCTTCGGGCCCGACCGGGTGTTCTTCGCGCCGGCCCTGCCGCTGGAGGACGTGGTGGACCCCACCGGCGCGGGCGACACCTTCGCCGGTGGCTTCATCGGCTATCTGGCCCGCACGCAGGACCACAGCTTCGACAACCTCAAGCGCGCCATCATCGTGGGCAGTGCGCTGGCCAGCTTCACCTGCGAGAAGTTCGGCATCGAGCGTCTGGCGGAGATCACCCGCGAGGACATCGACCAGCGCGTGCAGCAGTTCGTGGAACTGGTCGACTTCGACATCGAGCTGGTGGAGGACTGAGGCACACCCTCACCCCATCCGCCCGGCCACCGCGTCCCAGTTCACCAGGTTCCACCAGGCGGCCACGTACTCGTTACGCTTGTTCTGGTACTTGAGGTAGTAGGCGTGCTCCCAGACGTCCAGTCCCAGCAGCGGTCGGCCCTTCAGTTCGCTCAGGTCCATCAGTGGGTTGTCCTGGTTGGGCGTGCTGCCGATGGCCAGTTCCCCCTCGCGCACCACCAGCCAGGCCCACCCGCTGCCGAAGCGCTTCATGGCCGCCTCGGCGAAGACCTCCTTGAACTTCCCGAACGACCCGAAGGCCCCGTTGATCGCATCGCCCACGGTGCCCGTTGGTTCCCCGCCCTTGCCGGGCGCCATGCTGCTCCAGAACAGGTCATGGTTCCAGGCCCCGCCGGCGTTGTTGCGCAGCTTGGTGCTCACCCCGCCGATGGTGCCGAAGAGCTGCTCGGCGGTGGTGGCCGGAACGGCCTCGGCCGCCAGGGCCTCATTGGCGTTCTTCACGTAGGCCGCATGATGCCTCCCGTAGTGGATCTGCATGGTGAGCGTGTCGATGTGCGGCTCCAGTGCCTCGTACGGGTAGGGCAGGGGCGCCTGGGTGAACAGCAGCCCACCGGGCATTGATCCCGAGGCGCGCAGCACGGCCGGGGCCAGGGCCACGCCGGCGGCAGCCTGCAGCGAGCGGGTGAGAAAGCGTTTGCGGTCCATGAGCGAAAGGTAGGTCGGGCCGGGCGGCGTAGCGAACACCGCGCCGATCGCTCCGGGTCGATGGGTCGCTGAACTCCGTCAGACCACGGGGCCGAAGCTGAGCAACAACTGGCTTTTCTCCACGGCCTTGCCCTGCACGGCATGCACCTGGGTCACCACCGCATCGCCCGGGGCCTTGATCAGGTTCTCCATCTTCATGGCCTCCAGCACCAGAAGGGCATCGTTCCTCCTCACCACATCACCCACCTTCACAAGCACATTGAGGACCAGTCCGGGCATGGGGGCCTTCAGTTCGGGCACCACACCGCCACGGGCCTTGTCCAGCCCGAGGGCCTGCACCAGTCGGGCCCGCTCGTCCTCCACGCGCACGGTGTACAGCTTGCCGCCCATGCGCAGCTTCACCAGCCCCGCCGCGCGGTCCTCCTTCACCACCGTGGCGCGTACCGAGCGGCCCTCCACCAGCACGCTGAAGGTGCCTTTTCCCGCCGCGCTGATGTCCGGGTCGGCCGTGCCTTCGGGCACCCACGGCCCATCGGGTGTGCGGCGCTCCAGCACCACGGGCGTGCTGTTCTGGTTGATGTGGGCGTAGAGCTTGCGTGGCATGGCGGACGAAAATAGGGTGTGGCCGGGAGGCCGGGCTCAACCGCCTTCGCCAAGCTGCTCGTACACCTCGTCCGCCGGCAGGCCGGGCTGCTCGCGCGCGGCCACCGCCAGGCGGTCGCACAGCTCGTTCTGCGGGTGTCCGTTGTGGCCGCGGATCCAGTGGAACCGCACCTTGTGCCGGCGGTACACCCGGAGGAAGCGCTGCCACAGGTCGGGGTTCTTCCGCTTGGCGAAGCCCTTCTTCTCCCAGTCGAACACCCAGCCCTTCTCCACGCTGTCCACCACGTACTTGCTGTCGCTCACCACGGTCACCTCCATGCCCTGACGCTTGAGGGCCTCCAGCGCGACGATGACGGCCAGCAGCTCCATGCGGTTGTTGGTGGTGTGGCGGTAACCGCCCCACAGCTCGCGCCGGTGGCTGCCGCTCTCGAGCACCACGCCGTAGCCGCCCGGGCCGGGATTCCCACTGGCCGCGCCGTCCGTGTAGGCGGTCACCTGGACGCTCATCGCACCGGGAAGAGGTAGGTGATGTTGCCCGTGAAGAGCTTTACGCTGATGGCGAGCAGGATGACGCCGAAGGCCTTGCGGATGACGATCAGGCCCACGCGGCCGAGCAGCCGTTCGATGCGGGTGGTGAGGAAGAGCACGAGGAGCACCGGCCCCATGTTGAGCACGATGGCCGCCAGGATGTTCACCGGCGCGTATTCGGCCCGCAGGGACAGGATGGTGGTGATGGTGCCCGCGCCGGCGATGACCGGGAAGGCCAGCGGCACGATGCTGTACACCTTGGGGTCGTCGCTGGGCAGGCCCGGGGCGGACGTGTCCTCCTTGAAGAGCCTGATGCCGAGGGTCATTTCCAGGGCGATGAAGAACAGCACCAACGAACCGGCCACGGCGAAGGAGCGGACGTCCACCCCCACCACGCGCAGGATGCCTTCACCGACGAAGAGGAAGGTGACCATGATGCCCAGGCTCACCAAGGTGGCCCGAAGCGGGTAGATGCGCCCGGCCTTCTGCCGCACCTGCAGGATCAGCGGGATGCCCCCCACGATGTCGATCACCGCGAAGAGCACCAGGAAGGCCTTTCCGATCTGGGCGGGGTCAAGCTGCATCTGTTCCATCCCGACATGGGCCGGAGCGCAAAGGAACGCGCCGCGGGCCATCGCCCTTTGTCCACCGTCCGTGCACGGTACGGAACGGTCGCCGGCCGCCGGCTAGGAGGCGAGGCCCTTCACGAGGTTCTCCACGACCACGGGATAGTGCGCATGCTCCAGCTCCAGGACGCGCCGGCCCAGGGTCTCCGGTGTGTCGCCAGGCAGCACGGGACATCGGGCCTGGAAGAGGTGTTCGCCCTCATCGTAGCGCTCGTTCACCAGATGGATCGTGATGCCGCTCTCGGCGTCGCCGGCCGCCAGCACCGACGCATGCACGTGGTGGCCCCACATGCCCCGGCCACCATGACGGGGCAGGAGGGCGGGGTGGATGTTGACGATCCCACCCAGAAAGGCACGCACCAGGTCCGCAGGCACCAGGCGCAGGAAGCCGGCCAGCACCACGAGGTCGATGTGCAGGTCCTGCAGTTCGCGCAGCAGCGTGCCATCCCGCAACTGCGCCGGCGTGAAGCGGTAGCCGGGCACGCCCAGCTCCCACGCCCGGGTGAACACGCCGGCCTCCGGTCGATCGCCGGCCACCAGCACCACCTCGGCCGCGCTGGAGCCTTGGAAGTGCTCAATGAGCCGCTGAGCGTTGCTGCCGCCGCCGGAGGCCAGGATGGCGATGCGCTTCACCCCGCGAAGGTGCGCAACTCCCGGCCAGCACCGACCTTCGGAGCATGAGCAGCCCTGACGGACCCCCCACCGTGCCCCATCGCCCGGTCGAGCTCCCCATGGAGGAGATGCATCGCAGGGCGGTCGCCTTCCACGAACTGATGGCCCGCCGACGCAGCGTCCGTCATTTCAGCGACCGGCCGGTGCCGCGCGCCCTGATGGCGGAGCTCATCGCCACGGCCGCCACAGCCCCGAGCGGCGCGCACAAGCAACCGTGGACCTTCTGCCTGGTGGGCCACCCGGAGCTGAAGCGCCGGATCCGTGAGGCGGCCGAAGCGGAGGAGCATGCGAGCTACCATGGCCGCATGTCCGATGAATGGCTCGCCGACCTGGCGCCGCTCGGCACCGACTGGCACAAGCCCTTCCTGGAGACGGCGCCCTGGTTGGTGGTGGTGTTCAAGCAGGTGCACGGCCAAGATGCCGATGGCGCGCGCCGCAAGCACTACTATGTGGAGGAGAGCGTGGGGCTGGCCTGCGGGGTGCTGCTGGCGGCCGCTCAGCATGCGGGCCTGGTGACCCTGACGCACACGCCCAGCCCCATGAATTTCCTGGCACGCCTGCTGGACCGACCGGCCAACGAGCGGCCCTACCTGTTGATACCCATGGGCTTTGCGGCCCCCGACTGCCGCGTGCCGGACCTGGTGCGGAAGCCGCTCACGGAAGTATTGGTGCCCTACCTCTCGCCACGGTGAAGAAGGCCGCATCGAAAAAGTGTTTCCTTTGCACCCTCATCAACTAAACGACACTGTCATGTCGGACATCAAATCCAGGGTCATCGCGATCATCGTGGACAAGCTCGGGGTCGACCAGGGCGAGGTCACCATGGAGGCGAGCTTCACCAACGACCTTGGCGCTGACAGCCTCGATACCGTCGAGCTCATCATGGAGTTCGAGAAGGAGTTCAACATCGCCATCCCCGATGACCAGGCCGAGAAGATCCAGACCGTGGGTCAGGCCGTGGACTACGTGGAGAAGAACGCGAAGTAAGCCCGGGCCCATCGGGCTCTCCCCATGCAGCTCAGACGCGTTGTTGTGACCGGTCTGGGCGCGCTCACCCCCATCGGCAACACGCTTGCCGCCTACTGGGAGGGGTTGGTGAGCGGCCGGAGCGGCGCCGCGCCCATCACGCGCTTCGATGCGTCGAAGTTCAAGACCCGCTTCGCCTGCGAGGTCAAGGGCTTCGACCCCGAGGCGTTCATGGACCGGAAGGAGGCCCGAAAGACGGACCCCTACGCCCAGTTCGCCCTGGTGTGCGCCGACGAGGCCATCACCGACAGCGGGCTGCTCTCCGACACGCTGGACCGCGACCGCGTAGGGGTGATCTGGGGCAGTGGCATCGGCGGGCTGAAGACCTTCCAGGACGAGTGCATCGGCTTCGGCAAGGGCGATGGCACCCCGCGCTTCAATCCCTTCTTCATCCCGAAGATGATCGCCGACAGCGCGGCGGGGCTGATCAGCATGAAGCACACCCTGCGCGGCCCGAGCTATGTGACGGCCAGCGCCTGTGCCAGCAGCAACAATGCCCTCATCGACGCCTTCAACGCCATCCGTCTGGGCCTGTGCCCGGCCGTGGTGACGGGCGGCTCCGAGGCCGCCATCTATGAGGCGGGAGTGGGCGGCTTCAATGCGCTGCACGCCATGAGCACCCGCAACGAGGACCCGGCCACGGCCTCCCGTCCCTACGACAAGGACCGCGACGGCTTCGTGCTGGGCGAGGGTGGGGCGGCCATCGTGCTGGAGGACCTGGAGCACGCGCTGGCGCGGGGCGCCAAGATCTACGCCGAGGTGATCGGTGGCGGCATGAGCAGCGATGCGTACCACATCACCGCACCCCACCCCGAGGGGCTGGGTGCCGAGCTGTGCATGAAGTTCGCGCTGAAGGACGCCGGCCTCGCACCCACCGACATCGACTACATCAACACCCACGGCACCAGCACCCCCATCGGCGACCCGCAGGAGGTGAAGGCCATCCAGCGCCTCTTCGGCGAGCACGCCTACGCGCTCAACATCAGCGCCACCAAGAGCATGACCGGGCACCTGCTGGGCGGCGCGGGTGCGGTGGAGGGCGTGGCCGCCATCATGGCCGTGCACACCGATACGGTGCCGCCCACCATCAATCACTTCACGGACGATCCCGAGATCGACGCCCGGCTGAACTTCACGTTCAACACGGCACAGCAGCGCACGGTGAACGCCGCCATGAGCAACACCTTCGGCTTTGGCGGCCACAACACCGCGGTGATCTTCCGCAAGTACCGCTAGGCCCGCTTGATACGCTCGCTGCTGCTCCGTGCCCGCGCCTCTGCCGAGGACCGGCGGATCTTGGCCTGGGTGAAGCGCTCCTTCGGCCTCCGCCCCACCGACCTGGCCCTCTACAAACAGGCGCTCCGCCACAGCAGCGCCGTGCCCGAGGACCGGCCCGATCTGCCCGACAACGAGCGGCTCGAGTTCCTGGGCGATGCCATCCTCGACGCCGTGGTCGGCAGCCTGCTGTTCGAACGCTATCCCAAGGAAGGGGAGGGCTTCCTCACCCGCATGCGCAGCAAGCTCGTGAGCCGCCAGCAGCTGAGCGAGCTGGCCCACCGGGTGGACATCAGCAAGGTGATGGAGAGCAACGTCACCCGGGGGCACGAGACCAGCGTGCCCGGCAACGCGTTGGAGGCCATCTTCGGAGCCATCTACCTGGAGCAGGGGTTCGAGCGGGCGCGCAAGGCGATCGTGAAGCTGATCACCAGCCAGTACGACCTGCGCGAGCTGGAGAAGGAGGACCGCGACAACAAGAGCCGCCTGCTGGAGTGGGGCCAGAAGCACAGGAAGCGCGTGGATTTCCACATCACCGAGGAAGGCGGCCGCGGTGGCCGCGGCAAGACCTACCTGTGCGAGGTGAAGGTGGATGGCGATGTGCGCGGAAGCGGTCGTGGGCCGAGCAAGAAGAAAGCCGAACAGGAAGCGGCGGACGCGGCCTTCCGCGCCATGGAGAAACGCCGCAGCGGTGGCCGGGGCCGCGGTCGGGGCCGCGGCAGAAAGCCCCGGGAGAGCGGCACCGACCAGAAGGCGCCCCGCGCCACGGTCGGCGGCGACGAGTAACAGCGGCCGGTGCACAGGCCTTCGTGCATTCACCGGGACCGCCCTTCGCCGCAGGACTACCTTTGACCGTCCATGGCCAAGACCACGCGCATCCGCCTTGATGTGGAGCCCGATCCCGAGGTGCACGTGATCGGCATCAGCAGCCATGTGAACGACTACCGGTTGTGCTGGTCCCTCAACCTGAGCCTGGGGATCGCCCTGGCCCGCCGGGACCGCGACATCCTGGACAGCTCCGCGGAGGGCACGTCGCGCCATGCCGCCTTCGATCACGACGACCCCGACACCCAGGTGCGCTACACCCTGGTGAACAATCGCGGGGGCGCCGGCCTTCTGATCAAGGACCAGCGTTCAGCCGATTATTTCCTGGTGGTGGACGAGCAGGTGCCCGAGGCGCCCGAGGAGCTGCTGGAGCGCGTACGCGCCGCGGAGTTCGTTCTGGCCGCCTATCCGGTGCCCTTCGACCAGTTGCGTGCCGGCCACAAACTCCTGCAGTGAGACCGATGTCCCCGAACGACCCCAAGACCAAGATCGTGGCCACCATCGGCCCGGCCAGTGCTTCCACGGAGGTGCTGCGCGAACTGATGCGCGCCGGCATGGACGTGGCCCGGTTGAACTTCAGCCACGGCTCCTACGACTTCTACCGGGAGCTCATCGCCAACATCCGCGCCCTGAACGAAGAGCTCGGGCTCAACACCGCCATCCTGGCCGACCTGCAGGGCCCCAAGCTCCGCGTGGGCGAGATGGAGAACGGGGCCATCGACCTGCCCGACGGCAGCGAGCTGGTGATCACCACCGAGCCGGTGAAGGGCCGCTCCGGCCTGGTGAGCACCACCTACACCCAGTTCCCGCAGGACGTGAAGCCCGGGGAGATCGCGCTGCTGGACGATGGCAAGATCCGCCTGGAGGTGATGGCCACCGACGGCCGCTCCCGCGTCACGACCCGCGTGATCCACGGTGGTCCGCTCAGCGCCAACAAGGGCCTCAACCTGCCCAACACCAAGGTGAGCCTGCCCTGCCTCACGGAGAAGGACCTCAAGGACCTGGACTTCGCGCTGGAGCAGAACGTGGACTGGGTGGGCCTGAGCTTCGTGCGCAGCGCCCGGGACATCATCGAGCTCAAGCACATCATCCGTGCCCAGGACAAGCACGCCCGCGTGATCGCCAAGATCGAGAAGCCCGAAGCCCTGCTGGAGATCGACGACATCATCCGGGAGGCCGATGCCCTGATGGTGGCCCGCGGCGACCTGGGTGTGGAGATCCCCATGGAGAAGGTGCCGCTGGTGCAGAAGGACCTGATCCGACGCTGCCTGGCCATGCACCGGCCGGTGATCGTGGCCACCCAGATGATGGAGAGCATGATCACCAACATCACGCCCACACGCGCCGAAGTGAACGACGTGGCGAACGCCGTGCTCGACCATGCCGACGCGGTGATGCTGAGCGCCGAGACCAGCGTGGGCAGGCACCCCGTGGAGGTGGTGAAGGCCATGAACCGCATCCTTGTGGAGATGGAGACGGCCGACGGCATGTACAACGTGCCCAACCCGCCGCTGGAGAGCAATGACCGCACCGTGAGCGACGCCATCAGCATCGCCGCCGTGCGCATGACCGAGGCCATGCCGGTGAAGGCCATCGTGACGATGACGCACAGCGGATACACCGCCTTCAAGATCAGCAGCATGCGCCCCAAGGCGAACATCTACGCCTTCACCAGCAACCCCGCCATCCTGTGCATGCTGAACCTGGTGTGGGGCGTGCGGGCCCACTACTACGACAAGACCGTCAGCACCGACCACACCATCGCCGACATCAAGCACCTGCTGCGCCGCCGCAACCAGGTGCAGAAGGGTGATCTGGTGATCAACATCGCCAGCATGCCAATCGCCGAGAAGGGCATGGCGAACATGCTGAAGCTGAGCCCGGCCTAACGCGTCTGTTTGATCAGTTTGCACCAATGTGCTGCGCCATCCGCGCGCACCATCAACAAGTAGTGCCCATCGGCCAAGCGGGAGAGATCGAACGTCTGCCGGGTTGATAAAATCTTCTCCTGGAATACCACGCGTCCGCTGGCATCGCGCATTTGGAGCAGGCCACCGACCAAGTCCTCTTCCACGGAAAGCAGAACATGATCAGCCGCCGGATTGGGCATCAGGTGCATCTGCGCGACCGCATCCGCCGCGGTGATATCCGGGGTGGTGATGATCGCTGTTCGCGCCGAATTCGTGATCACCGGGGCATTGAGGTCGAAGAAGATCGCGGCGGTATTCCGGATGGAATCCCCGACAAGGAGATCGGTACGCGGCCGTATGCGGTAGCGGACGAAACCATGGCTCATCAATTCGTTCACGTTGTTGTCCGGCAGCAGGATGTTGTCTAACTGGAAGCGCATCTTGTGATCGAAGTCGTAGTAGGTCAGCGCCAATGGGTGCGAGGCGTCGATGAGCTCAAAGCTGGGCAAGTACGCGTTCGCTGGCAGGTGGTTTTCCACAGCAACGGTGAATGCCGTATCGGTGCCTGTGTTCTGGAACCGGATCGTGTAGTCCAGAACGGCATCGGCCAATGTGCTCACGAGAATTTCGGTCGGTTCCACCAGAATGTCGTTGGGGTCGAAGGAGCCGGTGACCCAGTTGTTCGTGGTAACGGTGTTGTCCCCGGGAACAAGATCGCCTGCGATGGGCGTGATCTCCGCCGTGGTGGTCACCGGGCTTCCCAGTGTGTCCCCAATGGATTGCGTGCAGTACACGGCGAGTTGGATGTTCTGCAGCGGAAGCAGCGGTCCGAGTGCCCATGTGAGCATGCTGCCATTGATGCTTCCTGGTGCGATCGACGCGGAGTCGAAGTCGAGGCCATCATCGAGCGCGAGGCTGAGGTCTGCGCCAACGCTCGTCGTTCCCACGTTGCGGCAGAGCACATCGTAGCGGACGGGGAAGCCTGGACGGAAAGCTGAGACGGGTGTGAGGAAGACCTGGAGATCCTGCGCTGGTACCATGGCCGTGTACCGGAAGTCGAGGCCGCTCACTGCTGTTTCATTGCCCGTAATGCTTGGGGAGTGCGTGGCTGGCTCTTGTGTGAAGTGCGCGATCGTTGGGCCTGTGATGGTGTGCTGGGCCGGGCCGTTCACCGCGAACTCATAATGGCCGCTGGGTTCTGAAAGCGCTAGTTCGGCATTGTTGCTCAGCTCCACCAGCCGCCCACCGATACGCGGATCACCAACACTGATGCTGGTATCGTTGTCCGCATCCACGTAGAGCGTGCCAGAGAGCAGGGTGCTCTTTCCGTTGAACCGCACGGTCCAGATGTCCTGATAGGCCACGTTCCCAGGAACGAAATGGTCCGCCGACATTGATATCCCAGTCGCGACGAAGCCATCGTCAGTAGGCGCAAGTGCGTAGAGGAGATCTCCATCACTTCCGCCCACGGACTTCTCCCAGAGCAGGTCACCATTAGGGTTCACCAATAGGAGCCAGCCATCCCCGCCACCATAGGGCGCCTGGTTCACCAACACGTCGTAGCAAACGCTAACATCTCCATCGGATGAGGTGGTGCTTCCCGCGATTAGGTAGTTTCCTTGATATGGGATTATGTCCGACGGACTATCCGGAAGGCTTCCGCCGTAGGAACGGCTCCATATGATCGCACCAGTGGCGTCCACGCGCATGAGCCACACATCCCAGTTACCGTGGTTCTGCGGAAGATCTCCATCGGAAGAGTTCGATGTGCCAAGGACAAGGTAGTCCCCGCCCGACAAGCCACGGATGTCGTGGAATTGATCCACGGCCGAACCGCCATACGTGCGGTCCCATTCGATATCCCCGTTCGCATCGAGCTTCACCAGCCAACCATCGTATTGGCCATAGAGCGGCGTGCTCACGTCGCCATCACTGGATCCGGTCCACCCCGCGAGAAGAGCACCGCCATCCGCAGTAGCTATAATGGATTGACCAATGTCAATGGAGCTGCCGCCATAAGTGTTCTCCCAGAGTTCAGTGCCAGCGCTGTCCAAGGCGATGACCCACGCTTCCCAGTCGTTTTGTCCGCGGAATCCGGAAACGAAGCAACCCCCATCCGGTCGAGCGGCTACATGGATCCCCTGGTCGTTCTGGTCCACAAGGCCAGCATAGAAGCGCTCCCAGATTACAGAGCCGGCGGGGGTGACCTTCACGATCCAGAGATCTTCGTCGCCCCAGCTATCGATGATCACCTGCCCTGCATCGTAGATGCTACCGGCGAAGACAAAGTTCCCATCGGGCATCACGGCGCCATGCATGATTTGAACGAGGCCGAGGTCACCGATGCGGTTTCCCCATTGCATTTGTCCCAAGCTGTCGAGGCCGATGAATACCACCTCCCCGTTGGCTGGCCCTGAGGTGTTGCCGAGTTGTCCATCTGCGGAATTGCTCGTCGCTGCGAGAAAGAAGCTCTTGTCGGGCAACTGATGGATAAAGTGCCCGGCGTCCGAATAGCCGCTTCCAAGCGAGCGTGTCCAGCCCACGGAGGGGATCTGTGCATGCCCGTATGCAGTCAGGATGAGCGCCATCAGGGCAGAGACGATCGCTTTCACGACAGATGGTATCTCAAAGACGAAAGTAGAGGCTGATAGTGGTGTCCTCGGACAACTCAGTGTCAGGCATAGCGCTACCTCTCCACCAACACCACTTTCACGTAGCGCAGCCCCTCGTTGGTCCTCAGCACCACGGTGTAGGTGCCCGCGGCCTCCCGGGCCAGGTCCACGGTGAAGCGGTGCTCGCCCAGGGCGCTATGCGCATGCAGCAGGCGCCGCACCAAACCGCCGTCCGCCCGCAGCACGATCAGGTCCGCGATGGTGCTGCGGTCCAGGCGCAGATCGACGACCAAAGTCCCATCGGTGAGCGTGGGCGAGGCGCTGAGCGCATGGTAGTCCGGTGCTTCGCTCCGATCGACCACACCGGTGCTGACATCCGCCGTGTATTTGTAGATGTATGTGCCGGACATGTACGCGAGTGAATCGCTGAGGCGGAAGAAGCGGTTGTAGTTGTTGCCCACGTTCTCCAGCGCCCAAGTGAGCCCACCATCGGTGGTGCCGTACAGCAGGTTTCCGCCGCCCACCCAGCCACGCAGCGTGTCCATGAAGCCCACCACCTCCACATAGGTGTAGCTGGTGGCCGCCACGATGGTGCTCCAGGTCTGGCCGCCATCAGTGCTGCGCAGCAGGCGTGTGTCGTCGTTCACCGGTTCGCTGTACACCGATGCGTACCAGTGGTCGGCATCCAGGCGCTGGATCTTCCACACGATGTCCGAGGCGACGCCGGTGAGATGCCTCGGCTGCCAGCTGAGCCCGCCGTCCATGGTGTACAGGATGACGCCGCCGTTGCCCGCAGGCGCCGCCGTGCCGGTGACGAAGCCGGTGTCCGCGCTCGTGAAATGCACGTCGACCAATGCCGTCGCATGCGCGCTCATGTCGATCGATGTCCAGCTCAGACCGCCATCGCTGCTCTTCACCACATAGGCCGGCGAGGCCCACAGCCCCACCCCGTAGATGGTGGTGGGCGTCGGTGCTGAGAGCCCACAAATGCCCGGTGGCTGAGGGCTGATCAGCGGGGCCACATCGGTCCATGTGGCCCCTCCGTCCACGGTGCGGAACAAGGAACCGCTCAACGACCCGCAGTAGCCGTGCAGCGCATCGATGAACTCGATGCTGCGCAGGTATTGCCCGGCCGTGTATTGCAGGGTCCAGGTGGCGCCACCGTCCTCGGTCCGTCGGATGGTGCCGGCCGGTCCGCCCGCCGCCCAGCCCACCGTATCGTTGATGAAGAAGACGTCGTCGTGGCGTCCGGAAGGCGGGATGTTCAGCGTGGTCCACGTGCCCTGGGCGATCAGCTGACCGCCGAACACCAGGGCAAGCATCGGAAGAAAAAACGGGCGCATCCGGACGATCTTCCTCACAAGGTATGGGCTCGTCGCCATCCGTCGTCCACCTTCGATCGTGGAAAGGTGATGGAGCCACCACCCGCACGCCCGATGCATGAAGGGTACCTTGATCTGCCAAGGAACCGCACACCATGCATGAACAGGAATGGGACCAGGTGGCGACCACGTTCGAGGAGGAGATCTTCAACGTACCGGCCAACGACCACAAGGGACTGATCACGGAGGCGGTGGAACGCTTCGCCAGCCGCGACGCGGTCGCCACTGATCTGGGCTGCGGTGTGGGCCGCACCCTGCCGCTGCTCGCCGGGCATTTTGGTCGGGTGTACGCCGTTGACGTGAGCAGTGCCTGTCTCGCGGTGGCGGAAGAGGCCTGCGGTGCGCATGCCAACATCCGCTACGTGCACGCCGACCTGTCGAAGGACCGCAAGGGGTATCCGCAGGGCGATCTGGTGCTCTGCATCAACACCTGGCTCAATGCCGATGCGGCCATGCGGGCGGGCATCGTGCGCAACACCTGCCAGAGCGTGAAGCGGGGTGGCCATCTGGTCCTGGTGGTCCCCGCGTTGGGCTCGGCCCTGCTCTCCACGCTCCGCCAGGTGCAGCTCAACCAGCGGATGGGCATGGACCCCATAAAGGCCGAGCGGGAGGCCCTGCCGGAGGGCACCGGATGGGCGCATGGCATCGTCCCCATCGACGGGGTGCCCACCAAGCACTTCATGGCCGAAGAGCTCGAGGCGCTCCTCGCGGAACGCGGGTTCGTGGTGGAAGTGGTGGAGAAGCTCGAGTACGGTTGGGACACCGAGTTCATCGACCCTCCCGCGTGGATGAGCGCCCCGTACCCCTGGGATTGGTTCCTGGTGGCGCGGCGGGTGCGGTGAACATCGCAGGCAGCGATACGGTACGAGAGCGCATCTTCAAGGAGCTCCACACCCATGAGCCGAAGAACCGCTGGTGTGCTCGTCCTGCTGCCCCTCGTTGCGCAGGCACAGTTGCTGATACCCGGCCTGCAGCCCAGCGACACGGTGACACGACCCTGCCCGGTGGACACCTCCGTCAGCCTGCTCTGCTATGCCGGCTGGGAGGCGTATCAGACCGTGGATGATACCTGGGATGGTCCGCGGGACAGCACCGCCTGCATCCCATTGGCCCACGTGAGCGGTGGCGGTGTGGAAGCCCGCATCGACTTTGATGACGCCGACCCTGCGCGGCCGGTGTTCCTACGTCTGCTGCTGGATTCAACCACTGCGATCCCGTTGACGGCGGACAATGAGTACGTGATCGCGCTGGATGGATACCCGTTGCCCGGCACGACCGTCGATGCGGGCATTGGTTGCACGGAAGGGATGTGCACCGGCATCCGGGCAGCGGTGCGTATTCCCGACAGCACAGGTACGGGAAGCGACCTGCGTTGGTATCAGAGCAGCTATGGTTCCGGCCAGTTCGGCTCACCCTTCTCCGTGTGCGTGCCTACGGAGGGTTTTGCGGACAACGCGCTGCGCGAACTTGTCCTCAAGTTCACGCTCGCATCCCCGGGGCCCGGGCAGCAATACCGGCTGTACTGGCCATCGGCCAATGACCTGTTGCAACAAGGTGCACTGGATCAATTGGTCGAGGCGGACCTCCCTCAGTTCCAGACCGGTCCTTCGAGCTTCACCATGTGGCCGGTGAACGGCTTCAACTTCCTGGTGATGTACGAGGACACCACCTATCCTTCCGCCGACCAGGTGAGCTATCTGGACATCACCCCCCTGCCCAACGTCAGCCAGCCGACACCGGTCACACTCACCCTGGAGCCATTTACGGGATTCAACTTCCAGCCCTTCACCCAGCTCCGTGGCGGTCCGGTGCTGAACAACGACAGCATCTACCATCCGCTCACCGTGGTGAACAACGGGGCCGACCTCTGCCTCTCCTGGCAGATCGTCGAGCTGTTCTGGGGGCATGGAGACCGCTATGTGCACCAGGCCGGCCACCTGGGGTTCGAAGGGCAGCGCTCGTGTTTCCTGTTCCGACGGGGCAGCACCCTGGAGGTGGCCCCGGGATCGACCTTGCACTATGGCCGCGATGGCCGCGGCATGCTCGCCCTGTTGGCCGGCAGTGATGTGGTGGTGGGCAGCGGGGCGGAGCTGGTGATGCACGGCACGGTGGTGCTCATGGAAGGCCCGGGCGCCTCCACCCGCGAGGACCTGCACACCCGGCTTGGTCCGGGAGCGCGTCTCCGCTTCGCCCCCGGCTCATCCGTGTTCAACGGCAACAGCTATGCCCAGGACATGAAGTGGGTGATCACCCTGGATGGTGGCACGGCGGATCTGGATGGGTTGAGCGCGACGGACCGGCAGAAGGTCGTCCTGGTGCAGTTGCCCGAGGTGCCGCTCACCGAGCTGGCGGCAACGGTGCTGCCCAACGCGGTGCAGCTCCAGGTGGCCACGCGGATGACGGGGTCGGGCACCGTGCGCTGCTTCGACGCGCTGGGCCGATGCCTTCTTGAACAGCGGGTCTCGCTCGCGCCGGGCGGATCGACCATCCGCCTGGATACGCCCGGATGGTTGGCGGGGAGCTACTTCGCCGTGCTGGAGGTGAACGGTGAGCGCAGGGTGGCGCGCTGGGTCATCCCGTGAACGACCGCCCCAGCACAAGATCCATGTAGAAGCCCGGCTTTTTGAGCCGGGAGCGCAGGTCGAGGTCGGTGAACATGCTGCTGATGGTGTCCGCCAGCGCCGGGTTGCGGTTGGCGCGCTTCACCACGAAGTCGAAAAGCCAGGCCTGGTGCGCCAGGTCCTGCAGGCGCGTGCTGATGGCGAGCTCCTGGCCCAGCCTTTTCCACACGCGCCCATCGTAGCTCTTGAGGAAGGCGGCATCCGTGCGGCCTGCGTGCAGGGCCTCGTGCGCCACGTCGGCCGCGTGGGACCCGCTGATCATCGCATGGCTGATGCCCTCCCCGGTGAAGGGGTCGATCAGGTGCCCGGCGTCGCCGATCAGCAGATAGCCGTTGCCGCTCAACGGGTGGCGCTTGCTGGCCAGGGGCAGCCCCATGCCCTGCACAGGGCCCTCGATCCGGGCGTGCACGAAGCGGTGCCTGAGGGTGGGGTGTGTGGAGACCAGGCGCTGCAGCTCGGCCTTCAGGTCCAGTTCGCGGGTGCGCACATGATCGCTGCGCAGCCCCAGGCCCACATTGGCCCTCCCGCCTGGCAGGGGAAAGATCCACAGATAGCCGGGCAGCAGCTCCTTCAGGAAGTGCAGTTCGATGAAGCCCTGCGGATCAAGGCCGGTGATCCCCTGGTAGTAGGCACGGACACCCGCCGCCTGGTGCCGCGGTTCCATGGGCAGGCCGGCCACGTGGCGGGCGAACTGGCTGTTGGCCCCATCGGCGGCCAGCACCAGGCGACACTGGATGGTGCACCGCTCGGCGTTGTTCCGGCGCACCTCCACCTGCCAACCGTCCGCCTTGCGTTCATAGGCAGTGGCCTGCGCGCCTTCGAGCACCCGCACCGCCTCGTTGCGCTTGACCTCATCGAAGAGCATGGCGTCGAACGCCAGCCGGGGCAGGATGGCCCCCGGGGCTTCGCCCACGCCGGTGTTGCGGGAGAAGGGCACGCGCAGTGCCTTGCCGCCGGGCGCCACGAAGGTGACGCCCCAGCTGGGCAGGCGACGGGCGTCGGCGTTCACGCGATCCACAAGGGCAGGGTCGACGCGCTCCAGCACCCGCATCACCTTGCCACTGAGGGCATCACCGCACACCTTGTCCCGCGGGAACACCGCCCTCTCCACCAGTATGGTGCGCACCCCGTGCCGGGCCAGCCGCAGCGCCGCCGTGCACCCGCCGGGGCCGCCGCCCACGATCAGCACGTCCGTGGCATGGGCGGAGCTGGCCGGTCCGTTGACCTGGGCGTCGGATCCGGAGGGGGGCTGCATGCCGGAGCCACTAATGGCGGAAGGCCTCTGCGCTGAACTGCTCCAGGAAGCGGACGTCGTTCTCCCAGTAGAGGCGCAGGTCGGGGACCCGGAAACGGAGCTGGGCGATGCGCTCCACACCCATGCCGAAGGCGAAGCCGCTGTACACCTGCGGATCGATCCCGCACGTGCTGAGGACGGCGGGGTCCACCATGCCGCAGCCCATGATCTCCACCCATCCGCTGTGCTTGCACACCGCGCAGCCCGAGCCGCCGCAGATGGTGCAGCTCATGTCCACCTCCGCGCTGGGCTCGGTGAACGGGAAATAGCTGGGACGCATGCGGATGACCACCTCGGGGCCGAACATGGCCTTGGCGAAGTGGTCCAGGGTGCCCTTCAGCTCGGCGAAGCTCACGCCCTTGTCCACGTAAAGTCCCTCCACCTGGTGGAACATGCAGTGCGCGCGGGCGCTGATGGCCTCATTGCGGTACACGCGTCCGGGGCTCACGGTGCGGATGGGCGGACGCTGACCTTCCATCACGCGCACCTGCACACTGCTGGTGTGTGTGCGGAGCGCCAACGCATCGCGGGTCGTCGCATCGGAGGTGCCTTCCACAAAGAAGGTGTCCTGCATGTCGCGCGCCGGATGTTCGGGCGGGAAGTTCAGCGCGCCGAAGTTGTGGTGGTCGTCCTCCACCTCGGGGCCTTCACTTACCGTGAAGCCGATGTGGGCGAAGATGTCCACGATGCGTCGACGCACCAGGGTGATGGGGTGCAGGCTGCCGGCGGGGTCGAGCGCCGCCGGCCGTGTGGGGTCGTCCACGCCGGCGCGCTCGTCACGTTGATGGTCAGCGCCCTGTTTCAGCTCCTCCAGCCGGGTCTGGGCGGCCTGCTTGAGCTGGTTGAGGCGCTGGCCCAGGGCCTTCTTCTCCTCGGCGGCCAGTTGCTTGAAGTCGTCGAACAGGGCGGTGACGGCACCGTTCCGACCCAGGTACGCGATGCGGAAGCGCTCCACCGCCTCGGCCGTGTCGGCTGTGGCGGCCTGCAGTTCGGCCTCCAGCGCGGTGATGCGCTCCAGAAGGTTCATGGCAGCACCTTCATCCACATGCGGATGTCCTCGGCGGGACGGTCGCGGGCATCGCGCTGCACGGACGCGATCTTGTCCACCACGTCAAGTCCTTCCACCACTTCGCCGAACACGGTGTATGCACCATCCAGATGCGGGGCGCCACCCACGCTCGCGTAACGGGCCTTGGCCGCATCGTCATAAGTGACCGGTGTGCCCATCGTGGCGTTGCGCTTGGCGATCATGTCCATTTCCTGGGGTTGGTAGGTGCGGCCCTGCACGATGTAGAACTGGCTGCCGCTGCTCGCCTTGGTGGGGTTCACCTGGTCGCCCTGCCGGGCCGCCGCCAGGGTGCCCTTGGTGTGGTACAGACCCGGCAGGATCTCGGCCGGCACGGTATACCCGGGCCCGCCCATGCCCAGTGGCATGCCCGCCGCGGCCCGCTTGCTGTCCGGGTCGCCCCCCTGCACCATGAAGCCGGGGATCACCCGGTGGAAGACCAGGCTGTCGTAGAAGTGCTCCTTCACCAGCTTCAGGAAGTTGTCGCGGTGCTGCGGCGTTTCGTTATACAGCTCCACCACCATGGTCCCCAGGGTCGTGCGCACTTCCACGCGGGGACGCTTGGTGGTGCCTTTGGTGCCCTTGTCGTTCTGTGCGGACAGGGTGGTCGGGAGCATCAGGATCGCGAGCGCGACAGTGAGCTTGGCCGGGTTGATTTGCAGGAACATCGCTTTGGACGCTACTTTTGAGGTTCGCCGGGCCATGGCTGGCCAGGCGCCCAAAAGTACTGCGATGAGCCGATCGACCTTCCGTGTCCCGGTGATGACCCTGGGGCTCCTGCTCTGCTGGCCGCTGCTGCCCTCCTGCAACAAGGAGAAACCCACCATCGCCCGCATCCGGATCCAGGACCAGAACGGCAGCGCGGTGCCGGAGGCCTATGTGAAGCTTTATGCGGACCCCGTGTATCCTCTGGGCGACCCCACGCGCCTCACCCAGGAGAAGCTCACCGGGAACGATGGCTGGGTGGAGTTCGATTACACCGGCTTCTACGAGCAGGGCCAGGCCGGTTTCGCCGTGCTGGACATCGTGAGCTTCAAGGACAGCGCGGTGGGCGAAGGCATCATCAAGATCGTGGAGGAGGAGACCGCCGAGGAGGAGGTGACCCTGGTACCGGTGACGCCGTAAGTGGACAGTGCCCCGGCGCTGGCCGGCGCGCGACAGTGGACAGTGGTTGTGCGCAATGACCGCCCGGCAGCCGTGATCAGTGGTCGAAGTAGTCCAGCAGCGCCTCTTTCATCAGGCGCTCCTGCTCCTTGTCGGTGAGCGGCGGCAGGTCGCGCGCCCGCTCGAAATGCGGCCAACCATCCGCATCGCGACCCAGCTCCCGGTAGTACCCGTAGGGCAATAGCAGCACGCAGATGCCGATGTGCATCAGGTTCACCTTCTCGTCCTTCTTGAACTCGCGGGCATGCTGCCCCAGTTCCTGAACCCCCACGAGGAAGATGAGCCCATTGAGGTCGACGGGCGCACCGAACCGCTGCTCCATGTGCTTGAGCAGATCGCGCCAGCGCTTCTCGAACGTGAGGTCCACGGCAGGGATTAGGGTTGGGGAACGGGGAACGGCCGGGTCGATGGGCGGGCAAAGATGCCATCGGGCCGCCTGCATTGCTACCTTGGTCACATTCCCCACATTCACGGCATGAACTGGGTGGACTGGGTGCTGGTGGCGCTGCTGGCGATCGCTGCCCTGCAGGGGTTCCTGCATGGCTTCGTGCGCGAGCTCGCCGGTCTGCTGGCCTGGGTGGCGGGCATCTGGGCGGGGATCCACCTCAACGACCAGTTGGCCGTTCGGCTCGGTCTCGATCCCGCTCAGGAGGCGTTGAGCTTCCTGGTCACCTTTCTGCTGGTGCTCCTCGTCGTTCATCTGCTCGGCCGGGCGCTCACCATGGCCATCGATGCGGCGCAGCTCAGCCTGCCGAACAAGGTGGCCGGGATGGCCTTTGCCCTGGTGCGCAAGGCCTTCGTGCTGAGCGTGCTCATCAACCTGCTGGCCGCCTGGCAGGGCACGCGCTGGAGCGTCGTGCGCGAGGCGCTCGATGGATCGGTGCTCGCGGCTCCGCTCCGTGCTTTCGCTCCGATGGTGATCCCCGCGCTGGGCGAGGCCAAATGGCTGGGTCGGGTCGTGGAGACCGTGGAGGAGCAGGTGCGCATGGAGCGGTGAGTGGCACCCCCCCCGGGGTCGGACCGCCGCGGTCGCCCGGCCAGCGACTCAGGTCTTTTTCACGCGCACCGCGTTCATGCCGCGGGGGCCACGCTCCAGTTCGAAGGTGACCTGATCGCCCACGCGCACTTCCTCCAGCATGGCGCTGATGTGCACGAAATAGCGTTCACGCGAGCCGTTGTCCTGGATGAAGCCGAACCCCCGCCCCTCGTCGAAGCGGTCCAACCGGCCCGTGAGCGGCTCGGGGGGCACATCCTCACGGCGTGGAACCCCCAGCTCGATGTCCTCGGCCTTGATCTCCTGCCGTTTCGTGGGATCGGGAGGTGTATCCGTGATCCGGCCGAACTCATCGACGTACGCGATCATGTTGTCCAGTCCACCGCCGGCGCTGTTGGCCTTGCGTTCGGCCTTGCGGCGCTCCTTCTCCTCCTGTTTCTGTTGACGGCGTTTTTCCTGCTCGCGTTTGTTGAACGAATCGGCCATGCGGAGATGTTGGTCCTGTGGGGTGATCGACAGCGCAATGCGTGCTGCCGGGTCCGTGGGTGAGACGAAGATAGCGCTTCCACCCTCAGGGTCGACCCGGGGCGAGCTTCGCGTACACGTCGAGGCTGATCCAGCGCCCGTCCTTCCTTTCGCATTCATGGAGGGTGCCTTCGTGGCGGAAGCCGTTCTTCACAAGCACCCGGGCGCTGGCGGGGTTCTCCGTTTCCACCTCGGCCACCACCCGGTGCAGGCCCAGGGTGTGGAAGGCGTGATGAAGCACCTGGCCGATGGCCTTGCTGATGATGCCCTTGCCCCAGTGCTCGGGCAGGAGCCAGTAGCCCAGCTCGCAGCGCTGGTGTTCCGGGTGGATGTGGTTGATGCCGATGGCCCCGAGGAAGGTGTCATCCGCCGTGGACCGGATCGCCCACCACTTCCCGGTGCCTTCGCGCTCAATGGTGGCATACCAATCCATCTGCTCCTGCGTGGCCTCCAGCGTCATGAAGCGCACGGCGTAGTGGCGGATCACCTCCGGGTGCGACAGGCCGCGGTGGATGTGCGTGATGTCCGCGGGGGTGATGGGGTGGAGGGCGATCATCGGGATCACTTCAGCAACAACACGTCCGCTTGCGCGAGCTGTTTCAGTCCACGGTCGTTGGTCACCAGCGCATAGCCACCGGTCCGCGCGTACGCGGCGAGGTAGGCGTCCATCCAGAGCTTCGGTGATGCGGAGGAGGAGGAGGCGAGTTCCGTCCAAGCGGGGTACAACCCGACCGGCTCTTCGGCGAAGGCGATGCGAGGATCATCGAGCATGGCCTTCATCGCCTTGATGGCGGCCTTGTTGGTGAGCGGTCGCAGACCGAGCGGGGTGGTGAGCGCCGCCGTGGTCAATAGGCGCAGGGTGCCCTGTTGGGTGTATCGGCAGAAATGCACGGAACCGGGCCGGGCCGCATCGAACCACCGCATGGCGGTCGCGTGCAGCGGATGCGCCTCCAGGCTCAAGGCCAGCCACACGTTCACATCGGGGAGGAAGGGCTTGCTCATCGGCCACCACCCCAGAGCAGTTCATCCACCCTGTCCGGCGACAGGGCAGCGGCACTCTTCGTCTTGCCCCCCTTGATCACCGGGAAGGGACTGCCCTGGGGCTTCCGCTTTCGGGGGCTCGCCTCCTCGGCCAGCAGACGGCGGCAGGCCTCCGCGATCAGGTCCTTCAGCTTGGCGCCGTCCTGCGCGGCCTTCAGCTTCAGGCGGGTCACGAGGTCCGGCGGAAGTTCAAAGGTCATCTTCATGACCCGAAGATACGCGGATGGCCATGACCCGGGAAGCTGGTTAGCTGGGAAACCAGCTTTTTCAACGGGATCGATCAGGCTGCGCCGATCACCTCCGGATGCGACAGGCCGCAGTGGAGGTGCTTGATGTCCGCGGGGATGATGGGGTCCATTCGGATGTCCATCTCGCACGCGACAGGTGTTCCCTCACCCTTGTATGGCCGCGATCCCCGGCAATACTTTCCCCTCCAAGTACTCCAACATCGCGCCACCACCGGTGCTCACGTAGCTGATCTGGTCGGCCAGGCCGAACTGGTTCACCGCGGCCACACTGTCGCCGCCGCCCACCAGGCTGAAGGCGCCCTTGCTGGTGGCCTCCGCCACGGCTTGCGCGATGGCGATGGTGCCCTGCTGGAAGGGCTTCATCTCGAACACGCCCATGGGGCCGTTCCACAGCAGCGTCCTGCTGCGCAGGATGGCCGTGCGGCAGGCCTCGATGCTCTTCGGGCCGATGTCCAGGGCCATCCAGCCATCAGGCACCGCGTTGGCCGCGCACTGGTCGGTGTTGGCGGTCTCGGCGAAGGCGTCGGCCACCACGGCGTCCGTGGGGATGTGGAGCTTCACGCCCTTGGCCCCGGCCTCCTGGATGATGCCGCGCGCGGTGTCGAGCAGGTCGTCCTCCACGAGGCTGGCGCCGGTCTGGCCGCCCATGGCCTTCACGAAGGTGTTGGCCATGCCGCCACCGATGATCAGCTCATCGCATTTGCCGATGAGGTTCTGCAGCACCTCGATCTTGCTGCTCACCTTGCTGCCGCCCACGATGGCGGTCATGGGGCGCTGAGGGTTCCCGAGCACCTTGCCCACGCTGTCGATCTCGGCCTGCATCAGATAGCCGAAGAGCTTGTCCTTGGGGAAGAACTTCGCCACGATGGTGGTGCTGGCGTGGGCGCGGTGGGCCGTGCCGAAGGCGTCGTTCACGTACACATCGCCAAGCTCGCTCAGGCTCTTGCTGAAGGCCTCGTCGCCGCCCTCTTCTTCCGGGTGGAAGCGCAGGTTCTCGAGTACGAGCACCTCGCCGGGCTTCAGTGCTGCGGCCTTGGCCCTGGCATCGGCGCCCACGCAATCGGTGGCGAAGAGCACGGGCTTGCCGAGCAAGGTGCTCAGGTGTTCGGCCACGGGCTTCAGGCTCATGGCCGGGTTCACCTTGCCCTTGGGGCGGCCCAGGTGGCTCATGAGGATGGCGCTGCCGCCGTCCTTCAGGATCTTGTTCACGGTGGGCACGATGGCGCGGGCCCGGGTGTCGTCCGTCACCTTGCCGGTGGCGTCCTGGGGCACGTTGAGGTCCACGCGCACGAGGGCTTTCTTGCCGGCGAAGGAGAAGGTGTCCATGGTGAACATGGTTGACGCCTTCGCGATGTGACGCTTCGGCGAACAAGGCGCGAAATTATTGACCTCTGCCAGTTGGCTGCTCATTGTGTTGGTGCGGTGGGCTTCAGGTGGACCTCGACAAGCCGTTGTGCGTGGGTGACCCTGTCCTCATACCTTCGTCCTATGCGCTTCAGTCAAATAGTTGGACACGCTAACTTTAAGGCCAAGCTAATTGGGAACATTCGAGAGGGCCGTATACCACATGCGCAGTTCTTTCTTGGGCCACGTGGAAGTGGAGCACTTCCACTTGCGCTTGGTTATGCCCAGTATCTCCTTTGTGAGCATAAAGGCCCTGTTGAGAGTTGCGGGGTTTGTTCTAGTTGCCAAATGGTGGACAATTTGTCACATCCCGATTTATATACTATGTTTCCTTCAATAGTTTCAAGTAAAGCTAGAGACAAGGAAAATATTGGATTGTTTTTACGCGAATGGACAGCTCAGCTTGCACTGTGGCGAGAAGCAGTCAATAAAGAACCATTTCTCGATGAAAATATTTGGTATGATAGACTTGATGGGGAAAAAAAGCAAGGTCTTATTGGTAACCATGAATCAAGCGAGATTGCAAAATATTTGAGTAGAAAATCTATGCTAGGAGGTTATAAGGTCGTTTTAATCTGGATAGCGAGTCGGATGAATGACACATGTGCGAACAAACTACTTAAACTACTGGAGGAGCCTGAGCCGATGAACGCTATCATACTCGTCGATTCGTCCATCGACCAAGTGCTGCCCACCATCCTGAGCCGTGCCCAGTTGGTGAAAGTGCCCGCCTTGCAGGAGGAGGAGGTGGCGCAAGCGCTTGCCGAGCGCTACCCGGACCTGAAGCCCGAGGAGGCGCGCGCCTGCGCGGTGCGCAGTGCCGGCGATCTGCTGGAGGCCGTGGCCATGGCCGAGAAGAGCGAGGAGGAGCTCTTCGTGCTCTTCCGCGATTGGATGCGCGCCTGCTATGGCCTGAAGATCCACGAGGCGGCCGAGTTCGCCGAGCACTTCGCCCGCATGGGTCGGGAGCGGCAGAAGGGCCTGATGCGATATGGGCTGCACCTGGTGCGCATGAGCCTGCTGCACGCGGCCGGAGCGTCCGGACTGGTCCGTGCGGTGGGCCAGGAGGAGGAGTTCATCCGCCGCTTCGCCGCCATGCTGTCCGAGCCGCGCGCGGAAGAGCTGCGGCACGAACTGGAGTCCGCGCACCAGCACCTGGAGCGCAACGCCAACCCCAAGGTGCTCTTCATGGACCTGAGCTACAGCGTCCATCGCGCGTTGCGCGCGTGAGGGCGCCCGCACCCGGCTCCGCCGGTTATCTTCGTGCCGCGCCCATCCGGCCATGAGCCGCAGCGCGATCATCAGAGCACCAGAGGAATGGGATGTGCAAGTTGCAGCAGCGGGGCCGACGGCAAGCCGGCCGGGTGCAAGAGCAATGGCTATTGCAGCACCAGCGGCTGCAACAAGCTGGGGGTCTTCGACTGGCTCACGGGCGTACCGCTGCCCCAGGGCCAGCAGCCCTTCGATGCGGTCGAGGTGCGCTTCAAGAACACGCGGAAGACCTTCTATCGCTGCCCGCCCTCGCTCGGCGTGGTGCCCGGTGACGCCGTGGTGGTGGAGGCCAGCCCGGGCCACGACATCGGGGTGGTGAGCCTCGTGGGAGAACTGGTGCGTGCGCAGATGGCCCGCAAGGAGAAGGCTCAGGACACGTTCGAGCTGCGCAAGGTGGTCCGCAAGGCCACGCAGGAGGACCTGGACCGCTGGCATGCCGCCCGCGACCTGGAGAACGAAACGCTCTTCGCCTCCCGGGTCATCGCGCGCGAGGCCCGGCTGGACATGAAGGTGACCGATGTGGAGTACCAAGGGGATGGCACCAAGGCCACCTTTTACTACACCGCCGAGGAGCGCATCGATTTCCGGGACCTGGTGCGCCGCCTGTCCGACCGCTTCAACGTGCGGGTGGAGATGAAGCAGATCGGTGCCCGGCAGGAGGCCGGACGCATCGGTGGCATCGGCAGCTGCGGCCGCGAACTGTGCTGCAGCACCTGGTTGAGCGACTTCCGCAGCGTCACCACCAGCGCGGCGCGCTACCAGCAGCTGGCCCTCAATCCCCAGAAGCTCGCCGGCCAGTGCGGCAAGCTGAAGTGCTGTCTGAACTACGAGCTGGACATGTACATCGAGGCGATCAAGAGCTACCCCTCCCAGAACGCCAAGCTCAAGACACGCCAGGGCACCGGCACCCACATCAAGACCGACATCTTCACCGAGCGCATGTTCTACGGGTTCAAGCGCCCGGGAGAGCCCTTCATCATGGCCTCCTTCCCCGTGGAGGTGGTGCGCGACATTCTGGCGCAGAACAAACAGGGCATCGAGCCCGAGGTGGACCTGAACATGGTGGCGGCTCCGGCCGTGCCCGAGGAGAAGGTGCCCGATTACGAGAACGTCGTTGGCCAGGACGAGCTCACCCGCTTCGACCAGAAGATGAAGTCCCGCGGCGCGGGCAAGCGCGGTGGCAAGAAGCGAAAGGAGCGCGACCGGCCCCGTGAGGGGGCTCCTTCCCGCGCGAAACCGGAAGGCGGCAGTGCCGAACCCCGTCAGGCGGCCCCCCGCCCCCAGGGTGAGGGAGGGGCGCGCGGTGGACGCCGTGACCGGCGCGGACGCCGCGATCGCGGGCCGCGTCCGGACAAGCCCGGCGGCCCGCCGCCCGCTCAACCACCGCAGGCGTGAACCGCGCCGCCTTTCCGCTTCTCCTGCTGGTGGCGCTGGTGGCCTGCGGCCGGCCGGAGATCTACCAGAGCGATGTGCCGCTCCCTGCCCACGGCTGGCACAACGCGTACGCGCCCACCTTCTGCTTCGGCATCACGGACACGGTGAGCCCGCATGACGTGTACATCGATGTGCGTCACACGGGCGACTATCCCTACAACGACCTCTACCTGTTCGTGGACCTCACCGACCCGACGGGACGGGTCCTGCGCGACACGGTGGAGTGCCAGCTGGCCGATCCCATGGGCCAGTGGTACGGCCGCGGCACCGGCTACATCTTCGCCGACCGGTTCCAGGCCCACATCCTGTACCGCCTGGGCGACCGCTTTCCGCGTTCGGGCCGCTACTGCCTGCGGCTGGAGCAGGCGATGCGGCATGACACCCTTCATGGGGTGCTCGATGTGGGCGTGAGCATCAGCCCCTCTCAGGCCCGCCGCTAACTTCGTCCGCCATGAGCGCTCCGCGCAAGCGCCGCCTGCTGCCCCTCCTGCTCTGGGCGGTGCTGGTCGGCCCGGTCCTCGCCGTCGTCTCCGCCCTGCTGCTGGCGGGTGCCGGTGACCTGCCCGGCACGGAGGACCTGGAGAACCCCAGAAGCGACCTGGCCACGGCCATCCTCTTCAGCGATGGCACGTTGATGGGCCAGTATTACCGGGAGAACCGGATCCCGGTGAAGTACGAGCAGATCAGCCCCCACGTGGTGAACGCCCTGATCGCCACGGAGGACGAGCGCTTCCGCGCGCACAGCGGCATCGACCTGCGCGGCACGGCCCGCGCCGCGGTGTACATGGGCAGCAAGGGCGGTGCCAGCACCATCACCCAGCAGCTGGCCAAGATGCTGTTCACCGAAAAGCCGGCCAGCAGTTTCCGGCGGATCTTCCAGAAGTTCCAGGAGTGGATCATCGCCGTGCGGTTGGAGCGCCAGTACACCAAGGATGAGATCATCGCCATGTATCTCAACCGCTTCGACTGGATCAACCAGGCGGTGGGCATCCGCAGTGCGGCGCACGTGTACTTCAACACCGGTCCCGACAGCTTGCGCATCGAGGAGGCCGCCCTGTTGGTGGGCATGTGCAAGAACCCGGCCCTCTTCAATCCCGTGCGCCGACCGGACACCACCCTGCACCGCCGCATGGTGGTGCTCGCCCAGATGGAGCGCGCCGGCATGATCGACCGCGCGGCCTACGACTCCCTGAAGGCCCTGCCCCTGGGCCTGCGGTTCCAGCGCATCGACCACGCCGAGGGTCCGGCCCCATACTACCGCGAAGTGTTGCGTTCCAGGTTGCAGGCCCTGCTGGCCTCCACCGACGAGCAGGGGAAGCTCCGGTTCGCCAAGGCCGATGGCAAAGCCTACGACCTGTACACCGATGGCCTGAAGGTGTACACCACGCTGGACCCCCGCATGCAGGCCTATGCCGAGTGGGCGCTCGCCGAGCACCTGCGCAGCGAGCTGCAGCCCGACCTCTTCAAGGACCTGGCGAAGAAGAAGAACCGGCCGTTCGATTGGCGCGTGAGCGAGGACGAGATCGCCGGCATCCTGGAGGCGGCCATGAAGCGCAGCGTGCGCTACCGGAACCTCACGGGCAAACAGTGCCCCAACTGCGAACGTCCGGCGCGCGTGATCGAACGGACCATGCACGAAGGGCACATGCAATTCCACTGCCGGCCCGAGCTCGGCGGCTGCGACACCTGGTGGCCGGTGGTCCCCGAGAAGGAGATCCCCGCCTTGTTCGACAAGCCCGTGCCCATGCGTGTGTTCAGCTGGCATGGCGAGGTGGACACGGTGATGAGCCCCATGGACTCCATCCGCTACTACAAGAG